>CANQHG010000005.1 GCA_947623655.1 uncultured Clostridia bacterium | reverse complement strand
AATTGGAGCGGGTGATGGGAATTGAACCCACGCGACCAGCTTGGAAGGCTAGTGTTCTACCACTGAACTACACCCGCGATCGGTCAATGCTTGCTTATTCTATCAAAGTTTTATAGATATGTCAAACGATTTTAGAGGAATTTGCGAACATTTTTTCCAAAAAATTTTTTCATCGCTTTTCTTCTCTTTCCCGCTGTAAACATTGAATTGGGCTTGCATTCAAACGCGCGTTGTGGTATAATTTCCATGCTTGAAATATTATGTAGTAGAAACGTATCGGCGGGCAGATTTTATATGAAAACACTCTATGTTACGGACCTGGACGGCACTTTGCTCACGAGCCAAGAGAAAGTCTCTCTGTACAGCCGGGAAAAACTAAACGGCCTTATCGGCCGCGGCATGATCTTGTCGTTTGCGACGGCGCGCTCTGCTCTGAGCGCGAAACTTGCCTTGGACGGGCTCGATATCCGTACGCCCGTCGTGCTCTATAACGGCGGCCTCATCTATAATTACAACACGGGCGAAACTCTCCGCGCCGTCCTTTTTACGGACGAAGAAAAGCGCTATGTCTTTTCCGTCCTGAAAGAATTCGATATTCCGCCCTTTGTATTCGGCGCAAGAGAGCTGGACCGCGAACGCGTCGCTTTTCAGCTCGGCAGGGAAAATGTCGGCATCGAACGCTATCTCTATCGTCGGAAAGGGGACGTGAGGCTCGATCCCGTGCATACCGAAGAGGAACTGCTCGGCGGATACATTTTCTACTTCAAGTGTATCGGCCCGCGCGAACAACTGCAAAAGGCGTGGGATATCCTCAAATACGATCATCGCTTCATCTGTATTTTTCATCAGGAAAAGTATCAGAACGACTTTTGGATGGAGGTTTCGCCGCGAGAAGCGACCAAGGCGAACGGAGTGCGTTTTTTGAAAGAACGCCTCGGCTGCAACAAAGTCGTCTGTTTCGGCGATACATCCAACGATTCCGACATGTTCGACGTGTGCGACGAGAAGTACGCCGTCATGAATGCGGACAGCTGGCTCAAGGAAAAGGCGACGGGCGTTATCGGCTACTGCGAAGAGGATGGCGTTGCCAAATGGCTTGAGGAGCACTACGGCGAATAGGCGCGGCGTTTTTCAGAAAAACATATAGACGCCCCGAAAGGCCAGCACAAAGCAATAGACGTTGAGAACGGCCAGAAGGGGCATAAAGATCATAAAAAACAAATTGCCGAGACGGTAGTGCATGATAAACATGGACGCGTACACGGCGATCGCGCCGCCGAGGAGAGCCGCGAGCAACAGCTTTCCGTCTCCCTTGATAACGCCGTCCGTTTCATATCCCTCCTTTTGCGCCCGCAGAAAGCGGAACGCATAGAAGTTGACGGCGAGGATATAAACGGCCAAGCAAATATATAAAATCGTCATACTTTATCTACAGTATTCCCTTTTCTTTGTAAAAAAGAGCGCACGAAAATAAAAAAACAGCGAGGAGAACGATGCAGTCATTAAAAGAACTTTATAAAATCGGCAGGGGACCATCAAGTTCCCACACAATGGGGCCCGAACGCGCCGCAAAAGATTTTTTGAACCGCTGCAGGGACGCTGCATCCTATCGGGCAACGCTCTACGGTTCCCTTGCGCTGACGGGGAAGGGGCACCTCACCGACAGGGCGGTGATCGACGTCTTCGAGGGCGCCCGCAAAGAGGTGGAAGTCATTTTCGATCCGTCGGACAAGCCGCTCGCCCATCCGAACACCATGGAACTTACGGCACTCGACGGAAACGGGGATCCGATTCTTTCCGTCACGTATCAATCCGTGGGCGGGGGAAGCGTACGCGCCGTCGGCGAACCGATGATCGAGGCGCGGGAAGTTTATCCTTTCGGGACATTTTCGGAGATCATGGCGTACTGCAAACAGAAAGATATTCCGCTCGACCGCGCCGTCTACGAGTTCGAAGGCGAGGGGATCGGGGATTATCTGCAAACGATCTGGCATTCTATGAAATCGACGATCTACAGGGGACTTACCGCCGAGGGGACGCTCCCGGGAACGCTGAAAGTCGCCCGCAAGGCCAAGATCTTATTTGAGACGCGTACGGATGACGAGGGCCCCGAGGAGTTTGAAAAGAGGCATCTTTGCGCCTTTGCGTTTGCCACGAGCGAAGAGAACGCGGGCGGCGGCACGGTCGTCACGGCGCCTACTTGCGGGGCGAGCGGCGTGCTCCCCGCCGTGCTCTTTTACATGAGCAGAAAAGAGGGCTTTTCGGAAAAAAAGATCCTCGAGGCGCTTGCTGTGGCAGGGCTTGTCGGCGTCACAGTGAAGCAAAATGCCTCCGTAAGCGGCGCAGAAGCGGGTTGCCAGGCGGAAATCGGAACTGCGACTTCCATGGCCGCCGCGGCTGTCTGCCGCCTGTTCAACGCTCCCATCGATCAAACGGAGTATGCCGCCGAGATCGCGCTCGAGCATCAACTCGGACTTACCTGCGATCCGATCTGCGGTTATGTGCAGATCCCATGCATCGAGCGCAACGCCGTCGCCGCCATGCGGGCGCTCGAGAGCGCAGAACTTTCCCGCGTTCTCACGGGGACAAGGAAAATTTCTTTCGATCTCATCGTCAAAACGATGTACGAGACGGGCAAAGATATCAACGCACGCTACCGTGAGACGAGCGAGGGCGGGCTCGCGGCATATTACAAGGTAAGTTGAGCAAAGTTCTTCAAATGATTGATAAATTTTTTTTGAACCGTTGACTTTCCTCTTACCATGTGATACAATACACACGAAAGGAGAAGTGGTATGAAAGAAAATTGCAAGCGAATGAAAAAAGTTTTTCTGGCGGCGATTTTATCCGTATGCGTCTTGCTTTGCGCTCTGTACGGTGCATTCACCGTAAAGGGAAATTCCGCGTCGGCGCAAGAAATACAAAGCGAGACGGCTTTCATCGCGCAGGAGGGGCAGGAGGCGGCCGACGGCGTCGTTTTCCTTTCGGCTCAAAGCGAGAGCGAGGGGACGGAAAAGAAGACGGACATGTGGTGGCTTGTGCTTTCGCTCACGGCCGTACTTGGCGCGGAACTTGCGGCGCTTCTCATCATTCTGATGAGGAAAGACGCCAAGCGCAATGCATAAAAAGAAAAGTTCATAAAAAGACTCCGCATTTCGCGGAGTTGTTTCGTATCGATGGGTCAGATCGCACGGATCGTTTGATAGAACGCCGTCTTTTAACACTGTGTGCGGGAAAGGACGGAGACTTTGGATCTCGTCGCAGAAATCGGATATTTTATCATCGGCCCTTTGTCCGTAGTTTTGAAATTGTCGACGCACTTGTCGATTTGTTGCGGGTCGGCAGTCCTTGTTCTGCAATAAATTCCCATGAGAAAAGGGAACGCATTCGCGTTCCCTTTTCTCATGGAGCTGATGAGCGGACTCGGACCGCCGACCTCATCCTTACCAAGGATGCGCTCTACCTGCTGAGCTACACCAGCGCGTCGAGGCAAACTCCGTTTCGAACACTTCGCGCAAGACGTAAAGTGCGATTCCGCTACGTTGCCTCTCCTTTCCCCAAAACCTTGCCTTGCGATTTTTTGGGGATTTCGCTTACAAGCATTTATTAGTATATTAAAAACCAAGGAATAAGTCAAGCGATATTCGGAAAAAAAGGAAAAAAATCTGAAATTTACAGAATGTCTTTCAAAAGCTCGTCCATTCCATACAGACCGGCGGGCTGATCCTTCAACCACGCGGCGGCTTTCAGCGCGCCTACGGCAAAGATTTTGCGGCTGCGTGCGGAATGGGAAAGAGTAACGATCTCGTCCTCGCCCGCAAACATAACTTCATGCTCACCCACGATCGTCCCGCCGCGCACCGCATGAATTCCGATCTCGTTCTTTCTACGTGCGCCAACGTTACCCTGTCTGCCGCACACGTTCACCTTTTGCGTCCCGAATCCCGCTTTCACGCTCTCCGCCAACATGAGCGCCGTGCCGGAGGGCGCGTCTTTCTTTTGATTGTGATGTCTTTCAACGATCTCAACGTCGAAATCTTCGCCTAAAATTTCCGCCGCGCGCTTTACAAGGAATTGCAACAGATTGATGCCGAGGGAGAGATTTCCCGTTCTGAACATCGCGATCTTATTTTTAAATGCGTCCACCGTCTGTAAGTCTTCTTCGGAATATCCCGTTGCGGCAAGCACGATGGGGAGCCCGTTTTTTTCGCAGAAAATAAGCCGTTCTGTCAAATAGGAGGGGGAAGAGAAATCTATCACGGCGTCTGCCGTGCAGTTTACGTCCGAAAAGGAAGTAAATACGGGATAGGGCATGGGGGAGGGGCAGATGTCAACGCCGCATACGATCTCATGTCCCTGTTCTTTTGCGAGTTCGGTAACAAATTTTCCCATTCTGCCGCAGCAGCCGAGAAGAATAAGTTTCATGCTATTTTCTCCGTGGCATATTTTTTCATGGCCGATTTCAGCGTTTCGAGGTTTTGCGGCTCGATCTGCGTGAGAGGGGCTCGGGGAACGCCGACATCGAAGCCGAGCGTTGCCATTGCCGCTTTGACGGGGATGGGATTTACTTCGATAAAACATGCTTTCGCAAGGGGGAAAAGGGCGTCTCCGATCTTATTTGCGGTCCGCAGGTCGCCCTGTTCGATGCAGGAGACCATTTTTTTGACGTCCGCAGGGACAATATTTGAGAGGACGGAGATGACGGCGGCGCCGCCCGCGCATAAAATGGGCAAATTGAGCGCGTCTTCGCCCGAATAGAGGTCGCATTTGCCGCGGATAAGCCTTGCGGTCTCCATGACCTGCGCCATATTTCCGCTCGCCTCTTTGATCCCCGCGATATTGGGGATCGCGGCGATCTCCGCCATTGTTGCAGGCAGAAGATTGACGCCCGTCCGCGAGGGCACGTTGTAGGCGATAACGGGAAGCGACGTCGCCGCGGCGATTGCACTGTAATACGCCACGAGTCCCTTTTGCGTACATTTATTATAGTACGGCGTCACTGCGAGCACGCCGTCCGCACCGAGCTCTTCCGCTTTTTTTGTCATCCTTACGGCGTTTTCCGTACAGTTGCCGCCCGTGCCGACGATGAGCTTTATCGATTTTACGTGCGCCCGTGCGAAGCGAATGACTTCTTCCTTTTCTTCGGCAGTCATTGTGGCGGGTTCACCCGTCGTGCCGAGAATGACAACGGCGTCCGCGCCGCCTTCTTCCTGATAGTTCAGAAGTTTTTCGAGCGCCTTGAAGTTGACGCCGTCCTGTGTGAAGGGTGTGATGAGCGCCGTAGCGACTCCCTTTAAAAAACCTGTCATATTTTCACCTTTATCTTATGTTCATACCGCAAATTTTTTGTCAGCCGAAATAGCCTTTTACGGCGAGAAGTTCCGCAAGGAGGACCGCGCCGCCCGCCGCGCCGCGCAGCGTATTGTGGGAAAGTCCTATAAATTTCCAGCCGAAAAGCTGATCTTTCCGCAGTCTGCCCGCGAATATGCCCATTCCCTTTTCTTTCATGCGGTCGAGTGCGGGTTGCGGACGGTCATCTTCCTCAAAATACGTAATGAACTTTTCCGGCGCGGATGGGAGAGAAAGACGTTGGGGTTCTCCCGCATATTCCCATGCCGCAAGAATTTCTTCGCGCTTCGGATCTTTTTCAAAGGAGACGAACACAGCCGCCGTATGTCCGTCCGAAACGGGCACTCTGAGGCATTGCGCCGTGATGAGAGGGGAAGATGCGGGAACGATTTTTCCGTCCTCGATCTTGCCCCATATTTTGAGAGGCTCCCGTTCGCTCTTTTCTTCCTCGCCGCCTATGTAGGGGATAATATTGTCCGCGATTTCAGGCATGGTCGAAAACGTCTTCCCCGCGCCCGAGATCGCCTGATACGTGCAGACGGCGGCAGATCTTATGCCGAATTTTCTGAGCGGATGCAAAAGGGGAACGTACGATTGCAGCGAGCAGTTGCTTTTTACCGCGATAAAGCCGCGCCGTGTGCCGAGCCGCTTTCTCTGGAAAGGAATGACGGCGAGGTGCTCTGGATTGACCTCGGGGATCACCATGGGAACGTCTGGCGTAAAACGGTGCGCGGAATTGTTGGAGACGACGGGGATCTCACACTTTGCGTATGCTTCCTCGAGCGCTTGCGTCTCTTCTTTTTTCATGCTGACGGCGCAAAAGACAAAATCGACCTTTCCGACGAGCGCTTGCGGCGCGGAAGCGTCAGCTACGATCATCTCCCGCGCGTAGGCGGGTACGGGCGACGGAAACGCCCATTTGTTTTCAACGGCTTCCGCATATGTTTTTCCCGCCGAGCGGGGGCTCGCGAGGAGCGATACGGGAACGAACCACGGGTGATTTTCGAGGAGCTGTACAAATCTTTGCCCGACCATGCCCGTAGCGCCGATGATCCCGACGCGATATTTTTTCATGTCTTTCTCCAAATCTTTTTCTCCCGAACATTTTAGCATAAGGAAAAGTAAAATGCAAGACATTTTATCGATCTGTTTTGTCCTTTGCCGCCCGTCGGCGGGGCGGCGGGGGAGAAATTCCCCTTTTCGGAGGCGGCGGAATGGAAGAAAAGAGCGCGTGGGAAAATAACTTTTTCCGTCCGCGTATGAAAAAATCAACTTTTTAAAAGATTTGACTGCTTTTCCGTTGAAAAATTTTCTTATTTGCGCTATAATGTCTTTACGGCTTGAATTCGGCCGTCTACGTTAAGCAAATTTCGGAGCACAATTATGGCAGATACGGAAAAAAGAGGACTGGTGGCCCGTTGGCTGATCGGGAAAGAGCGCAGCGAGGACTATGCGAGGAGCACTCTCCCCACAAGCCGCTTCGGGCTCTTCTGGGATATTTTAAAGGGAAGATTCGGGCGTCTCATGCTTGTCAATCTGCTCATTCTCCTCACGGCTCTCCCGATGGCGGCGCTCATCGTATGGCGTTATCTTCAGGTTGGGGTGTCGGGAATGAGCGGCGCGTTCGGTGCGGCGCTCGGTCCCTCTTTTCCCTATATTCCCGACATCGTGGGCAACGCCGAAGCGATGATGTTGCAGAGCGATCTCGTCTATTTCTCCCTCTTTATCCCCGCGGGAGTTATTGCGGGACTGGGACTATCCGGCGGATTTTATATCATCAGAAACCTCATCTGGACGGAAGGCATTTTCGTTGCGAACGACTTTCTGCGCGGCATCAAGCGGAACTTTCTGAATGTGCTCGAGGCCGTTCTCATCTTCACCGTCGTGCTCTTCGTGGCGCGGACCATGGGCAATCTTGCCGATTTCTACGTCGCGACGAACGCTCCCGGCGCTGGCTGGATGGTCGCTTCAAAAGTCGTTGGCTATATTTTCGTATCGTTCATGCTTCTCGTGTGTATGTGGATGATCTCTCTCGGCATCAACTACAAACAGGGGCCCTGGGCGCTCTTCCGCAACGCCGTCGTCATGACGATCGGGACGTTCCCGCAAACTGTCTTTTTCGCCGCGCTCGCGCTCTGGCCTTATTTCATGGCCATTTTCGGGGGCATGGGCTTTTTCGGAGTCGTAGGGATCTTTTTCCTTCTCCTCATCGGCTTCTCGTATTCGGGGCTCGTCTGGCTCGACTACAGCCAATGGGCGTTCGATAAATACGTCAATCCCTCGCACGGCATCGCGACGGGCAGGGGCCTCTACAATAAAGAAAGCGGCACGATGAACGCGCCCACGGTCACAGAGGAACAGAGCGCCGCCATGCGCGAATACAGGAGACAGATGGTGCTCGGCGGCAGAAGCAAACTCGTCTCCCGTCCCGTGAAGCCCATCGACGAGGGCGCGGATCCCTATCAGCTTCCCGACTCTTTCTCCCGTGAAGACCTTCAGAAGCTTCGCGAGAGCAAGGAAGTAATGGCGCAAGACGTCAAAGAGTACGAGGAAGAACATAAGAACGACGAGAGGTACGTCGAATACAATAAGGAATTCGACGAGCTCGAAAAGGCGCTCAGCGAGGAGGAAAACGGCAAAGAGGGCGGCAAAAAGAAAAAGAAAAAAGTACGTCGCCCCAAGATGTTGCCGCGCAAATAAGAAGATGACGCAGGCATACGATCATCTTGCCGAATGGTTTGAATTTTTGAATGATGACTGCGACTATCCGGCATGGTCGCAGTATTTTATTGAGGGCCTTGCGCGGCGGAACGCGGGGAAAAGAGGCTTCGACCTCGGGTGCGGAAGCGGGGCATTTACCCGTGCCTTAAAACGAGCGGGCTACGACATGACGGGCGGCGATCTTTCCGCCGCCATGCTTTCCAAGGCGGCGCGTCTTGCCGCGGAAGAGGGGCTCGTAATTCCCTTTCTCCACGCCGACGCCGCGCACTTGAAAACGCTTGGGCGCTACGATTTTATTTTGAGCGCGAACGATTGCTTCAACTATCTCCCGCCCGAAAAACTCTCGTCCGCATTCGGCAACATTGCAAAATGTATAAAAAAGGACGGGCTGTTTTGGTTTGACATCAGTTCGGAATACAAATTGCGGCATAAAGTTGCAAATAATATGTTCGGGGACGACAGGGAAAACGTGACCTATCTCGAATTCAACATGCTCAAAGAGGACCGTGTGGAGACGGATGTCACCCTGTTCGTCAAGGAAAACGGGCTGTTCCGCCGTTACGACGAAAAGCACGTCCGCTATATCCACACGGAAGAGGCTGTTCTTAGCGCACTGCGGGCGGCGGGTTTCCGCGCGGAAGTCGAGGGGCGGCTCGGCGAAGATAAAAAAGAGAGCGACAGGCTGAATTTTATATGCGGGAAAGTATCATCTTAAAGACGCTGATATGCGGGGGGAACGTCTCCCTCGCTGTGATCGACAGTACGGCGGCGGTCTCGGAGGCCAAGCGCCGTCATCATTTTTCCGCCGTTGCGACGGCGGCGTTCGGACGTACGCTCACGGCTTCCGTTTATTTGTGCAGTTGGTTAAAGGGGGACAGAAGTTCTCTCGCGGTCACGGTGAACGGAGACGGCGCGGGCGGCAAGATCTGTGTGGCCGGCGACGGCAGTCTGAATATGCGCGGGTTTGTTGCCGAGCCGAAAGCCGAACTCCCGCTCCGCGCCGATGGCAAGCTCGATGTGGGCGGCTTTGTCGGTAAAAACGGCACGCTTACCGTCGTCTGTGACGACGGAACGGGCATTCCTTTCACGGGGACAAGCGACCTCGTGTCGGGAGAGATCGCCGAAGATTTTTCCGCCTATTTTCTTACGAGCGAACAGCGGCCGACGGCTATTGCGCTCGGCGTACGCGTTCAAGGGGAAAAAGTATTGGGCGCGGGCGGCGTTTTTTTGCAGCCTCTTCCGGGCGCGGGCGAAGAAGCGGTCTCCTTTTGCGAAGAACAGATCTCCCGTTTTGGGGCAGTTTCATCTCTTATCGCGGATAGGGGCGCGCAGGGCATTCTCCGCATGTTCACAGACGAAACTTACGACGAACGGAAGATACGTTTCCGTTGCCATTGTTCGCGCAAGAGAGCGGAGAGCGCCGTGCTTTCGCTCGGCAAAGAGGACGCCTTGGCGCTGATCGGGGAGCAGGGCGCGATCACGGTGCACTGCCATTACTGTAATACAGACTATACATTCACGAAAGAGGACGCGGAGCGCCTTTTCGGGGAGGGATCATGAGGAACGGAGTGAAAACATGGACGCTGAGCGACGAGTTTTTGCTCGACAGCGCCGAAAAGCGCGCGGACGGGGGAGACTATTTCGGTGCGCTCACCATGCTCAACAAGCGAGCGGGGCTGTATCCGCCGAGCGCGGACGCACTCGCGCTCTATGCCGACGTCTACGAGTCGCTTGAGCTGTGGGAGTCCGCCGCTGACGCATGGTTTCGTTTTCTCGATCTGTGCAACGAGGCCGATTTTCCCGAGGGTTATGAAGGGCTCTCCGTCGTCTTTATGAATATGGGCAACGAATTGCAATCGGCGTTCTATTATAGCCGCGCCTATCCCGATGACGACGAAGAGGACGAGTTTGACGAATTGACGGAATTTCTCGACACGTTCGAGCCCGTTGAAAGACCGCGGCTGCATCTCGTGGGCGGCGCCGACCCCGAGGCGCTCAAAGGGGGCCTCGACCGCATGCGGGAAGGGAATCTGAAAGAAGCCCGTGAAAGACTTCTTCTCGTGGACGAAGACAGTCCCGATTATCCCTCTGCGGCTGGACTTGCCGCCATGTGTCTTCTCATGATGGGCGAAGAGGAAGAGGCGGAAAAGGAGTGCGAGGCGCTCCTTGCGGTTCATCCCGAAAATATTCAGGCGCTCACAACGTATATTGCCGTTCTCGGCGCAAGAGGAGAGAAAGAGCGGGCGAGGGAAGCCGCGCGAAAGCTCGCTTCGATTTCCGCCGACGGTACCGACGATCTCTACCGTATCGCGACCGCGCTCTGTGAGACGGGGCTCGACGCGGAAGCTTTTCAGGTGCTTTCGGAGCTCAAAAAGCGGTTGCCGTACGATGAAAACGTGCTCTTTTTCTATGCGGTCTCCGGGTATCATCTCGGCAAGACGCAAGAGGCTATTTCTTCGCTCGAAACGCTCACGACGCTCTATCCCCGCAAGGCGGTCGCCGAGTATTATCTCGAACATCTGCGTCTTCTCCGCGACGGCGACGAAAAAGAGCTTGAAATGGGGTACTTTTATCGCTTGCCGCAAACCGAATACAGACGGGTCGCCAATATTCTTCTCGCCGGGTGCAAGGCGGATGAGGAAATGCTTCCCGCCCTTGCGGAAATGCCCGAAGTGCTCTACGCCCTTCGTATCGCTTTCGACGAGCTCGAGGGGCGGGACGAAAAATTGCAGATGATCGCCGTGAAAGTTGCCGCCCGCGTCCGCTGTGATGAATTCCTGCGCGAACAGCTTCTCGACTACAGGGGCAGCGATTTTGTGAAATTCGCCATTCTCCACGAGCTCACCGCCCGCAATGAAGACAATTCTTTCGGCACGGTGTTCATCAATATGTACAGAGAATTTTTCACGCATACGATCAACATCGGCCCGCGGAAAGCGGCGGAATTTCTCGACGCATTTGCCGACGTCTATTCAAAATACGGGCTTCTCGGCGAAGACAACGAGGGGAAACTTTGCGGGGCGGCAGAAGATCTCTATGCCGCTCTCGAAGACGCGGGCGCATGGCGGTATATGAACGAACGCGCGGCGCTTGCCTCTGCCATTTACCGGGAATCAAGGCTCAAGGGCGGTCTGCAATCGCTTGACGAGATCTGCGACATGTTCGATGCGAACCGCTATGTTACGCAGGAAATTTTAGACTTTCTGATGTGAGGCACATATGCAAAAACTCATAGATTTTGACGCGCTGTTCGATGAAAAACTCACGCTGTATATGCAGCAAAACGCGGGGAAATATTCCGAAAAAAAGTGGGAGAGCATTATTCCGAAGCTCTACAAACAGTTCGGCGATATCACGATTCCGTCCATCCGTAATACGCCAAAGGGGTACTATGCCGCCATGACGGACGAAGAACTCGCCGATACTCTGCGCCGCCATGTGGAAGAGGGAGTCGCGGTCTCCGATTTTCTGTGCAGGGAATTGGAGAGCAGGAATTGTCCCGATCCGCTTGTCCGCCTTTTGGACGGAGACAACGAGGAGCTTCTCCTTCTCGCCGTCAACCTTGCGGGAGCGAACGAAAAAGCGTTCGGCGCATATTTCAATATTTTAAAGACAAGCGACGATGCGGAGCTCAAAGACGCCGTTACCGAACAGCTCAAGGCACGTGCAGACGCCGCCAGGCAACAGGCGCTCTCCCTGTACGAAGAGAACGTGGAGCCCGATCTGATGCTCGAGATCTTGTCGCGTTGCAAGGAGCGTGACGAACGGGTCTATACTCTTCTCCTCGACGCATTCCGCACGAGCGGGGAGATCCCCATTCATGCGAGCTATCTTGCCGCCTACGGCGATGTGCGTGCTCTTCCCGTGCTTCTCGAGGTCATCGACCGTGACGACATCAATTATGTCGAATACCAGGAACTCAAGTTCGCCATCGAGGCTTTGGGCGGGGAATATACGCGGGAGCGCGATTTTTCTTCCGATCCCTATTACCGCGAGATCCACGGGGAAGATTAAAAAATTATTTTCTCCATTCATAAACGAGCGCCTCACGCCATATCATATCTTTGAACGGCGGAGGTGCTTTTTTATGGAAACATTCAACGTATACGAGGACATTGCGACGCGCACGGGCGGGGAAATTTTTGTCGGCGTGGTGGGACCTGTCAGAACGGGCAAATCGACCTTTATCAAAAAATTTATGGAAGCTCTGGTCCTTCCCAACGTCCCCGCGGCCAAAAAGAGCCGTTATACGGACGAATTGCCGCAGTCGGCGGCGGGCAAAACGGTCATGACAACAGAGCCCAAGTTCGTGCCCGAAGAGGGGGCGGAGATCAAGGTAAAAGACGCGCAGGCAAAGGTTCGTCTTATCGATTGCGTCGGCTTTCCTGTGGATGGCGCGAGCGGGTTTGAGGAAGAAGGTGCGCCCCGCCTTGTAAAGACGCCGTGGAACGAAGAGCCCGTTCCCTTTGAACAGGCAGCCGAGGAGGGGACGGAGCGCGTGATCCGCGAACACTCTACCATCGGGATCCTCGTTACGACGGACGGTTCCGTCACGGGCATTCCCCGTGCGGGATACGAGGCGGCCGAAGAACGGGCGGCGGATGAGCTCAAAACGATCGGGAAACCCTATGTCATTTTGCTGAACTGCCTCGATCCGTCTTCACGGGAAGAGCTTCGCGCGTCGCTTGAGGAAAAATACGGCGTTCCCGTTTTGGCGGTCAATGCGGAACAGATGACAAAGGACGACATTTCCGGCGTTTTAGAGCGTATTCTATACGAATTTCCCGTGCTCTCCGTCGATATCGATATTCCCGATTGGATGCGCGTTCTCGATCCTTCCGCGCCTATTCTTGCCGAATTGCTCGGGGGCATACGCGCCGTCGCGCCCGGAATCTGCAAGATGAGCGACTGCGCCCTTCTCGATACGATGTATACGGAGAGCGACAGATTTCTTCCTCCCGTATCGCTTGAGATCGACGCATCTACGGGGAAGGCCCATTGCCGTATAGAGGCCAAGGAGGGCGCTTTCTACGAAGTGCTTTCCTCCCAGTGCGGCGAAGAGATCAAAGATGACTTTACGCTGATGGGCTATTGCAGTCGGCTCTCCGAGGCGAAAAAGCTCTTTGAACGCGTCGGGCAGGCGTTTGAGGACGCAAAGGAGTACGGCTACGGTATTGTGCCTCCTCTTGACGACGAGATGAGTCTTTCGGAACCGACCGTCGTCAAAAAGAGCGGAAGAGTGGGAGTAAATCTAAAGGCGGACGCGCCGAGCTATCACATTATCCGCGTGGACGTCAAGGGCGAGGTACGGCCTGCGCTCGGCAACGAACAGCAGAGCGAAGCGTTTGCAAAACAGCTCTCCGAGGGCATGGAGACAGAACCCGCCCGCGCGTGGGATACGAATATGTTCGGAAAGACCCTCAAGGAAATGCTCGGCGAAGAACTTTCCCAAAAGAACCGCGCCATGGGCGAGGCAGTGCGCAAGAAGATGCGGAAAACAGTCACCCGCATCGTCAACGAGGGCAAAGGCGGCGTCATCTGTATTCTTCTTTGAGCAATAATTTTTCAACTCCCTTTCCGAGGGAGTTTTTTCATGGCGGGAAGATTTTTTTCGAAAACAGCGGCATATGAACGAATAAAACTTATGTCAAGGCCTTGACAAATCACAAAGGACAGGCTATAATACCCGTCGGAGGTAAAAAATGGAAACAGAAAAGAAAAAAGGACATAAGGCGTTTACAACGGGGATCGTCTTCCTCATCATCTGCTTCGCCGCAACAGTCGTCGGTTTTGTCTTTCACAGCAAGATCTATGCGGAAGACGCATGGTGCACGAGCAATCCCACCGACATTTCGCTTGTCAACAGTTTGCTCGCGCTCATTCCCAACCTGATCAGCACTTGTTCCATCGTGTTTATCACGCTTCTCGTGCTCTACATCGTCAGCTTTATCATCAAGAAGATCTTTAAGGGCACGCCGAGAAAGATCACGATCGGAAGACTCGTCAGCAGTATCGTTAAGGTCGTCATATGGGCCGTATGCATCATCGCGGTGCTTGCCGTCTGGGGCGTCAATGTGGCCGCGCTCATCGCAGGCGCCGGCGTTCTTACCCTCGTGATAGGGCTCGGCATGCAAAATCTCATAGCCGACGTCGTTGCAGGCATCTTCCTTGTGTGCGACGGAACGTTGCAAGTTGGAGACATCGTTACGATCGACGGATGGCGCGGCACTGTGCAGGAGATCGGGATCCGCAACACCAAGCTTATCAACTACAGCGGGGATATCCGCGTTGCGAACAACTCCACGATCAAGATCTTTGTCAACCAGAGCCGCGAAAATTCTTATCCAACGGTCATCGTAGGCGTTCCCTATGAAGAAAACCTGCAACATGTCAAGGAAGTCTTCGAGGCGAACAAGGGCAAGATCAAGGATATGTGCCCGTCTCTTCTGAGCGATATCGATTTCAACGGCGTAGATAATTTGGCCGCTTCGAGCGTTGACCTTCACTTCGGCGCCACTTGCAAGGAGAACGATTTCTTTGCGGCTCAGCGTCAGATGCGCGGAGCGATCAAAACGGTATTCGAAGAGAACGGCATCTGCGTGCCTTTTCCGCAGGTCGTCGTCCACGAAGAGTCCGAGAAATAACCGAAATAGCGAAACGGGAGGGAGACAATGCGTCTCCCTTCTTTCATATTTTCATGGCGGAATATTGTCCGTGTTGTGCGCCGCAATTTCATGGGATCGTCGGAATAGGAGAGAAAAGCAAAAATTCCGCGAAATATTTTCGGCTATTCTATTGAAATTCCGCGGGTTTTATACTATAATATGTCCGTACTATTGCAGTACAGACAAGCAAGGGGGAGAACTATGGAACTTACGACCAAACAGTGCATCGAGCAGGGAAAGACGGCGCTCGGCATCGAATTCGGCTCCACGCGCATCAAAGCAGTGCTCGTGGACGAAAAAAACACGCCTATTGCTTCCGGCAGCCACGATTGGGAAAACCGCCACATCGGAAATATATGGTCATATACGCTCGACGATATTCTCGGCGGCCTGCAGGATTGCTATGCGTCTCTTGCCAAAGACGTCAAAGAGAAATATAACGTAACGCTCACCGCCATCGGCGTCATCGGCTTTTCGGCAATGATGCACGGCTACATGGTCTTTGACAAAAATAACGAACTTCTTGTTCCGTTCAGGACATGGAGAAACAACACGGCTGCTTTCGCGGGCGAAAAGCTCACAGAGCTCTTCGGCTATCACATTCCCGCACGCTGGTCGATCGCGCACTTGTATCAGGCGATCCTCGACGGGGAGCCGCATGTTAAAGATATCGTATTCCAGACGACGCTCGAAGGTTACGTCCATTGGAAACTTACGGGTAAAAAGGTGATCGGCATCGGCGAAGCGAGCGGAATGTTCCCCGTCGATCCCGTCACGAAACAATACAACAGACGCATGCTCGACGCGTTCAACGGGTTGGTAAAAGGGAAAGTTCCTTTTCAGCTGGAAGATATCCTTCCCAAGATCCTGCTCGCGGGCGAGGACGCGGGAACGCTCACCGAAGAGGGTGCACGGCTTCTCGATCCCACGGGGAATTTAAAGGCGGGGATTCCGCTCTGTCCGCCCGAGGGGGACGCGGGAACGGGTATGGTCGCCACAAATTCCGTCAAAAAACGCACGGGGAACGTTTCCGCAGGCACATCCGTCTTTGCAATGATCGTTCTCGAAAAGGAACTTTCGAAGCCCTATCCGGAGATCGACCTCGTGACGACGCCCGTGGGCGATCTCGTCGGCATGGTGCACTGCAACAACTGCACTTCCGACCTCAATGCATGGGTCAATCTTTTCGGGGAATTCGCTTCCTTGCTCGGCGAGGATATCCCCAAGTGGAAACTGTACGATATGCTCTATTTCGCTTCCGAAAAGGGAGATAAGGACTGCGGCGGACTTTTGTCTTACAACTATATCTCCAACGAGCATGTCACGAATGTCGATCACGGCAGACCGCTCTTCGTGAGGAAAGCAGACAGTCAGTTCGATCTTGCAAACTTCATGCGGTGCCATCTCTATTCGGCGTTCGGCGCACTCAAAGTCGGATGCGACATCATGCTCAAAGAAGAGGGCGTGAAACTCGACCGCATCACGGGTCACGGCGGGCTCTTCAAGACCGAGCGCGTCGGGCAGAGTTATCTCGCGGCCGCGATCGACGCGCCTGTCACCGTTATGAAGACGGCGGGTGAGGGCGGCGCATGGGGCATGGCGGTCCTTGCAAACTACAGGTTACATAAGGCGGGGCAGTCGCTCGAAGATTATCTCGAAAACGAAGTGTTCAAAGGACAGGAAGGCGTGACGCTTGCGCCGGATCCCGCGGATGTTGCGGGCTTTGAGGCCTTTGCAAAGAGATACGTCGAGGGACTTCCGATCGTGAGAGAAGCGGTAAAGAGCATGGAGTGAGCTCTCATTCCGAGAAAGTACAGAGGCAGAAGAATATTCAATAAATCATATAGGGAACATCATCATGTTAGAAGAATTGAAACAAAAAGTTTTGCGGGCAAATCTGCAACTTGTCAAAAATAAACTTGTCCTGTTCACGTGGGGCAACGTGTCCGAGATCGACAGAGAAACAAAACTCATCGTCATCAAACCTTCAGGGGTCAGTTACGACGAAATGAAGGCGGAAGATATGGTCGTCGTCGACCTCAACGGAAAGGTCGTAGAGGGCGATCTCCGTCCCTCGTCCGATACGCCCACCCACATAGAATTCTATAAGGCTTTCCCGAACGTCGGCGGTGTTACGCATACCCATTCCACGTTTGCGACCGCATGGGCGCAGGCGGGACGGGATATTCCGTTCTATGGCACCACGCATGCCGATTATTTCTACGGGGACATTCCCTGCGCACGCTCATTGACACAAGAAGAGATCGAGGGCGAATACGAGAAGAATACGGGTCTCGTCATTATCGATCGCTTCAAAAAGGGCAAGATCGATCCCATGGAGGTTCCGGGCGTGCTCATCAAGAGCCACGGCGTGTTTGCGTTCGGCAAAGACGGAGACAATTCCGTCTATAATGCAACAGTTCTCGAAGAGGTCGCAAAGATGGCGTTCCTCACCGAACAGATAAATCCCGACGTTCCGCGCGCCGACAAATTCATGATGGAAAAACACTATCAGCGGAAACACGGCAAAAACGCCTATTACGGGCAGAAGAAATAAGTTTCGAACATTTCTTTGCTTGGCTTGCTTACCTGCCCCCTTTGAAGGAGGGCGGGTGGCGCGGCGTAGCCGCGTCAGGTTGGGGTTGAAGCTGGGGGGTAGCTCGCGCGGCCTCGTAAAGAAACCGTTCGAGCGAAAGTGCTCCGTACATCAATCGACCCGTTTCGTACGGCACTCTGCAAAGACATTAAGGTTCTCGTAGGGGACCACATTGAGTGCGCTTAGGCGGGGAGATCCCGCCACGCGCAGTGATTTGGGAATGGCCTACAGGGAGATCGGCCGCTCATTCTGAGGCATAGCCGAAAAATCGCATCCCAGCAAATGGGCGGAGAAGCATTGGCCTCCGTAGGCCGAATGGGATGCTTCGCGTACGCTCAGCATGAGCGCGTGCGGCGTATGTTGTCGCGCTTGTCCCCTCCCGAGGAGGGGAATCAAGGGGATGGGCAACATTCCAAATCTCTCTCGCCGAAATTTTTCATTTTTAATTTTCAATTTTTAATTTATCAAAAAATCCATAAAGGGGTATGAATATCATGAAAGAAAAAGTAGTTTATTGGCTGACAGGCTCTCAGACGCTGTACGGTGACGATGTGCTCGCACATGTCGCCCAACACTCCAAGGAAATGGCGAATTACGTCAACAAGCACGTTCCCGTCACAGTGAAATATCTCACTACCTGCAAGAGTTCGGACGAAGTTATCGAGGCCGTCAAAAAAGTAAATAACGACGAAAACTGCATCGGTATCATCACATGGTGCCACACGTTCTCGCCCGCTAAGATGTGGATCAAGGGCCTCAAAATGCTGCAAAAGCCCATGTGCCACTTCGCAACGCAGTATAACGAGAAACTTCCCTACGACACCATCGACATGGACTTCATGAACGAAAACCAAGCCGCCCACGGCGACAGAGAGTTCGGCTACATCGTCGCGCGGCTGCGCATGGACAACAAGGTCATCGTCGGCTATTATAAAGACCCCGAGGCCCTCAAGGAGCTCGCCTCGTGGTGCGTAACGGCTGCGGGCTATGCTTTCTCCAAAACGGTGAAAGTTGCCCGTTTCTCCGATAATATGCGCGATGTCGCCGTCACTGAGGGCGACAAGATCGACGCTCATATCAATCTCGGCTGGCAGGTCGACTATTATCCCGTCGGCGATCTTGTCGACTACATCAACGAGGTGACGGAACAGGAAGTCGACGCCCTCATGGCCGAATATGCCGAGAAGTACACGATGGGCACCGACCGCATCGACGTCGTCCGCGAACAGGCAAAATACGAGATCGCCATCGAAAAACTCTGCAAAGAGAAGGGCGGCTATATAGGCATTGTCGACCACTTCGGGGCTCTTCACGATATGAACCAGCTCCCCGGGCTCGCCATTCAGGATCTGCAGAGCAAGGGCTACGGCTTCGGCGCAGAGGGCGACTGGAAGATCGCCGCGCTCGGGGCCACCATGCAGTACATGGCGGGGCAAAAGGGCACAGGCCTCATGGAAGATTATACCTACGATCTCAAAGACGGCCTCTGCCTCGGCGCCCACATGCTTGAGGTCAGTCCGCAGTTTGCTTCCACAAAGCCCGAGATACAGGTCCATCCGCTCTCTATCGGCGGAAAGTCCGATCCCGCCCGTCTTGTGTTCGAGGGAATCGAAGCGCCCGAGGCCATTGCCGTCTCCATGATCGACATGGGGGACAGAATGCGCCTCATCGTGCAGAAAATTTCTCTCGTCAAGTATCCTCATCCGATGCCCAACCTGCCTGTAGGCGGCCTTATGTGGCATTATCAACCCAATTTTAAAGACGGGGTTGCCGCGTGGATCTATGCGGGCGGCGCACATCATACCGTTGTTTCGTCCGTCGTCACCGCTCAGCAGATGGTCGACCTCGGCAATATGTGGGGCGTGGAAGTCGTCCTTATCGATGAAAACACGGAGATCAATTCGTTCAAAGAAAAGCTCATGTGGTCGGACGCCGTTTGGAAGACAAGAAGATAACGCTTTAAAAGGGGCGGCGATTTTTGCCGCCCCTTATCGTAAAAAAGGAGTATTATGTTCTTCAAAAAATATATCTTCGGCAGGACGGCTGTATATTATGTTGAGACGCCCGTTGAGGGGCACGAGGACAAAACGGTCATCGGTCTTGCCGTCTATCCGAAATACGCAAAAATCGATCCGGGAAAATTGTGTTGCGACAGCCTCGTGCAGGTTGCTTTCACGGGAGACGAAGCGCTCATCGACTATACGCTCGGCGTCACAATGCGCAACAGAAATTCCACCGTTCTCAAGGTAAAAAAACAGACGCGGAGGGGAAATGCCGTCACGACCGTCCTCACCGACGAAAACAAAAATTGCTATACCCATGTCCTGAGCTATGCTCCGGAAACGGGCGTTTTCTCGACATATGTGCGATATTTCAACGGTTCGGACGCCATCCGAATGCTCGAGATGCTTTCGAGCTTTTCGCTCAGCGGCATCACATCTCTTTCGGGCGGTGGAAAAAATTCGATGGGGCTTACGCTTTACCGCATGACGAGCGCATGGTCGCGGGAATGCAGGCTGAAAGCGGAGAGTTTTTCTTCCCTCGGCTTCGACATGAGCTGGGCGCGGTACGGCGTCAAAGTGGAAAAATTCGGGCAGATCGGCTCCATGCCAAACCGCGGCTATTATCCTTTTGCGGCGATCGGCGATAGGAAATACTGCCTCGGCGTGCAGATCGAAGCGCCATATTCGTGGCAACTCGAACTCTACGAGGAAAAAGAGAGCTGTGCGCTCTCGGGCGGGCTCGGCGACTATGAATTTGCTCATTGGCGCAAGGAAATACTTCCGGGGGAGAGTTTTGAAAGCGACAAAGCGTATTTTACCGTTCAAAGGAACTTTAACGCCGTCTGCAACGCCCTCGTGCATGAGCAGGACAGGACGCTCTGCGTCCCCGCGAGCGAGGAAGAGATGCCTGTTATGTTCAACGAATACTGTGCTACTTGGGGAAACCCCACAGAAGAGCTCATGTTGTCCATGATGGACGCGTTAAAGCCTTTCCCGCAGATCAAGTATTTCGTCATCGATAGCGGGTGGTATAAACCGGAAGACAGAGGCTGGTGCAACGCCATCGGCGATTGGAATATCAACCGCTCTATTTTTCCCGATCTTCGAATGATCTCCGATAAGGCAAAAGAACGGGGCATGAAAGCGGGCATTTGGTATGAATTCGAGGTCGCGGGACGGGACAGCGAGACTTTCTATCAAGAAGACATGCTCCTCCACCGCGACGGGCATGTGCTCACGAGCAAGAATCGCCGTTTCCTCGACCTGAGAACGGATGCGGCGGAGCGGTTTCTGCAGGAAAAGCTCTTAAAGCAGCTGAAAGAGAGCGGATTTGAGTACATCAAGATCGACTATAACGACAACATCGGCATGGGCTGTGACAGCGAGGACGGCTCCGCGTTTGGCGAGGGCGGCAGACAGGTGACGGAGGCGAGCCTCGAATGGCTTGAAAAGCTCAAGGAGGAGATCGACGGGCTCGTCATCGAGAACTGCTCCTCCGGCGGCAGCAGAATTGAGCCAAAGCGTATGGGTATGGTCTCCATGTGTTCTTTCTCAGACGCGCATGAGTGCCCCGAAATTCCGCTCGTCGCCGCTAACGTTTCCCGCGTCATTCCGGCAAGACAATCGCAGATCTGGGCGGTCTTGCGCGAAGGCGAGAGCGACAGTCGCACGATCTATTCCCTCTGCGCCGCCATGTTGGGAAGAATTTGCCTCTCGGGCGACATCCTGAAGCTCACACCTGCAAAGATCTCGCTCGTTCAGCGGGGACTCTCGTTCTACGAGAGTATAAAGGAGGTGGTGCGCTACGGCGATATCCTCAAAACAGACAGCACAGTCGAATATTATCGCGAACCCAAGGGTAGGCAGGTATATGTCAAGGAGTACGGCGGGAAAAAACTCGTCATTGTGCATTTCCTCGACGATGAGAGCGAGGTAAGGCTTCCTCTCAAGGGCTACAGATTGGTTTCGGCCTTTACCGACCTCAATTATGCGGCAGACAAAAAATTTACGGTTCGCGGCGAAAAATATCATGCGGGCGCATGGCTCTTCAAAAAGGAGAATTGAAATGAAAGAATTGAATAGTTTGCTCTCCGAAAAGGGGCAGACCCATATTTTGCAGGGGTTTGACTCCCTCCCTGCTGAGCGTCAGAGCGAATTTATTGCTGAGATCGAAAATATCGATTGGGACGTTCTTGCGCTTTGGAAACATCCCGAGGATCTGAGCGGAAAGGGGAGGGTCGAACCCATTGAAGGGCTCTCTCTGCAACAGATCGAAGAGAGGAAGGGAGAGTATTTCGCTATCGGCGCGGAAGCGATCATGGCGGGCAAGGTCGCCTGTGTTCTTCTCGCGGGAGGTCAGGGCACGCGGCTCGGTTCAGATGCACCGAAAGGCGCCTACAACATCGGTCTCACGCATCCGCTGTTCATCTTTGAGATGCAGATCAGAAATCTTCTTGCTGCATGCGAAGCGGCGGGAGCGCCCGTTCCGCTCTTTATCATGACGAGCGACAAAAACGACGCAGAGACCCGCGCTTTCCTGAAAGAGCACGCATATTTCGGTTATCCCGAAAGCCATATTCGTTTTTTCAGACAGGAAATGGCGCCGAGCGTAGATTTTACGGGCAAGCTCTTTCTCGAAGACAGAGGGAAACTTTCTCTCTCTCCCAACGGCAACGGCGGTTGGTATTCGTCTCTGAAACGCTCGGGTGCCGATCTGGACTTTCCTGCGATCGAATGGTATAATGTTTACGGCGTAGACAATGTATTGCAAAAGAGCGCGGATCCTATTTTTATCGGTGCGGTCATCGCAAGCGGCATGAACAGCGGCGCAAAGGTCGTCCGTAAGACGGAGCCGCACGAAAAAGTGGGGGTTTTGTGCCTTGAAAACGGACAGCCGTCCGTTATCGAATATTACGAACTCACCGAGGAAATGGCCGCCATGAAAGGAAATGACGGCAACCTTGCCTATTCTTTCGGCGTCATATTAAATTATCTTCTTTCGGCGAAGAAGCTCGCGGAGATCGCAAAAGAGCGGATCCCCGTTCACGTCGTCAAAAAGAAGATCCCGCATATCGACGCGCAAGGCGCATATATCAAACCCGAAAAGGAGAACGGTTATAAATTCGAAACGCTCATCCTCGACATGATCCGTCTCATGGACAGTTGTCTTCCCTTTGAGGTCGTACGGGAGAGGGAATTCGCGCCCATCAAAAACAAGGAGGGGATTGACAGCGTGGAGACGGCGAGAATACTTTTGCAAAAGAACGGGGTGGATCTGTGACAGAATTGTCTCAAGAACAGGAATTGTTCGTTCGCGCACTCTTTTCCCTCAACCAAACGATGAAAAAACTCTTTGACAGCGGGAATATCGGACTCTTCACGGAGATGAACGCCGAGATCAAGCAGATTTACGATCTTCAGCATACAAGCGCGGACCCCGTTTTACGAGCGCTCGATATCGAGTGCGGCGTCATCTATCGGAATTTCGATATGATCGTTGCCGTTTTGCGCACGACCGAAAACGGAGAGATTGACATCGGAGCACAAGCTGCGCTCAACAAGTTTTTGCACAATATCGATGATTCGGTCGTAAATATTGCCAAGGCGCTCGAGGTCGCGTGAACATTGCGCGGCGCATGATATTAAAACATGGCACCATGTCTGTAATAAAACAAAAATGTGCCATCCATGTCTGTATGTAAATGATGACGTTCATGCCATGGATTTTGTAAAATGATGCACCCATGTCTGCTTTTATGCGGTGAATAACTGGGAACAAAAGGAGTAAAACAGGATGAAAAAAATGCTTCACCTCTTATCGGTTTTCTTGTTGACTACGGCAGTCGCCGTCGGTACATGCGCTTGTTCGTTGTTCGGCGCCCCGTCCGACGGAAACGGCACGAACGAAAGCGATCCGTCTATCCGTTCCGTTTACAGTCTCTACGTGGAGTCCTGTGCCAAGAGCGGTGATGAAGCGCTCACCTACGAGGAATGGCTCGCATCCATCAAGGGCGACCAAGGCGATAAGGGAGATAAAGGGGACAAGGGAGAACCGGGCGCATCGGGGAACGGCTGGCACTATGGGAATGGCTTGCCGGATGCCTCGGTCGGTGTCAACGGCGATCTTTATCTCGATTATACTTCGTGGAATGTCTATACGAAAGAAGACAGCATATGGACGCTCCGCGGCAACATCAAGGGAGATAAGGGAGATAAAGGTGACAAAGGCGACAAGGGCGACCCCGGGGATGGCAGTTCTTCGGAAGGTGGCGGCTCCGACGTGGGTGGCGGCCCCACGGTGGCCGAGCTCAACATCTACTTCCCTCAGCTCGGGAACGGAAACGCCGGCGACTGTACGCTCCTCAAAACGGGCGACACTGAGATCCTCATCGACGCGGGCTCCAAGCGGGAGTCCGCGACGGCCGTCGTGTCCTTTCTCAAAGAATACTGCACGGACGGCATTCTCGAATACGTCATCGTGACGCATGCCCACGAGGACCACATCGCGGCCTTTGTCGGCCCCACAGGGACCAACGGCACCGCCGGCGTCTTTGCGAATTTTAAGTGCGGCACGATCATCGACTTCGCGCGTACGACTTCAACATCCGGAATTTATAAGGATTATGTCACGTATCGCGATAAAGAGGTCTCCGAGGACGGGGCAACGCACTATACGGCGCTTGACTGCTGGAAAGAGCAGAATGGCGCACAGCAGAGCTACACGATCGCCGAGGGCCTTTCCTTTGAGATCCTCTATCAAGAATATTACGAGAAGAACATTTCCGGTCAGAACAATTATTCCGTCTGCACGCTCTTCACACACGGAGAAAACCACTATCTCTTTACGGGCGACCTTGAACTCGAAGGGGAACAGAGCCTTGTCAAAAACAACGAGCTTCCTCACTGCGAGTTCTTTAAGGCGGGTCACCACGGAAGTGCGACCTCCTCGAACGAAGTTCTGCTCTCTGTCATTCAACCCGAATATGTGGTCATTCCCTGTGTTGCGGGAACCAATGAGTATTCGAGCGGTAACGGGACTTTTCCCACGCAGGTAACGATCAACCGTCTTGCAAAATATACGAAAAATCTCTATGCGCCTGCGGTTACGGTCGACGGAACAACATCGAACTACACGGCCCTCAACGGCCTCATCACCGTCTGGTCGGACGGAACGGATATCACCGTCGCCGGAAGCAAAAACTCGACGATCTTAAAAGACACAGAGTGGTTTAAGGCCAACAGGACTTGGCCCACGGACGGCGTTCAATGATTTTTCGGGCAGGAAGTTAGAAGATTATGGCAGAGATCACTGCGATCACACCGCAAATCAAAGATAAAACCCGCTGCAACGTTGAAGTTGACGGCAGGTTTTTTTGCGGCATGAAGCTCGTCACTGTTATGCAATACAAGCTGAAAGTGGGCGCAGAGGTGACGGAGGAACGGCTTTCGGAGATCCAACTCGAGAGCGAAAAGGAAACCGCGCTCGACAAGGCGCTTTTCTACATCACCTCATCGATGAAAACAGAGCGCGAGATACGGGATTTTCTGCGCAAAAAAGGCTATCTTGCCGATGTACAGAGCTATGTGACGGAGAAGTTGCGCGAGTACGGCTTTCTCGATGACGCGGCCTACGCGCGCGCCTATGCGGAGAGCATGGCGAAAAAGAAAGGCGGGCGGCTCATCGCGTTTGAACTCAGACAAAAGGGAATTGCCGACGAGGCAATCGGCGAAGCGCTCGAAACGCTTACGGGTGAAGAGACGGCGGCGAGAAATACGCTCGAAAAATATCTTCGCGGCAAAGATATTACCGATAAAAAAGTGATACAAAAAGCATATGCCCATCTTCTTTCCAAGGGGTTCGATTACGATACGGCAAAGAGCGCGCTCGGGAGCCTGAGAGATGAAGATTGAATATTTGAAAACTGTCGGTTCAACCAACGAATATCTTAAAAATCTGATCGAAGCGCGGGAAAATATAGCCGTATTTTCCGATGTGCAGACGGGCGGAAGGGGAACAAAGGGAAGAAGCTTTCTTTCAGACATGGGTGGGGTATATTTTTCCATTTTGACTTTCTATTCAGACATGGTGCCTGCAAATGCGTTTCGAATCATGACTCATGCCGCGGTCGCAGTCTGTCGGACGGTACAGCATTTCGGCATCACTCCCGCCGTTAAATGGCCAAACGACGTCCGTGCCGCAGACAAAAAAATCGCGGGGATCCTGATCGAGAACGGGCTTCGTTCGGGCTCGATCGACTACAGCATTGTCGGAATCGGACTCAATGTTTCAAACGATGTTGCGCGCCTTGGCGGCATCGCCGTCGGCATGAAAGACTTTCTCCCCGCTCCTCCCGCCGTAGACGAAGTACGGAGTGTGTTGCTCGCGAATTATCTTCGCCCCTCTGCATTTGAGGAGTATCTCTCTTTTGTGCATTTCTTGGGCGAGGAGATCGATGTCGCGGAAAGCGAAGCGCACTATACGGCCGTCGCTCGCCGTATTCTCGGAGACGGCAGGTTGGAGATCGAAACAAAGGATGGCGAATTGCGCATACTGTCTGACGCAGAGATAACTTTGAGGCCAAAGGAGCAAAAATGAAATATGCGTATACGAATGCGCAAATGCGCATGTTTGACAAAAAAGAGATCGAAAGGGGAACACCTGTCGACATTCTCATGTCGCGAGCGGGAGAAGCGCTCAAAGAGACTGTAAAAGACGCTCTGTGCCGTCTTGGGCAGAGGGACGCGGTCTTTGTGTGCGGCGGGGGCAATAACGGAGGAGACGGCTTTGTCGCGGCCCGTCTTCTCCTGCAAGAAGGATACGAAGTTTGCGTGCTCTGTCTTGCAAAAACTTTTTCAAAAGCCTGTATGCAGGCGAAAGAGGCGTTCAAAGGGGAAATTTTGGCTATCATTCCCCGCCGTACTTATTCCGTCACGGTCGACTGTCTTTTCGGTACGGGGCTCGATCGACCCATTGAAAACACAGACGCAGATCTCGTTGCTTTTATCAATAGCGGCAAATATGTCGTTGCCTGTGACATCCCTTCGGGACTTATGGACGGCGGAATCGCGCAAAGTGTTTGCGTAGAAGCGGATGAAACGCTCTCTCTGGGACAATTAAAATCCGCACTCATTCTTTCCGACGGGGCGGATGTTGCGGGAAAAATTTGCGTCGCAGACATCGGCATTTCCGCGGAGGGCGGGACGGAAGTCTGGGAAGACGCCGACGTTCGGTCATACTTCCCCAAGAGAAAATCGAACACGCACAAGGGCAGTTACGGCAGCGCCTATATTTTTGCGGGCGGGGCGCTCGCGGGGGCGGCGTTTCTTGCCGCCATGGCCTGTTTGAAATCGGGCGCGGGGTATACCCGTCTTGCAGTCACGCATGATTATTTCAATCAAATCGTCGGCAAGCTCCCGGCAGTCGTTCTGCGTGAATTTCATGCGATAGACGGCGAGATGCTCTCGTCCGACTGTATTGCTGTGGGCATGGGCTCGGGCGTGAGCGAGAGACTGTATGCCTACATTTCCGAGCTGATGTCTTCATATACGGGAACGCTCCTGCTCGATGCCGACGCACTCAATACGCTCGCACAGTATGGCGTTGAGATCTTAAAAAATAAGACTTGCCGCGTCATTATCACCCCGCATCCCAAGGAATTTTCCCGTCTTACGGGCAGAAGTACCGAAGAGCTCCTGAGCGATCCCGTCCAAACGGCCAAGGCTTTTTCGGAGCAGTACGGCGTCACGGTCGTCTTTAAAAACAATCGCACGGTCATCGCCGAGGGAGACAGGTCCGCGATCAATCCAACCGGATCGCCCGTGCTTGCAAAGGGCGGCAGCGGCGATGCGCTCGCGGGATTTATTGCAGGGACAGCTGCCAGAGGTATACCGCCCTTTGAGGCGGCTGTTGTCGGCTGTTATCTTTTGGGAAGAGCGGGCGAGATCGCGGCGAGAGACATCAACGAATATTCGCCCGATGCAACGGATATCATCAACTGTTTTCCGAAAGCGATCCGCTCTCTCATGTGACCTCCGCAAAACCGACTGCCCTTACCACGACGGCGGTGATGAGAAGCGCGCAACCCGAGATCAGATAGTAGAGGGGAAACAGGGTAAACAGACTCATGATGAGGAGAAGCAGTCCGCTCACAAAGAATGGGCGGGCATTTTTCTTTGAAAAAGAGCGGCGCAAGTTCATTTTCAACGTGCGGCGCGGAATATTGCCGCAGATGAGAGGATTTGGAATAGTGCCAGTTTCCGCAAAAAGTTTATATACTTCGTCTCCTTTCATAATGCCCTTTTCAAACCTTAAAAGCAGTTTTTCGGCTTCTGCCGTGACGTCTTTGCAGGCGAGGGTAAACGGATCTTCTCCATATTGTTTCAGAAGCCGAGCCACCGTGTCAGCCGAGACAGGTTCCATGGTAAAGAGCGGCACAAGCAGTTTGCCGTCCTCCTCCAAAACGTCTCCGCGCAGATTGGCGTGCCTTTCGTCCGCAAGTAGCGCCGTTAAAAGCGCGGCACGCACCCGCTCCTCTTTTTCGAGGGCGAGATGTAACAAAAGCGCATCGCGGTCTTCCTTTTCTCGCTTGCTTTTTACCTTTTTTTGTCTATTGCCCGAAAGGAGCAACCCGCTTCCCACACACGTTGCCGCCGCAAAGAGGAGAGAAAAGAGCAGGCACAACCAGAGCGCAAGACGGAAATAGCGCAAGATCCCGAAGGCGACGAAACAGGCTGAGAGAGTGTAAAAGAGAACATCGAGGATGTCCGCAAGTGAAAATCGTTTCATACCGAATAATTTTTGCCTTGAATTTCACAAATTAAACTTGCAAACCGCCGAAAAGTATTGTATAATCAAATCATGAGGATCGCGCTCTTCGGGGGATCGTTCGACCCCGTTCATCGGGAGCATGTCCGCCTCGCCGAAGCGGCGAAACGGGAACTTGCGCTCGATAAAATATTTTTCATACCGTCTTACCGCGCTCCGCATAAGTTGTTCGGCGCCGTGGCAGACGGCGAAGAGAGACTCGTTCTCTGCAGAGCCGCCTGTAAGAATTTGCCCTTTGCGGAAGCGGACGACACGGAGATCAAGGCCGAGGGAACAAGCTATACCTATCTTACCTGCCGCGCTTTCAAAGAGAAATTCCCGGAGGCAACGCTTTTCTTCCTCGTGGGCGCCGATATGCTCGAGAATTTTTTCAGTTGGAAAGAGCCCGACGATATCTTGAAAAACGTCACACTCGTCGCCTGTTCGAGAGGAGAAGATTATGTGCATAATATTCACGATCGGTTCCGCGCCCGTTTTTCTGCGGACTTCATGGAACTTTCCTTTCGGGGCGAAGAGATCTCGTCGACCGATATCCGCGTAGCGCTTGCTTTCCGCAACACGGAAGAAGCGCAAAGAGCTCTTACGCCCGAAGTGTTCCGCGTTATTGAGGCGCGGAAGATGTATCATTTTGAAAAGATCGAGGGGGCGCTCGATCTCCTCACAGAGCAGCGGAAAAGCCACAGTGAGCGCGTTGCACGGATGGCGTGCAAGCGCGCGAGAGAGCTTTCCATTTCCGAAGAAAGGGCGCTATGTGCATCTATGTTGCACGATTGCGGCAAGTATGTGCCCTTAAATAGCCCTCTATTGCGCGGTTTTACTCCGCCTGACGATGTTCCCGGGCCTGTTTTGCACCAATTCACGGGGGCATATATCGCCGAACATGTCTTCGGCGTGACCGATCAGGAAGTGCTCAACGCCGTGCGTTATCACACGAGCGGAAGAGAGAACATGTCGCCGCTCGAAAAGCTCATCTTCCTTTCCGACATGCTCGAGGAGGGGCGCTCGTTTGAGGGGATCGAACCCCTGCGGGAGGCGTTCCGACAGGATATCGACCGTTGCCTTTATCTGAGTTTAAAGCATCAGCTTTCCTATCTCAAACGGCAAAAAACGCCCGTCTACTCATTGACGCAGAGGGCGTTCGATTGGTTAAAAACTCGTATAAATTTTGAATAAATACGAAATGGAGGAAAATTATGGAAAGTTACGAACTCGCAAAAAAAGCATGTAAAGCGCTGTCCGATAAGAAGGGCGAAGACATCGTGATCCTCGATGTCAGCGATCAGACGGTCGTCTGTTCCTACTTCGTCATCGCGAGCGGGAAATCAACCACGCAGGTGAAGGCGCTCTGCGAAAACGTTGAAGAAGAACTTGGCAAGCTCGGTCTCGACCCCGTTCGCACGGAGGGCGTGCGCGAGGGCAGATGGGGTGTGCTCGATTATGGCGACGTTATCGTTCATGTCTTCAATGAGGAATCACGTCTGTTTTATTATCTCGAGCGTCTTTGGGACAGCGGCCGCAATCTGGAGCACTACGAGGATTAAATTATTTGAATTGGATGCGTCTGGGGTCGGAATATTCCGACTTCGGACGCTTTTTTTTGCGTTCCACGATGTAATAAACGGGTTCGGCCGTCTTTTCTGTTTCGGGTGTAGCCTTTTTTACGGCGGAAGACCTTTTTTTCATCGATTTGTAACCGATCGCGGCGAGGCGGACCGCATGTACGAGTATGGCGCAGATCGCAAACAGTATAACGGTATAAACGGCTCCTTGCGCCTGGATGGATAGAATGCTCATGTCATGAGTGTACTGCAAGCGTTTTGTCATATCCTGAAAAAAAAGAGCATACGCTGTTTGATTTTCGGGAAAAATGTGCTCATGGAACAAACTGTCGGGCAAGGGCTTTTTATTTCCGCCGAAGAAAAGTCCGCCTTTACGGAATTCAAACGTACGAGAAAAGAGGCGGAGATATTTCTCACGCTCAAAAAACTTATCGCCGACGCATCCCGCCGCGAGACAGATAAATCTGCCCTTAAAAAGATCTGCGAGTTCGCAAAGAAAAACAGCCTGAGCGCCGTGCTTGTCTCTCCCGTAAACGTTTCGGCAGCGAAGAAGCTTCTCACGGGAAGCGGCGTACGTATCGTCTGTATCGTCGGCGGCAACGGAGAAACGCTTTCCGCCGTCAAAAAATATGAAACGAAGCGTGCCGTTCGGGCGGGGGCGGATGAAGTTCGTCTTGTGCCTTACTACTCTGCGCTCGCGGGTGGAAATCTCGGCTATCTCAAGCGTGAAGTCAAAAAGGTGCGGAAAGCCGCAAAAGGTTGTGGCGTGGCACTGTCTCTTGAAGATCGCATGCTCAGCGAAGACGACGTTGCGCTCGGCGTGCGGGCCGCTTGCGACGGCGGCGCCGCGTCCGTCTGCGTGGGCGGAGAAACGCCGCTTCTTCTGCGCGCGATCGAAGCGGGAGCGGGAAAGATCACGGTAGATTGTTCGGACGTAGAGAACGCCGAACAGCTTCGTTCGTTACAGACGCTCGGGGCGCTGAGACTCGTGTCGCGTTGTCCCGAAAAGGTTGCCGAAGAGTTGCTTTCGTCGTTGACCGAACTTTGATTTTTCAGAAAATAACATTTGTTATATAACATATGTTATAAAACGCACTTGCATGTTTCCGCACTGCATTGCGACGCCATAATTTTTTGGGCGGAGCTCCAATTCTCCTTTCGCACATATCCCTTGGGCTGCGTTCGGAAAGGAGAGAAAAGAGGCGATCGGAAGTCTCCCCGATCGTCTCTTTTGCATGCGTCCGATTTCGCGTCCGCGCCCGTTGTAACCTCGCGCGGCAACCGTCCGCCGAGCTGTCCCGATGTGTTCTTCCCGCATGCCGTCACGCTTACCGCTTTGGTCTCCCGCGGCGGTCTTACGGGTTTCCCGCCGTGCCGCGGATCCGTCCGATGTGCCCGTTCGGCCGTTCAACTTGATTTCCCCCGAAATATCAGGAACCTACACACGCACAAACATTTTATGTTCAAATTTAACAAATTCGGCCATTCGAGGTAAAATTTTTTTGAAAAAAAGGGGATTTTATGAAAGATTTTTTGTTCCAAATCATTGACTTGCCACTTTAATCGTGATATAATCTGCATGTATGACATAGCGTCTACGGTTTTGTTCGTACGCGTGCGCGTGTGTTACATGTATCCCGCGTGTGCGTGAATGGCTTTCCCGCAGACGAAAGAAAAAGAAATCTAAGCTGTGTCAAGAGGAGAAAAGCATGAGTGCTGAAGGCAAGAAGAAGGACAAGGGCTTTATTGCGTTGCTCGTACTGATCATCGTATGCGCTTGTCTCATGATCGCCGCCGTCACCACGCTCGGCATCGGTATGTCGAACGGCGATATGGGCGGCAGCGAAGGCCCGAAAGGCGAACAGGGTGAACAAGGCGTTCCGGGGTCCAAGTGGACGACGGGCGAAGGCGCACCCGCTTCGGGCGTTGGCGTCGAGGGAGATTTCTATCTCGACAAAACCACCGGCGACGTCTACGAAAAGCAGGCCACCGGTTGGGCTCTTGTAATGAATATCAAGGGCGCCGATTCCACCGTTGTCCCCCGCATAAGCGACGGGTCGAACGGCGAGACCGCGGGCAACTGGTATGTGGGGAGCAAAGATACGGGCGTTAAAGCCGCCGGTACCGACGCACTGCAACCCAACATCAGCCCCGACGGGTATTGGTGTATCGGCGACGAAAAGACCGAATACCGCGCTTGGGATACATACGAAGTCAAAGACGGAAAATGGTATGTCAACGGTAAAGTCGTCGGCGACGCGACCGTTGTCCCTCACATCGGCGACTCTTCCAAGACGCCCGGTGAAGTAGACGGCGTATGGTACATAGGTGATCAGAACACCGGTATCAAGGCCGAAGCGGTCGACGGTATCACGCCTTCGATCAACGAAGACGGCTATTGGGTCGTCGGCGGTACGGTTACGGAATATAAGGCCACGGGCACAACTGTCGCCATTTGCGACGGTTCGCACGAAGACCTTTCCGCGCCCGAATATCACTGGGTAGTCGATGGGATCGATACCCGTATTCCCGTACAAGGGACCGCCGGGAAAGACGGTCTCACTCCCTATATCGGTCAGAACGGGAATTGGTGGATCGGCGATAAAGACCAGGGCATTCCCGCCAAAGGACAAGACGGCAAGAATGGCGAAACTCCCGTCATCGGCGAAAACGGTAATTGGTTTATCGGCACTACCGACACGGGCGTGAAAGCCACGGGTGAAAACGGCAAGAACGGGAACATGTGGTTCTCGGGCGAAGGCACCCCTGTTGCCGAAGAAACCGAAACCGACGGCGAGTTCTATGTAAAAGAGGCAATCCTCGGCGACTTCTATCTCGACACCGAAAGCGGCAAGGTCTACCGTCTGTTTGCAGAGGGTTGGGAAGAACTTGCTTCCCTCAGGTTCGAGCTCGTCGGAAACGAATGGACCATCAACGGTCAGGGCACGGGCCTTTTCGTCGCGCAGTGGTACAACGGCAAGGGCAATCCCGACGGTAAGATCACAGGCTTCAAGGGCGACTACTATCTCGACATCGAGACCGGCATTATATATATAAATGTTGGAGAAGAGCCCGATGAGGCGCATAAGAGCGTCGCGTGGGAAGTCCTTCTCACGATCAGAGGCAGCCGTTGGTTCTATGGTCAGGGCGTTCCTCAGAATGACCCTGCAGCGTTTGGTGGAAATCTCGTTCCCCACGACATGTACCTCGATATCACCCGTGAAAACGGCTATCAGGTCTACGAGTGGAACGGAACCGCGTGGGTCGCGATCGATGGCCTTGTTCTTAAGGGCGATCAGGGTGAACGCGGCACGCGTCTCTTCGCGGGCTATGGCGATCCCAACAAACTCGATCCCACTTCCGATCTGTATAAACAGCTTCAGGATGAGGCCGACCTCGGCGATTACTATTTCGAAACGGGCGACGGCGTTATCTATACATTAGAAGAAAGGGAAGGCACAAAGGGTTGGTACCCGATCAACAGCGAAGATCCTCTTGCAGGAACCAAGTGGATCAGCGGCGCTTACGATCCCGACAAGGTAACGAACGAAAACGATCCCGAAGCCTATGCCCGTCTTCAGGAAGCAAAGGACTACGACGTCTACTTCAACCTTACCGACAAGACCCTTTGGCAGTTGACGCCTTCCACTGTTTCCGGCGTCGCAAGCGCATGGGTCCGTCTCGGCGTCCTTTCCGATCAGCGTGGCACCAAGTGGTTCTATGGCACGATCGAACCCGACACCGAAGATCCTGCTTTCAACAGTTTGGTCGAAGGCGCTGTTCTCGGCGACTTCTATCTCCAGACCTACTACGGTTTCGACGATTACACGGGCTTCAAGATGTACGCCCTGCAAACCGAGGGTTGGACGCTGATCCTCGACATGAGCGAGAAGTTCAGCGGTACCAGCTACAACATTCCCAATAACGACGCACTCCGCGCATTCCGCAATGCGCTCAAGGGCGGGAAAGACTTCGAAGGCGCGACTGTCAACGTCACGGGTAACGTCACGATCCCCGAAAGCGAAGAATTCGAGCCGATTGGTGATGATGATCATGTGTTCAACGGCACGCTCAACGGTAACGGCCTGTCCATTAAGAATATTACAGGTTCGCTCTTCAAAAAGCTTGGCCGTCAGGCTCAGATCATCTCGTTGAACATCGAGTCTAAGATCGCATATACCGAGCTCGACAAGTTCATCGCAGGCACCGATACGACCTACGGTCTCGCTGAGGCAAGTGAAGCGCAGACGATATCGAATGTTAAAATCGAATATACTCTTCTCACCGACCTTGATGATGCGAACAGCTCAGTCGGTACCGTCACAGTCACGTGGGCGCAGGTTGAATCCTTGCCCGGCATTGGCGAAGTCACTGTAAAAGTCGCAGGTAACACGCCTATTATGCCGGCTGCGGCAAGCGCCAATGCCACCTATCCTCTCACGCTCTCGGGCGCATATACGCTCGGCGGCGCAAGCTACGAGTTTGAAAACATCAAGCTCACAAACAAAGCCATCGAAGGCGGTACCCAGGCGGGTTACTTCAACCTCGATGCGGCAAAAGCTTTCTCTCTCAAGAACAGCTATATCGAAACGACCAACACGGCCGATACCCACAATGCTCCCATCTTCGGAAGCTACGAAGCGGGCACGACTGCTCTCACGTCGCTCGTCCTCGAGGGCAACACATTCGCAAGCGGCCGCGCCGTCTACATGTATAATAATGTAAACGGCGAAGTCTCGATCAAGAACAACGTCTTCGGCAGCGATACCGCTCCTATGGCCGATGAATGGGCTGTCAAGTTCATGAAGATCGATGCGGATGCCTTCTTCAGCATCGTTGGCAACACCGTTTACGGCGCAACGACGAAAGACGGCGACAACGCTTCCTTCTACGCGTTCGACTTCTACTCCGACGAAGACCACAGCGCGAACACGTTCTCCGTTGACTTCAGAAACAACGCTGTCAACGTGAGCGATAACGCGGAAAGCGAAGATTTCGGTATCCTCAAGATCGAGTCGCAAGGCGCAAGCGGCGCAAGCGGTAAATACTTCTTCTGCGGCACGGAGAACACGCTCAACGATTCCAACACGCTCTTTGAGGCATTTACATACGGGTCTTACACCCTCGCCGATGGCGGCGCGTTCACCGAAGGCGATCAAAATGCGTTCTCCTTCGTCGCATTCAACGCGGAAGCGTTGCACGGCACGAACATGATCCGCGGTCAGGTTTACCTTGGCTCCAACTTCGGTAAGGATCACAACTATAAGGCCGAGAACCTTGAAAATGATGTTGCCGATATCGGAGGAGCGGACGATCTTGTTTGGATCATCGACCTTGCGTTTGCCGATCCTCTCGCCTTTGTCCAGCACGTTGCGGACTATGATACGCACTACTATGTGAATAATGCCAACGGTCTCGGTTATTTCCGTGACATGGTCAACGGCACGTTCAAACTCTCCGGTGCGGAAGAAGCTCAGCCCGCCGAGAGTTTCGACGGCAAGACGGTTGTCACCACGCAGGATATCGAGCTTGCAGGCATCAACTGGACGCCTATCGGCACTTGGAACGCAGGTACAGCTTTCTCCGGTACGTTCACCACGACGTATCAAGAAAATCGCTATGCGATCAAGAACCTCACGATCGACAGAACGATAGTAGACGATGGGAAGAAAGATTTGGCCTCGTACGGTCCCGATGTGGATATGACGTATTGGACGCTCGGTCTGTTTGGTTATGTCACGTACGGTGCTTCCCGTTCTGCCAAGTTGGAAGGCATTCATCTTCAGAATGTCACCATTAAGGCGAACCCGTCGGCAACTAACTCTTTCGGCATGGGCATGTCCTATTATCCTGCGATTGGCGCTTTGGTCGGACATACATATCAGCTCGGCGGCGCAATCAAAGACATCCTCGTCGATGGCGATATCAACATCCAATCGGAGAACTACATCCGTGTTGGTGGCGTCGTCGGTATGACTTATTCTCACCTCGAAAACGTCACGCTCAATGCAAATGCGGGCGGTAAGATCGCTTCGAATGGTAGAGGGATTCCTGGCACCTTCATTGGCGGTATCGTAGGCCATACGGGTGGCACTACTGTGCTCACTGGTTTGCACGCAAGCAACCTTACAATCAGCGGTTATCGCAACCTCGGCGGTCTCGCGGGCGTTATGACCGGGAACGGCAGCACAACTGTATCCGACTCCACAGTAACTAATATCCATATCATTCAGCAAGCCTTTACGGGTGATACCTATGACAATGGCACCACGAATCTCTACGCGAAGAATGTCGGTGCGGTTGCGGGCTCCCTCGGCCTTAGTACCACTTCTATCACGGTCAAAGGCATTACCGCGACGGATGTGATTCTTGAACGTCCCGCGAACTCCGCTACGAAGTATAACGAAAAGTATTATACTAAGGCAGTGTTCCACGACGGCTATGTCGGCGGCGCTTATGGCGCTTATAAAGATCCTTACGGCTCCGGCACTGTCAACTTTGAGGGAAAGAACATGCTTCGCGCCAAGCTCGACGAAGGTCTCTACATCAATAATGGTGTATATGAGATCGAGAATGCGACCGGCTTGCAGCGCTTCGCCGACATGGTCTCGAAGACGCAGTCGTTCTATACGGCCAAGTTTGACTCCAGACCCGACACAGAGGGAATGCAGGTCAAGCTTCTCAACGACATCAATATTGCCGACCTCAAAGATGCAGAGGGCAACTGGCTCAAGTCTCAAGACGATAACGAATATAAGTACGAATATGCTCTCATCCCGATTGGTGCTGATACTACTCCTTTGGATGCCTATGGAGCCAACACCTTCAAGGGCACGTTCGACGGCGGCATCTATGATGCAGAAGGCAACCTTACGGGAAGCCATACGATCACGGGTCTCACGTCCGCACTCTTTGGCTATACCGACGGCGCGACGATCGAGAACCTCAATCTGAAGCAAGTCAACGTCGAGGGCGTTTCCCAAGTCGGCGGCCTCATCAATGTTGCCAATGGCGGCGAGACGAAGATTATCGACGTCGCTGTCAATGGTACGATCACCGCAACGCACAAGGGCGAAACGGATGCGCAGAAGAACGCGCGTTCGATCGGCGCTCTCGTCGGCGCTGTTGCAAGCGGCGCGACCGTCACAGTCGCAGGCGTATCTTTCAACGGCACGATCGATAACCGGTACATGACGGAAGACAACGAGTACGACGATCTCGCACTCCTCGTCTACAACTGCGGCCTCGTCGGCTCCGTGCTCAAGGGCGATGCGACGGATAGCTGGGCAAGCGGCAAGAATGTATTCCCCGCGGCGAATGTCAGCGTCGACTACACTCTCAGCCATGCAGAGAAGCCGTTCACGTTCGAAGTCAATGCAAACATCTTGGCAAGTGGGCTCATGCTCACCGTCGGCGGCAGCACGTCTACGCTCACGAACGGAGAGCAAGCAAGCCTCGTTGCCACTGTATACACTGCAAACGGCCTTGTCAATGTTGCCAAACTTGTCAATGGCGGCGTATCGTTCGCAAATCAGACCGTTGCGCTCGGCGCCGACATCGAAATGGCAAATGTCGCATGGAGCGGCATCGGCGCAGAGGGTAAGCCTTTCGCGGGCACTTTCAGGGGCACAGGCGAGAAAAAGAACTTCATGATCGCTCACCTTACGGGCTCGCTCTTCGGCAACCTGGAAGGCAAAGTTGAAAACCTCACCCTCGCCGAGCCTAACGTTGCTACGACGGCTGTTGTCGCCGCAACTGCGACGAATGCCACGATCGAAGGCGTAGCGATCGAGGGCGGTTGGGTTCAGTCCTTGAATGGCGCAACGAGTGTTAAACCCGGCGATTTCGCGGCGGCGCCTTTCGGCTTCTACAGCGGCACGGCCACGGTCAAGAGCTCCAAGATCAATGTTGTCTTCGGCGTGAACGACGGTGTTGTATTCACGGCTGTGATCGACGAGGAGGGCAATGCTGATGTCGATTTCGTCGGCCTCAGCGCTCTCGACGTCAAGACCAACGAAGTCAACGTTATCAATGACGAGATCTTCACGCTTGAGGGCTTCGAAGGCAAGAAAGCAACATTCTCATTCAGCAATCTTCGCTTCACCGGCAAGTCGATGCTCTATCTCAATAATGCGTTCTACACCTTGCGTCTTGAGAATTCTTATGTAGACGTACAGCCTGCAGAGTCGAACGGGGATTGGCAATACAACATCGGCTTCATCAATGCAAAGAGCCAAGGCACGAATGTCTATAGATATTTCACCGTTGAGGTAGAGAATAACCTTGTCTTTGGCGGCGGTACGAATGGCTTTATCAGTTCTTGGATGGCGCTCGGCGGGAAGAGCTACTTTACGGGTAACACTTTCGGCTCTGCGGAGAAGCCTTACAACAACACGCAGGAAGCAGTCATCAAGATGATCGAAACGGTCAATGCTGAAGATGTCTCGCTTACTCTCACGATCTCCAAGAACACGTTCTACGTGTCCGGCGAGAAGAAAGGTGGGAAAGATAAGTTCTTCGCGATCGATCTTCATCAGAACAGCGGCCGCGCTGCAGCCTACTCGGCATACATTATGGGTAACACCATGATCGATGTAACGCCCGAAGACGCAGCCGAAACGGTTCCTGTATACTTCCTTGAAGTTGAAGAAGCGTATGTCGACATGGGTGGCAATGCGCAGGTCTATGTCACGAATGACAACAAAGTCTTCAACGGCGTTGAAGATACGCAAGGTCATATTGTCGGTTCTGCAGACATCTATCGTAGGACATATTCGGGTTCGACGAACCCGACGAAAGCTTACGACTTTGTCGGTTATAACGTAGTTCTCGATACCGATATGAATGTTCTGAGCGGCGACTTCTTCCTGGGCGACGACGATTGCATTATGCCTGACGGCACATATCAATCCGGAGACAGAGATAAGTTCTTGATGAACGTTATGCTTCTGTTTACACATGTTGCTGCAGGGGCTACGGAGAATGTCCATATTGTTCTTGCGGACGACTTCGGTCGTACGCTTGCGGATCTTCTTGATGAAGACGAAGATAACAATGTGACGGCCATTGACGATAACATTTACTACATCTACAGCGTTCCGACGGGGCTCAACAGCTTTGCGGCGCTTGTAAACGGCGGATTTAACTTCTCTGAAAAGACTGTGAAGCCCGCCACCTCGGCCGCCTCGGCGCCCGACAACTACACGCTCGACCTCAGCGTCTACACGGCCGACGCGCCTTGGACTCCGATCGGCACCTCCGATCATCCGTTCAACGGCACTTTCGACGGTAGCTACACGCTCGACAAGGTAAGCGAGGGCGGCGTGCCTTACACGGTTGCCGGTTTGAATTGGATCATCAAGGGTCTCAAATACAGCGGCACATCCGATCTTGCCGGTCTCTTCGGTTACACGAACGGCGCAACGCTCTCGAACTTCGAGCTCAATGGCTTTGAGTTCAAATTGGATGAGAATGCTACGAGCCGTGACACGGGCGCTCTCGTGGCGCATGCCAAAGATACCACGATTACAGGTATCAACGTTGCAGCAAGCACATTCAACGGCTATCTCGGCAATGTCGGTGCAGTTGCAGGTTCCATTGAAGCAAGCAGCGTTAGCGATGTTACCGTAAACAGCGTTACGATTGCCACAAACGATACGCCTAATGTCGGTGCGGTCGTCGGCGTTGCCAAGGATGGTTGCACGCTCAGCGAAATTTATGTCGGCGGTAGCATGCAAAACGGCAACTTTGTCAAAGCCGAAGGCGATCAAGGCGTTTCCGTCGCAGGCTCCGCTGCAGTCGGCGGCGTAGTCGGCTTGGCAGATGGCAACATCACGGTCGGCACGGCGGAAGCTCCCGTCTGGTCGGCGGCGAACGTAAAGGCCTCGGCTGTTACGGAAGCCAACTATCTCCAGATCGGCGGCATCATCGGCGCTCTTACGGCAACCTCTGCAGACACCGCATGCACGATTAAAAACGCGCATTTCAATGGTTCGTTCAAGAGAGTCGGTTGGTCGAGCTCTTCCTCCACAAGCTACGCGAACTATGGCCTTGTGGGCGATTACACCACAACGCAAACGGGCACGCTCACGATCAAGGACTCCACGCTCAACGTTGTACATGACGAGAACGGTCAGTTCGTTCAGGATACGAAGTGGAATGCAGACGGCGAAGTGACGTCCGAGTATCAGATCATGGGTATTGAGGGCCTTAAGTTCTTCCGCGATCAGGTCAACGGCGGCAACAGCTATGCGGAATCTTTCCCCGATCACAAAACGATCAAGCGTGAAACTGTCCACTTGATGGCAGATATCGATCTCGAGAATCAATCTTGGACGCCTATCGGCAACGATTCCGATGTCGCTATTAATGGCGCTCCGAAAGCGGTCTTCAGCGGTATCTTCACGGCATATAAAGAAGCCGAAGAAGGCACTGAGGGCACTCCGATCGAGGTCGACGGAAAAGACAGCGGCTACACGCTCAATCCGAATGCCTACACGATCTCCAATCTTCTGATCCTTGGCCATAACGAGCACACGGAGGCTGAAGCTTGCGTCGGTGGCAACAGCATGGGTCTCTTCGGTCGTACGAGCCGCGCTGTGATCATGGACCTCAACATCAACGGTGCTAAGGTCGTCGGTCACGACGGTGTTGGCGTTGTCATCGGTACAGGTAAGGCTACGGCATTCAAAAACGTCACTGTAGCAAACGCATTTGTTAAAGGTCATAGCTATGTCGGCGGTCTCGTCGGTCATAACGATTGCAGCGAGGGCGTTTGGGACATCGGCACCGAGGGATATGAGAATAACCTTGTTGTCGGTCTTGAGGCTACTGCAATCCCCGAAAAATTCATGAAAGACGGCGGCCCTATATTCAACCACGGCGAAAAGATTGGCGGTCTTGTCGGCTTCAGCAAGGGCTCTGAGTTCGTCGGCAATACGGTTGCAGAAGCGAAACTTACCGCTTATGCGGAAATTGGCGGTCTCGTCGGTTACAACGACGGCACTGCCATGGAATTCACCTCTAATACCGTTAAAAACGCAGTCCTTACCGGTAAGCGCGACGGTTATACCGAAACTGATCCCGACGGCTTGGCGGGCTATAAGGTTGAGTATACCCACAAAGACGCCAAAGCAGATCAATTCATCGAATGGATGGTTGGTAACATGTTTGACGCGCAAGCGGCAGAGAAAGGCGTCAACGTCGAAGGCGGTTACTTTAAGAACGAACGTGATCATGTCAGCACCATTTATGGTGTAGACAAGAATGCTAAGGGCCTTGTTTATGACCACGATCAGTGGCATATCTTGAGCCTTGAGGGTCTCCAAACGTTCCGCACGCTCATCAACGACCGTGCACCCGGTAGCGCAAAAGTAACGCACAACAATCACACTGTCCCTGAAGGATTTGAGGGCGAAACTGTTGTCCTCGAGGACAACATCGACCTCAATCCTCAGGTCGTCGCTTCCAAGACCCGCCGCGCACCTGCGGGGGGGGTGAATTGGGAACCTATCGGCTCTCAGAGTAATCCTTTCAGAGGCACGTTCGACGGTCAGGGCTTCACCATTTCCAATCTCAATATCGAGAGCGCTGATCACGGTTATCTCGGTCTGTTCGGCAATGTTAGGGACGATATTTACAAATCTGCCACATGCCTTCAGAACTTCACGCTTGAAAACGTTAATATCAACGTTGAAAACGTAGATTATGTCGGCGCAGTTGCGGGGTATTTCGGCCCCACGGGCGGCGATGCGGGCAGGTCGTTGCTCTCCAACGTTACCGTTCAGGGAGAAGTAAGCATTCAAACCAAGGGCGACTTTGTTGGCGGTATTGCGGGATACATCAATAACTCCACGCTTAACAAGGTCACGATCAACGCCGCGGATAACAGTATTGTGAAGTCCGAGGGCAAGAACGATAACGGCGCGCAGGTCGGCGGTATCGCAGGTCACGTCGCACAGACATTGGCCACAGAGATCAACACCAACCTTAACGTTACGGGTCAATGGGCGGGCGGCCTCTACGCATGCCTCGACTCTTACGCTTCCACGCTCACCGATGTGCATGTAACTGCAAACGTCACGGCGTCCACCAAGTATGTCGGCGGCCTCGTCGGCGGTATCCAGTATGCTACGGGCGGATACAAGCTTACGATCAGCGACAGTACTTTCACGGGTGATCTCTCCACCTCTGACGAAACGGTCGAAGATCTCGCTTCTTCCGGTTTCATCGGCGCGGCAATCAATGCTGACGAGAGCAAAAATGAGTCTTCGATCACCGAGTCCCTTGCAAATGTCACCAACATGGAGAGCGAGCTTCTTCAAGGGAAAGAGGGGATCTTCTACGGCGAAATTGCAGACTTCGAGGGCAACATCGTTAAGGGTTACCTCATCGAAAGTGCTGCAGGTCTCAAGGCCTTTGCGGAAATTGTCAACGGCGGTCATTCTTTCAAAGACGAAATCGTCGCCCTCATCAAGAATATCGACCTTGCGGGCAGCGAAACAAATCCTTGGACCCCGATCGGTAATCCTACAAACCGCTTCCTCGGCATGTTCGACGGTATGGATCACACGATCTCCAATGTCTACCTCACGGGAGACAAATACGTCGGTCTCTTCGGCCTTGTTGGCTGGAACGACGAAGAGGAAGTACCGGATCATCAGGCAAATCCCCTGCTCAAGAATATCGTGTTCGGCGGGAAGAATGAAATCACCATCACCGGTGCTCCGAGCGATAAGCGCACCGATGCGGGCCTCCTTGTAGGCTACCTTGCGCATGCTACAGTTGAGAACATCCGCTTCAGCGGTACGCTCACGATCGATGCGACTGAATATCAGTGCGGCGCAATCGGCGGCCTTGTCGGCGCTTCGCAATCGAACACCTATTCAGGCATCAGCGTTAAAGGCGTAACGATCACGGCAAGCAACGGCATCTGCGTCGGCGGCGTCGTCGGTTACTCGATGAACGACAGAGCCTACACAGATATCACCGTCGAGAGTGTCCAACTCACCGCAAAGTATGAGCTCGGCGGCGTGATCGGTCTCGTTTTCACGGCCGATGCGACGCTCACGCTCAGCGATATCACGGTCAAAAGTGCGGTTCTCACGCTCACCACGGCAGAAAACACCTCTCTTGTCGGCGGTTTCGTCGGCGGCCTTGTCGGTAACCTTGAGGTAAGCGGCAATGAGAGCGAGTTCACGATCTATCGCGGTCAAAGCAGCGAAATGCTCCTCAACCGCGGCCTCATCGGCGGCCTCGGGAAGATCGTCGGCGATAGTCTCGAAGCCAACCTCACTGTAACGAGCGCCACAGTTGAGCTCACCGTCGGTGCAGATGAAAACAATCTCGACTTCGAGATGAACTACACTTGGAACAGCAACTCGTTCGAGACGTCCAAATTCAAAATTTATTCCGCTTACGGTCTCACCTATTTTGCAGAGCTTGTCAACAATGGCTACAGCTTTGCAGGTGAAACAGTGACCCTCGCTAAAAATATTGATCTGGGGGGGGTGAACTGGACACCTATCGGAACGAGTGAGAAACCTTTCAGCGGCGAGTTCGACGGTAAAGAGTATACGATAAGCGGTCTCAAGATCGAAAGCACGACGGCAAGAAATACAACGGGTTTGTTTGGAAATCTTAACGGTGCAACCGTTCAGAGTCTCACCATCGACAATGTAAACATCAATGCGCCCAAGGCGGAATATGTCGGCGCGCTTGCATCCGGGATTACGGATTCCACGGTTACGAATGTTACGATCCACGATGCAACAATCGTCGGCGGTACGTGGGTCGGCGGCGTTGTCGGTCACATGAGCGGCAATTCGCACGTTGAAAATTGCGCGGTTACCGTCGGTACACTCTCTGTCCAGAATTACAAACTCGGCGGCGTCGTTGGATTTGTTGCGGGTGAACACACCGAAGCGAAAGTCAGTGGCAATACGGTCGGCAGCGTCAAGTTGCTTGCACTTGTGCAGAGCGAAGAGAACGCGGATGACGGCTTCGGCATGGTCGGCGGTGTCGTCGGCGGCACCGATCATAAGTCAGACGTGACCGTTTCTGGCAATAGGCTTATTGACGTCACGATCGACGTTTCTGCAATCGGGATCCAAGGCAAGACGCCAAAAGATGGCGACTTGGTGGAAACAGACTTCCGGATCTATGAGCGGTACACGGGCGCTCTTGTTCCGAACAGCGGTTTGGCTACTTACAGCGGCAATACAGGCTCCGTCACGGTAATCGCACCGGACGCGCTCATGATGAACAAAGGTCTTTCGGGCCCTTGCGGCACGGCAGAAGACGAAATCCCTACATTCTTGGACAACGATATTGAAGTCATTTGGAATGGCCTCAAGGCGAAAGATGACGGCTACTATGTTTCCAATGAAGCGGGCATGAAGACCTTCCGCGACATGGTGAACGGCGGCCACGATTTCAATGGTGAAACTGTTTACCTCGAGAAAGATGTCACCCTCAGCGGCGAATGGACTCCGATCGGCGGATCAGAGTTCCATGATGTGCAAACCAACAATGGAACCACCAAAGTCTGCGATAATCCCTTCAAGGGTACCTTCGACGGGCAAGGTTATACGGTTCGCGGTCTTTTGATCGGCGACGGAAGCCTTCAACACAGCGTCTTTAAGGTCGGTACGCTTGACTATGCGGGGCTCTTCGGTTACACGGACGGCAATGCGGTCATCAAGAACGTCAAACTTTCGAACCCCGTTGTTTCGGGCAAGGATAGCGTCGGCGCTCTCGTGGGTCACGCGAATGATCACACCACGATTGAAGGGGTCGAAGTGATCGATCCTATCGTCTCCGGTTCCACTTCGATCGGCGGCGTAGTCGGCGGGTATTTCTCCTCCGTTTGGGTCAAGGACGTAAAAGTCAGCGGCCACATTGTGATCGTCGGTAACTACAAGGTCGGCGGCGTGGTCGGCGGTGGCTATGGCAACATTCAGAATGCCACAGTCGAAGCAGGCGACTTGCTGAGCCACATTGACGGCGTTGCCGCAGTCGATGAGAATGGCATTGTTTCTCAGCTCGAGGGCGACAACGTCGGCGGTATCATCGGCTACACGGGCGAGGGCGACACTTACACTTATGACGGCCTCACCGTCAAGAATATTTCCGTCATGGGCTCCCGTAAGGTCGGCGGCGCGGTCGGCTACTACAACAGGGCAAATAACGTGACGAACCCTAATAGCGGTTTCCACATCACCAACGTCACGGTTGAAAACGTTGATGTGTTTGGTTTCTGCACTGATGACTACGCCAAGGACAACATGGCGAATCTCTTCGTCGGCGCGGTTGTCGGTGAGTTCTGCTCCTCCGTCTGCGGCGGTATGGAACACGTCAGCGTGAAAGACGTTACTGTTGAAGCGCTTTACACCTATCCGAGCGGTGCACAGAGCGGCACCAAGCCCAGCGAAGTTGTCGGCGGCACCCGTGCAGCGAACGGAGTTCTCACTTTGAGTGATGTGACGCTTGAAAATGTTACGGTGAACTCGAATGTTCAGATCGACAGAATTGAGGGCGGCCGTATCCGCGAAGTCAGTGTCTCCACGCCGGCACAGCTCGTCTTTGTCGACAATAACCATGGTGACGGCGAACTGTTCCCTGGGGCAGGTGAAGGTTTGAGCTTTACGATCAACCTTCTCAACGATATCGACATGGACAATGTCGATCCCATGACCGACGCGCAGGGTCATGAATACAACTGGGTCGCGCTGAACGGCCACTGGGTCACCCTCAACGGTAACGGCCACACGATCAAGAACATGAAGGTCGTTGCGGATTATGAAGGCAAAGCGGGTCTCTTCGGCTATGCGGGCGCAAACAACGTGAACGGTCTCACGATCGAAAACTTCACCGCATACGGTGCACAGGTTGGTACTTTCTCGGGTCACTCTTTCGACACACAGACGATCACGAACAGCTACCTGAAAGGTACTGTCAACCTCGTTTGGTCTGTTAAGAACCCCGTAAAGGATGGAGCAGACTTCACCGAAAAGTACTGCGGCGTCGGCGCGATCACGGGTATCAACGGCGCAGGCAGCTCCTACGGCGTGACGATCGATAAGGATTGTGTTGTCACGATCACTTTCGACAGTGAATTCTCGAGCACATTCACGAACAACGGCGAATACCTTGTCGGTTATTCCGCAGGCGAACCCAATGTCGGCGGCGCAGTCAACAACGGCACGCTTTATGTGTACGAATACGGCATGAGCAGTGCAGATAGCACCTCGAACGACCCTCAGTTCGTCCTCACCTACTCCGAGGATTTCAACGGCGAGTATGTTATCTATAACTACGAAGGCCTTGTCTACTTCCGCTCCCTTGTGAACGAAAAGGGCACGGATTTCACGGGCAAAACCGTCGCTCTCGCAACCGATATCTCTCTTCAAAATTCTGAAATCGGGGGGGGTCAATCTAATTGGACGCCCATCGGTACTGGCGCAAATCCTTTCTACGGCACGTTCGATGGTAACGGTCATGTCATCTCCGATCTCGTAAATACCTCCGGCGAAAGCGAGCTCGGCCTCTTCGGCTATGCTTCGCAGTTTGAGGGTCAGAACAACGGAACCGATAAAACGGCAACGCTCAAAAACCTCATTATTGAGAACGTAGAACTTAAGGGCGATCAGCACGTCGCAGGTCTCGTCGGTACCCTTGTCTATGGTTCGATCGAGAATGTCACCGTTCGCGGTTCTATCAAGATCGAGGCCACGACCCATGCCGCCGGCGTTGTCGGTCTTTGCTACGGCACGCTTAAGGATGTTTTCGTAGACGGTACCCCGATCGAGAATGAGCCGATGGCGCTCGACGCTACTCCGAATTGGAACATCCACGCAACGCAGAAGGTCGCGGGCGGTATCGTCGGCGGCTTCGCGGGCAACAGTCTCAGTCACCTCGAGGCAGAGCACATCTCTGTCTTTGTCGACGGCGTAAACGCTACGCAACCCGATTCCACAGATGTCGGTTATGCAGGCGGTATCGCAGGCGTCGTTGTCGACACTGCCAATGTCACCGCTTCCGACCTCAGAGTCGATGGCGTGCAGGTCGGCGCAGGCACCGAAACCGCAAACGAGGCAGCAACTCAAAATGCGGGCGCGCTTCTCGGTTCCGTAATCGGCGCCATGTTCACTTTCGAAGAAGGCAAGAGCAGCTACTATGTCTCTTCCGACACGGCGATCGTAAACGAGGCAGGCGAAGTTGTAGAGACGGAAGGCGACAAAACGCCCGAACAGGGCAATAATGCTCCTGTCGTCGGCGGCACATTCGAACTCCCCGAAGAGGATGTCATTTGGCTTGACGTACAGGCAGAGGGCGGCCTTGTAGTAGTCTACAAGGGACCTAAAGGCAATAAAGAGGGCTCCACAATTCAATATGTAGAAGTTTATACAACCGAAGGCCTTACCGAGGCTGCGAATTTGGTGAAGTATACAACTGATTACACTTCTTTCCCCAATAAGAACATTGGCATTCATATCATGAATGATATAAAGAATGTGCAATGGTCGGCATACAGCATTGGCAACTCGAGTGCGCCTTATGGTGGTGTCTTTGAGGGCAATAATCACTCGATTGAGATTGCATACAAGGCGGGTTTGTTTGGCTATCTTGCTCCCGGCGCAGTTGTGCGCAACATTAAGATTGAATCTAATCCTCAAAAGCCTAGCTTTGGTTTCTTTATTCAATCGCCTATGCTGGGGACAATGGTTTATGTTTCTCGTGAAAAGCCTGTTATTTTCGAGAACATCACAGTAACAGGAACGGTTTATAACGCTCCAGGCGTCTTTGTGGGTGAAGTTATTAGTCATGACTATGAGACGGCAACTGTCAAGGAAGCAGAATTCAAACTTACAAATTGTACGAACGAAGCACAGCTGATTGTTAATAATGAAGCATCGCAACCGAACCGTCTAGTCGGATTGGTGGCAGGTAATTATGGCGCATCCATTGACTTTATCAATTGCAAGAGCACTGGAAATATGCAACTTGAAACGACGACATCCGGAAATGGTTGCCATGCAGCAGGTATCTTGGGTTACTCCATGCGCTGCGACGGCTCCCGTGCTGACGACGGTAAAGACCACGGCGATGTTAAATTCCAAGTAAGATTTTTGCATTGTGCAAATACCGGCTCTATCACGATTAAACGGACGGGCGGAAGTGGTGCATTTAATGTAGGCGGAATTATTTCTACTGAGCAGGGTGGGAGTTCCTACTACTTTGAAGACTGCGTAAACACAGGAGCCCTTACCGCAAATGACGGATTGGGCGGTCCCAATGTTGGCGGTATCATCGGTCGCCAGAATGGTTCTTATCCGACGCAATTGATCAACTGCTCTAATACAGGTAATTTGGAAGGAATTTCAACTGTCGGAGGAGTTAATGTTGGCGGATTGGTTGGATTCAAAGACGGTGGCGCAGAGCTTGTTGTTCGTGGTGCAACTGTTAGTGGCGTGATGACCGCGACTGAGGCGATTACAACAGGATATGCCGGAGCATTTATTGGTGATGGTAGCACAGGGACGACAGTTAATGATAGTTCTGCATGTGTTATGCTTAACGCCAAGAACGCGGCTCATCCCGAAAATTACTTCCTGTTTGGTGGTGCTTCTAAGATTCCCGATACAGTTAAAGTTACCAACACGACGTTGACGCTTGTTCTTGAGAAAGATGAAGACGGGACGGCAGGATATACCCATTCGATGCACTGGGACGGCGACGGGAATTATGTCGACGAGGGGTATCATATCTATACACTCGGCGGTCTCGAGGCTTTCCGTGACAGCGTAAACGAAGGCAACACCTACGCAGGCGCAACAATTTTGCTTGAGGCGGGGTTTGACCTTGGCGGCGAAGATGCACCTTGGGCTCCCATTGGATTTTCTAATCCCGAGGAAAGCGCACCTTTCGCCGAAATTTTCGACGGGCAGGGTTATAAGCTTACAAACCTTTACGTAACAAATCTTGCACCCCAAAATCAGTACAATCAGCAACTGGGTCTGTTTGGTAGCGTCCGCAGTGCTACGATTCGCAATCTGACGATAGAGAATGCCTATGTTTTCCACAACAATGATACCCACTGCGTTGCGGTTCTCGTCGGAGAGTCTTTCCCCGGTGCGCACATCAGCAATATTACTGTTAAAGGCACAGTAGTTGTTAAGGGCTTCCAATATACGGGGGGGATTATCGGCAAAGGATATGTTAACGTTGATAATTGTCGCGTTGAGGCGAGCGAAGGGAGCTACGTTGAAAACAACTGGCAGTATGCAGGCGGGATTGCAGGATGGCTTGGTGAAGATGGTAGCTCAATCTCTGGTTGCTATACCAACATTAATATTAGAGTGACCAAGGCGGGTTATTCGGCAATCGGTGCTGTCAGCGGAATCGCTCAAGCAAATAATCTGATTGAGAATTGCACTATTGACGGTGTGACCCTTACTGTTGAACGAGTATTCTCGAAAGACGATGAAGATTCCAATGGCGTCGGTGCGATTGCAGGCAGAGGTGAAAACAACGTTACGCTCCGCGGCAACAGCGGCGAGGTAACTGTTATAACAGATAAATCGGTGCGCCTTAATTACCATGGATTTATCGGCAATGCTAAGAATAATGTTCCTCTTACCGGTCTTACACTCGAGAACAACGATTTGAAAATCAACTGGAACGGCCTTGTAATGAATGGGGACCAGTGGACTATTAACGATCTTAAAGGCCTTACCACCTTTGCGGAAATCGTGAATGAGGGGAATAATTGTCTTGATGTCACAGTAACCCTTACGGACGATATCGATCTCGACAACAAAGAGTGGACCCCGATCGCATCGAAAGATTCCCAAGTTACTTTCGCAGGTACGTTTGACGGAAACAATTACACCATTTCTCATCTCAATGTTCCCCACGGGCAGGACGGTGGCGATGCGATCAGAACGAATGAGCAAGCAGGTCTTTTTGGTTCTGCGAACGGTTCAACGATCAAAAATCTCACGATCGACGGCGCAACTGTTACGGCAGGACGCTATGCCGGCGCCCTTGCGGGAGTATCAAACAATGCTACGCTTGAAAACATTCACATCAAGAACGCCACAGTCAACGGCGCACACTTTGTAGCGGCTCTTACGGGCTACGCACACAGCGGGCTCATTTTGAGAAATTGCTCCGTTGAAGGGTGCACCGTCAACGGCGTCGCATATGTTGACGAGGCTCCCAACAACAATTATAACACAGGCGATAAGATCGGCGGTTTTGTCGGTCAGGTTTCGGGAGACACTCTCATCATTACGGGATGCACCATTTCCGATACCACGATCCGCGCATGGCGTGACGTAGGCGCGATTGCAGGTATGTTGAACAATGACGGCACGATCACGGGTAACACGATTACGGGTGTCACGATTTATGTCGACCACTCGAATGCGGAGAAGAACCAGGCTCCGAACGCTACTCTCAGATACGGCGAAGTTTTCGGCCGCTACGAAACAGGCGTCGCTTCCGAACAGGAAGAGGCCATGAAAGCCGTCAATGATGTGAAAGATGTCACGATTGAGTTTGTCGGTATTGACGCAAAAATCAACGAGACTTATTACACTACCCTTCAAGAAGCGTTCCGTGCAGTAAAAGAAGGCGAGACAGTAGAACTTCTCAATGACCTCACCGTGACGAGCGACGATTTGCAGACATACACATGGTATCAAAGCACAACGAAATATACATATACGACATTCATCGATTTGTACTTTAGAAACCATGACGACGCGCAGGGAAACAACTATAATGGTGCAGTTCCCGCAAACTTTACGTTTGACGGCAAAGGACACACGATCACTTCCAAACTTGCGATGAATGCAGGATATCTGTTCTACTTCGGACCGCAAAATGGCGTGACGTTCAAGAACTTCACTATTGAAGGCGATGCGAGGTGTGCGTTCTACATTCAGGACGATACAAAGAACTTCACCTTTGACAGCGTAAATGTAAGAGGAAACTACTACATTCTTCTGTGGCTGAACAGCAATCCCGAGGTCACTTTGAAAAATTGCAATATTGAGAACACAGCGGATAACACCCAAAACAGGACGCTTTGGAACGGCGACGGTATTGTGCATCTTGTGCATACGACGATCGACTCGATAGCGGCAAACTTCTATGTGACGCTTGAGGACAAAGATGAAGAAGGGAACTGGACAAATGCCGCCGGAACGCTGAAAGGCCTTGATGGCGAAGTTGGGCCCAACGAACACGCATGGGGACGCGTATATGTCGACAAGGACAGCGTGTTGACGGACGGTGCTTTCCAACCTTGGCTGTATGGCGCTGCGATTTTTGAGGATGAAACAATGCCTCAGAGTTGGGGATGGACTTCTATCGCCCTTACCGCAGAGCTCCTGGCAAGCGAAAAGCTGCCTGGTTTGAAATATCAAACCGAAAAACAGCAACCGGAAACATTGTGGTTTGCAAACACTGCCGATGCTGACATGCTGATTCAGTTCTTAGCGCAAAACGCCTAAGTGCGATAACAAAAGGCCGACTTGGAAACAAGTCGGTCTTTTTTGTCGCCTACGACGAGAGCTCCTCAGGAGGAGCCGAGGAAACAGCCCCCTCCCAAGGAGGGGGGTGGGGGGGTGGGCAATATGTGTCATTCTTTGTCGAATGTATGAAATTCTTGAAAACCCCTGCAAATCGCTTTGATTTTTTGGAAAAATATAGTAAAATAGACTAGTGAAAATCTGTGCTCCTTTAAAAGAGCCGTTCGAGGTCATATAAAATGGGACTAATTCGTTATATTAAAAACAGAGACGGCAGGCGCAGTCTGAAAAAACTGAATAAAACTGCCGATGAAGTTGAAAAGCTTGCGCCAAAATATGCGGCGATGAGCGACAGTGAGTTGCAATCACAAACGCAGATCTTCCGCGGTCGGCTTGCCAAGGGGGAAACGCTCGAGCAGATCTTACCCGACGCGTTTGCGGCATTGAGGGAGGCGAGCGGGCGCGTTCTCGGCATGAGGCATTTTCATGTCCAGATCGTCGGCGGTATCTGTCTGTTTCAGGGCCGTATTGCCGAGATGAAGACAGGCGAAGGAAAAACGCTTGTTGCGACGCTTCCCGCATACCTTGAAGCCTTGAGCGGCAAGGGCGTGCATATTGTTACGGTTAACGACTATCTCGCCCGCCGCGACGCGGAATGGATGGGGAAAGTACATCGTTTTATGGGGCTGACGGTGGGCGTTGTCGTCCCCGGCATGAGCGATGACGACAAACGTGCGGCATATAACAGTGATATTACCTACGGCACGAACAACGAGTTCGGCTTTGACTACTTGCGCGACAATCTCAAATCAGACTTGAAGCTGATGGTACAGCGCGAGCTGAATTTTGCGATCGTCGACGAGGTCGACTCCATTCTCATCGATGAAGCGAGGACGCCGCTCATCATTTCCGGCAAAGGAGACAAGTCCTCGGAGCTGTATGCGCAGGTCGACCGTTTTGTGAGAACGCTCAAGGGCGGTTTCGACGACGAACTCGAGGCGGCGCAGAACAAGAAAAAGAACGACAAAAAGGCGGGCGAGCGTAAACTTGCCGAAGCGGAGGCGCTCGAGTGGGACTATGTTGTAGAGCGTAAAGATAAGCAAGTTCAGCTCACGGAATACGGCGCGGCGAAAGCGGAGCAATTTTTCGGGGTCGAAAACATTGCCGAGATCGAACACGCCGAGCTCAACCATCACATTCAGCAAGCGCTCAAGGCGCATATGCTCTTCCATCTCAACGAAGAATATATCGTCAAAGACGACGAGATCATCATCGTCGATGAGTTTACGGGTCGTCTCATGATCGGCCGCCGCTATTCGGACGGCTTGCATCAGGCGATCGAGGCGAAAGAGGGGGTGAAGATCCGCGAGGAGAACAAGACATTCGCGACGATCACATTCCAGAACTATTTCCGCCTGTATAAGAAGCTCTCGGGCATGACGGGTACCGCCAAGACGGAAGAGGGGGAATTCCGTACGATATACTCGCTCGACGTTATAGAGATCCCCACCAACAAACCCGTACGCAGAGAGGACCAGCACGACAGGATCTTTTCTACGGTCGAGGGCAAGAAAAAGGCGATCGTACGCGAGATCGCCGAACGCCACGAAAAAGGACAACCCATCCTTGTGGGTACCGTTTCTGTCGAAAAATCGGAAGAACTTTCGAGACTTTTGCGGAGAAACGGAATTCAGCATAACATCTTAAACGCAAAGAACCATGAACGCGAGGCAGAGATCGTTGCGCAAGCGGGCAGGTTCGGCGCGGTCACAATTTCCACCAACATGGCGGGCCGCGGCACGGATATTTTGCTCGGCGGCAACCCCGAATACCTCGCGAAGAAGAGGCTGCGCGAAGAGGGGGTCGAACACGAGACGATCGAGCTCGCCACGAGCTATGCCGAACTTGACGAGGAGACCCAAAAGGTCCGCGAGAGATATCAGGAACTCTACAACAAATACAAAGAGCAGACAGACGCCGAAAAAGAGAAAGTTATTGAGGCGGGGGGGCTTTGTATCATCGGTACCGAACGGCACGAGTCCCGCCGTATCGACAATCAGCTCCGCGGCCGTTCCGGACGTCAGGGCGATATCGGTGCGAGTGTGTTCTTCCTTTCTCTCGAAGACGATCTCATGGTGCGTTTCGGCGGCGAGCGTATGAAACGCATCTACGAAATGTCCAAAATGAATGAGGACGAATGTCTCGAGAGCAAACTTCTCACGCGGCTCATCGAATACGCGCAGAAGCAAATCGAAGGCAAGAACTTTGCAACGCGTAAGAACGTCTTGCAATATGATGATGTTATGAACACGCAGCGTATGATCATGTACGCAGAGCGTATGAAGGTCATCCGCGGGGAAGACGTGCACCAACAGGTCTTGATGTACATTCCCGATTATGTGAGAAGCGTCGTGCGGCAGGCGGTCAACATCGAAGACATGCCCGAGAAGTGGAACGAGGAAGATCTTAACACGGCGCTCGAACAGAAGATCTTGCCGAAAGGAACCAACTTCGTTACCCGCGAAAAGCTCGAAAAATGGGAATACGACACTGCGATCGACAAGATCTCCAAGAAAGCCACCGAATGTTACGAAGAAAAGATCGTACGTATCCGCGAACAGACGCAGATCGATTTTGCAGATGTGGAGAGGCGGATATTGTTGCGCGTCGTCGATAATAACTGGATCGACCATATCGACGCGATGGATCAGCTTCGCAAAGGCATTCGTTTGCAGGCGTATGCACAGTCCGACCCCATCATCGCCTACAAAAAAGAGGGGCTTGAAATGTTCGATGAGATGATTGAACGCATTCAGGAACGCACGATCGCCATTTTGCTGAAAGCGGAAGTTCAGATCCGCCAGCCCTCGGTACAACGTATCATGCCGACCGAATCCCGTCCCGCCGCGCCCGCACAGGCCGAAGCGGAGCAAAAATCCGAAGAGGAAGAGGCAGAAAGCGGCGAAACAGAGGCGCAGAGCGGCGGAAATCCCGCGCAGGCGCCGACCGTTGCAATGCCCGCCGTGCCCGCGGCCGTTAATGTGGATGCACTCAAGACGAGCGGTTCCGAAAAGTTTAACCCCGCGACCATGAAGAAGATGAAAAAGCCGGGCCCGAACGATCCTTGTCCCTGCGGCAGCGGGCTCAAATACAAGAAATGCCACGGGAAACCGTTCTGATGTTCGGCGCTCTTGCCGCGTTTCGTGCGACAAAAATGCGCGTCGGGGGATAACTCTCTCGGCATGAGCGGCATTTACGGCACATTCTCTCAAAGACTCAATCATTGAAATCAAGGTATTTATGTTCAAAGCAGACGATTACAGACTCAAAATCAAGGCGCTCGAAGACACTTTGGGCGAGGCGAAATATGCCTTGGATATCGACAATCGCTACATGCAACTCAAGGAGTTGCGCGCGGAGCAGGAAAAGCCGGAAGTATGGCAGGACCTCGAGCGTTCCGCCAAGATCGGCAGAGAGATATCTTCCATCGAAAACAAGATCGCGTCTTACGAGAAAGGACGAAAGGCGCTTGACGACGCAAACGAGATCATCGATCTCATTGAGGAAACCGAGGAAGAGGAGCTTGTTCCCGAACTCGACAAGATGATCGCCGCCGCCGAAGCGGATATCGAAGAAATGCGCGTGAGAGCTCTTCTCCGCGGCAAATATGATAATTCCAACGCGCTCTTATCAATCCATGCGGGTGCGGGCGGTACAGAGGCCTGCGATTGGGTCTCCATGCTCTACCGTATGTACTGCCGTTACGCCGAAATGCAGGGATATAAAGTGACGGAGATCGACCGTCTCGCCGGAGACGCCGCGGGCCTGAAGTCAGTCGACTTCAAAATCGAGGGCGAAAACGCTTACGGCTACCTCAAGGCGGAGATTGGCGTGCACAGGCTCGTCAGAATTTCTCCTTTCGACGCGAACAAGCGCCGCCAGACCTCCTTTGCCTCCGTCGAGGTCATGCCGGAAGTCGATGACGACAACGAGATCGAGATCAAAGACGAGGATATCCGTATCGACGTTTACCGCAGTTCCGGTGCAGGCGGGCAGAAAGTCAACAAGACGGAGACAGCGATCCGCATCACACATTTCCCCACGGGGATCGTCGTGACCTGCCAGAACGAACGCAGCCAGCTTCAGAACAAGGAAATGGCGTTCAAATACCTCCGATCCAAGCTACTCGAGAAACAGATCGAACAGCGCATGGCGGACGAAGCCGCGCTCAAAGGGGAGACTAAGAAGATAGAATGGGGCTCTCAGATCCGCTCGTATGTATTCTGCCCCTATACGCTCGTAAAAGATCACAGAACGGGGTTTGAAATGGGCGACGTACAGGCGGTGATGGACGGCAACATTCAAGGCTTTATAATCGACTATCTGAAGAAGACGTAAGACTTTCTCTCCCCGATCGGGGCGCTCGACTCAAGGGGGGAGAAGAGAACCTTATCATGAAAGAAACACCTCTCATACTCGGAATTGAATCTTCATGTGACGAAACGGCCGCGGCGGTTATCCGGGGCCGCGTTTTACTATCCGATGAAATTATTTCCTCTGCCGCCGAGCAGGCAAAGTACGGCGGAGTCGTGCCAGAGATCGCTTCCCGTGCGCACAGTATTGCCGTCGATGAGGTCGTCCAAAGGGCCTTGCATGCTGCAAACGTCAAAAAGGAAGAACTCGACGCCGTAGCCGTTACTTATGGCGCGGGACTTTTGGGTGCGCTTCTCGTTGGTCTCTCTTTTGCAAAGGGGCTTGCATACGGGCTGAATATCCCGCTCATCGGCGTCAACCACATCCGCGGACATCTTGCCGCGAGTTATCTGGAGGACGAAACGCTCGCGCCTCCTTTTATTACGTTGCTCGCGAGCGGCGGACACACGGCCATTCTCTATACAAAAACCGCAACAGAGTTTGAGATTCTCGGAGGCACGCTCGACGACGCCGCGGGAGAAGCGTTCGATAAAGTCGCCCGCGTTCTCGGACTTCCCTATCCGGGCGGGCCGCACGTCGAAAGGCTTGCAAGAGAAGGGAAAAACGTCGTTCCGATGCCGAAAATGCTCAAGGGCCTTGGCGGCTACGATTTTTCCTACAGCGGCCTCAAGACGCACATCATAAATTATGTGCACACCAAAGAACAAAAGGAGGAGGAATGGTCGCGGGCGGACGTCGCCGCTTCTTTCCAATCCGCCGCGCTTGATATTCTTGTAGAAAAGACAGTGGAGGGTGCGTTCGAACGGGAAGTCGGTACCGTTACGGCAGGCGGGGGAGTTGTTGCAAACGGCTATTTACGGGAAAAACTGCAACAGGCATGCAAAACAGCGGGACTGAAGCTCGTGCTTCCCGAAAGGAAACACTGTACGGACAATGCCGCCATGATCGCGGCGGAAGGGCTGATCCAATACCGCGCGGGGAATTTTTCACCGCTCAGCCTCAATGCACGGGCGGCAATTCCTCTGCGCTGAGATAGACCTATTTTCGTTTTGTTTACTAACCTTTGTCGAAATTTGACGAATTTGATTTTGTTTTTGTTGACATTTTTTCTTGTGACTTGTATAATATAGACTTAGTAAACAAATAGATATATTGTTAATATTTTACGACAGATGATTTCGGAGGGGGTATGGAAGAAGAAAAAAATCAAACGGATACGCAAGAAGAAAGGCACGGCGTTACGCTGGGCGCGATTTGCCATGAGATCTTTCAATGGAAGAGATTTTTGGCGATCCTCGCGATATCGCTTGTCGGCGCTTTGATCCTCACATTGTTTGTCCATTATTTTATCAATCCCAAGAAAACTCAGTACGAGGCGCAGTTCAATTTCCACGTTGTCCGCACTGCGTCGTCTTCCGATCGCTACGGGAGCGGGCAGTTCTTTGTGGAGGAGGAAACGCTCAACACGGTGAAAAACTCCGACGAACGCTTTGCGGGTGTGGATGTCGAGAACATGCTTCCCAACGGAAAATATCCCATCAAAGTATCACAGGAGACCGTAAAGAACGAAGACGAACTCTTCGAAACATACTATCTGATCTCCATTAACGAGAGGGTCTTTGCCGATAAAAAAGTTGCCAAAGTCTTTGAAAGAGAGTTGATCGAGTCGATCAAAAACAAGGCGGTCAGCGATACCAAGGCACTTTCCGTGAAAGACGAAGCAGGCTATAACGGATATCAGGCGCGGCTTAAAATTTACAATCAGGCGCAGACATACGAGGAAAAGCTTGCAATTCTTGTCTCACAGCGCGATTACATCATAGGCCTTTACGACGGTTGGATGGCGTCTTACGGCAATCTGTACTATGTGGAATCGAAAAATTTGCCTTTGCTCGATATGCGTGAGATCGTCGATTCCGTGTTCAGCGGCGTGATGTACAATGAATTGGCGAGCGAATTGTCCGTCAATGCATATCTTCCCGGCAGCGAGGACAGCGACACGTTGCGCTCCAGACGCAATACCTATGTTGAACAGCAGGATCTCAACCGCAGAAAGCTCGAGGATCTGAAGACGGAACTTTCCGCCCTATTGGAGCAGTATAAGGGATTTGACGGCGCTTCCTCTTCTCTCATGCCGCAGTTCGGCGAATTTCATTCCCGTATCGCCGCGCTCACTGAGGAAAACGCCGATCTTCAGAAGAAGATCGATACCATCGACAAGTTGCTCGGCGATGAGACGACGAAGGCCGAGTATGTTGAACGCGAACAGAAATTCGGCGCCTCTCTCGAGAAGATCTATGATGCATTGATGGCGCAATCCGAGGAAATCGCGGGTGTCGCGGAAGAGATCGCAACGCGCGAGTCGTATACGACGATTCTCGAGATCGAAGAGACGGGCGGCGTCAGCGAAGTTCTGGTGGCAGTCATCGCAACGATCCTTTGCTTTATAATTGCCGCGGCGGTCTGTTATGCGATCGTCGTACGCCGCAAGAATCACACGCCTCAGAGCGAAGATAAGACAGAGTAAAACGCGCAAGGAGACGCTTCCCGCTAATAAAGACAAAACTGCATATTTTTCACCCGATTGCAGAAACTGCAATCGGGTATTTTTATGGGAAATCAAACCATTTATTTCAAAAACCAACCGCGCATCGTTGCGACGAGCACGATTGCGGGACCCAAGGAATGCGAGGGGATCATCGGTAAGTATGTCGAGACGGCGCTTTCTGACGACATGTTCGGCGAAAGCACCTATGAGAAAGCGGAATGCAAGATGCTTTCCACTGTCATCGACGGCGCGATCTCCAATGCCGGGCTCGGCCGCGACGAGATCGACATGATCGTCTCGGGAGATCTTCTCAATCAAATCATCTCGGCGAGTTTTGCGGCCCGTGATTTTTCCGTACCCTTTTTAGGCGTGTACGGCGCTTGTTCGACCATGGCGGAGTCGCTTGCAGTCGCGGCGGCATTTGTGAACGGGGGCCTTTGTAAAAAAGTCGTGGCGGCGACGGGAAGTCACTTTGCCTCCGCTGAAAGACAGTATCGCTATCCTTTGGAACTCGGTTGTACCCGTCCGCCGCAATCGCAGTGGACCGTAACGGCCGCGGGCGGGGCGCTCGTTTCGGACGAGGGAGACGGCGTTCGGATAACGGCCGCGACGCTCGGCAAGGTGGTCGACTTCGGCATCACCGACGTCAACAACATGGGCGCCGCCATGGCCCCGGCTGCGGCGGACACGATTTTGGCGCATTTCAGGGGGACGAAAGAGGAAATCGAAGACTACGACCTCATCGTAACGGGCGACCTCGGCGCATTGGGCAGCCGTATTTTAAAGGATCTTACTTGGGAGAAAGGTCTCAACATCAACAAGAACCACGTCGACTGCGGGGAGATCATCTACAACGTCATCGAGGACGAATATCAAGGCGGAAGCGGCGCGGGTTGTTCCGCAGTGGTGCTCAATTCCTATCTCTACAATAAATTGATGACGGGCGGACTGAAAAAAATTTTGTTTGTTGCGACGGGCGCGCTTCTTTCCACGGTTTCCTCTGGACAGGGAGAGTCAATCCCTTGCATCGCCCATGCTGTTGTCCTCGAACGCTGACAGGATATCCCCATCTCTCGGAAATGGGGCAAACGCGCCGTCCGACGATTTCACGCCGAGCGTGGCGGCTTACATATGGAATATCTTGAAATTTTCCTCATGTTCATAAAGGCGTTTGCAGTGGGGGGACTCATCTGCATGATCGCTCAGATCGTTATCAATTTTACCGATCTCACGGCGGGCAAGATTCTCGTCATCTTCATGCTTGCGGGCGTGGCGCTCACTGCACTCGGGCTCTATCAGCCTCTCGTGGAATTTGCGGGGGCAGGGGCGACTGTTCCCATCTCGGGTTTCGGATATCTGCTTGCAAACGGAGCGATGCGGGGGGCGCAAGAGGGACTGTTTCAAGCGCTCACAGGGCCGCTCGCGGCGGCGAGCGCAGGCGTTTCCGCGGCGGTCATTTTTTCATTTTTGATGGCAATAATTTTCAAATCACACACAAAATATAACTAAATTTTCATTTTTTCATTGATAATTGATGTTACATCACATATTTTTATGTTCAATGTAACAAAATTATATAAAAATAGACTTTGTCTCGAGAGTGTATATTTACCTGTATGGGGCGATGTTATATAATTATGAGGTAAAAGATTGTGGCGGAGTGTCATCGCGCCGCATATCTCAATAAAAAACAGGAGGAAAAAGATGACAAAGAAAAGAACGATCCTTGCGATCTTGCTTGGTGCGATCATGGCGCTTTGCCTTTCCTTGGCTGTCGCGTGCGGAGGGGAAGACGCGGCGCAGGGTACCATCAAGTGGACGATCAACGACAAGGAACATGTTACGGTCACGGTCGACGGTAAAACCGAGCTTCCCGAGACCTACACGGTCGGCGAAACGCTCGAGTTTAAAGTGACGCCCGCGCAGGGTTACGAAGTCACCGTCAAGAACGGCAGAGCGACCCTGAACGAGAAGAACGGCGTCTATTCTTTCCAGGTGAAAGAAACGAACGAGATCGCCATTAACGCAACAAAACAGATTTCCGGCGTGTCCGTTACGACGAAACCCACGAAAATGACGTATTATGCGGGCGAGCAGCTCGATCCCGCGGGAATGGTCGTAACTATCTCTTATGCGACGGGTGAAAGCGAAACCAAGACCGATGGTTACACCGTAAACTATCCTACGGAGAATGCCACCGCTTTCGTGCTTGGCGATAATTCTTTCACCGTTACCTACGGCGGCATTACGTCGGCGGCGGTCGCGCTTGACCAGACTGTTGTCGGAAAGGTCGTGATCGATCCTCAGCTCGGTAAGATCGCAGATGCGTATAAGACGGCGCTCGAACAGAACACAGAGATCAAGAACATCCAGACAGACGCTAAAACGGGCGCCATCTCCTTTGAGTTTGAAAAAGCGCTTGTTACCGACATCACGCTTCCACTTGCGAATCAGATGACCCGCGGAGAGGGCGAAGCGGCGGAAGATTTCCAGTTTGTTGCATGGAACAACGGCTCGGCGGCTGCGCTCGTCGTTCCCGCAGAACTTGCCGTCAGCATGACGTATAAGGCAGTCTGGAACGCGCACCTTCTCGAACTCACTAAAGTTTACTATAATTTAGATACCACCGGCACTGAAAAAGTCCCCCAGCTCATCGTTGAAGGCACTTACCGCGCGGCAAAGTCGGCTTATCTCTATCTCTACGAAGGGAAAGATATGGTCGAGCTCGTCGGCCCCTCGATCGGCGGCGAGAATACGAAGCGCGGCGATAAGTTCACGCTCACCTTCGATATGAGAGAAGTCGTTAAGAAGGGTTACACGGGCAAGTGGATGGACATTAAGTTCCGTGCCGAAACCGACGGCATCGTCGACACGCAGGAGATCAATCTTGCCGATTACGAAGGTGTAGAGGGCTTCTACACCAAGGGCAATCAGATCAATGCCGACGGATACCGTTACTATTTCGAGGAATACACGGAAAACGGCGTTACCACGCTCAAGGCCGTTGCGGCTGAATATGTGAGCATGGAATACACCATCGCGATCGAAGGCAACGGGACCGATAACCTTGCATTCAAGTTCACCGGTACCGTCAAGGAAGAAATTTTCTACGGTAAGACGGCTGTTATCGACTTCTATGTCGGTTCCACCAAGGCTTACTATGGCGTGATCGGCGCCAACGGTACGTTTGAGATCACGGTCACTACGTCCGATTGGCCTCTTACGACTTCCGCCTATGCGCACTTCAGCGTGATCGAATCGCAGCAGAACGCCACCAAGCTCTTCCCGAAGAGCGGCGAATACAACCTCGTCAACAACGACTGCAAGAACGATAACTTCTCGACCGAAGCGGGCGAAAAAGCTCCCGACGGCGGAAACGGGAACCTTCTTGCAAGCGGCACCCTCATGATGCACAATGCCGACTATACGAGAACGTTCTATATCGGTCCCGGCAAGTGGGGCGGCATCATCGCTTACGGCTACAACGAATTCGCTTCGCTCGAAGTCGCAGACGACATTGCTCTCAAGGTCGACAGCATGACTGCGCCCACAAAAGTCTATTACGTCGTCACCGTAAAGGTCAGCGGCAGAACGGGCTACACCGAAGATCAGCTCAAGACGATCGTGTTCGGCAATACCGACGGCAGTGCAGTCGTCTATCATCAGGACAATGCGAAGTTCGAGGCTGTCGAAGGGCAGGAGAAGACCTATAAGCTTTGGTTCGACGTTACGGCTCATGCCGGCAAGTCCATGCTTTGGTCGAACCTCTACTTCGAGGTTGCGGCAACGCAAGAGGGCGGCGCACCCAGCTACAACAAGATCCTCGAGATCAAGGACAGCGATTGCTCCACGAACGGCCTGTATGCGGTCGTAAACGGCACGAAGTACACGATCCTCTGCACGACGAAAGAAGACAAGTCGGCACAGGGCGAATTCACGAATAACACCTACAACAGCTCCAACCTCATTTGCACAACGGCGGCAGAAACGGATACCAATCCCGAATATGTCGATCCCGAATATGTTCCGCCCGTAAAGAGTTTCACGGTTGATATGAGCACGCTCAAGCTCGAGCTCGTAGGCGGAAAGCCCACGCTCACGATCGGCGGCGATGTCTCCGGTTATGCGAAAGAAGACATCACTTTCGATCTTCAGACGAATGGTGTGTTCCATAGAAATGGCGGTTGGCAATATGTGTATCCGGCTACGACCGTTACGATCGCAGACGGTAAATTTACTGTCACGGTCGACCTTTCGGGCGTCGGACTTCATGAAACTGCAAACGCCAACGGTTTGTCGCAGTACCTTATGCACCTCAAATTCGGGACTACCAACTTTGATATCGAATATCATCCCGAGAGCAGCAGCGAGAGAGAAGATGATGCGAACAAGTTCCATGTAGAGTATAACGAACTTCACTATTCCATCATCGTCCGCAAGAGTCAGACGTGGGATAGAGACGTCGCTCAGCTCGCCATATCCGAAGAAGCGCTTTTGGCGCCCGATCTCACGCCCACATACAGCGCAACGAACGTTGAGCTCCAAAAGACTGCGGATAAGGTCTACTATGTTGTCAGCGGAACATCAAAGAATTATTCCGACGAAGACCTGAGGACGGCGTTGCAAGGCATCAGACTCACGCTTCAGCATAATCATAATTTTAACAATCAAGGTTGGACATATGTTACACCGGAAAGCCAGGAAATCACTGTAACAAGTGGCGCTTGGACGATAAAAGTTGATGTGACATCTGTAGCCGCTGGTTCTTATACTTCCAAATTCACGACTGCCGGGGTCGGCGATGATGTAGTCGACGGCAATTGTACTAACTTGACAGTGGCAACTGCCACAGAGTGCGCGCAGGAGCTTGACGGGAAAAAGTATATCACAGTCAATGCGGCAGGGTCTGGAGTCCCGAAGCAATTTTGGGGTGCCATAGGATTTGAAGTCATCGAAAGCACAGATGTAAATGTTATGACGATTCGTTCCGATTTGGAACTCGACAATGACAAAGTGTACTTTGTGCTTACGGTCAGGGCGCCCAGCTTCACAGCAGAAACAATCAAAAACTCGAAAATGGGCGACGGTGTAGACAGCGCGATCGCTTGTGCGAAGGTTGTTGCAAGCAGCAATGGAGTATATTTCAAATTGTACTATGACGTAACGAATTTGGAAACTTCTCCCCTGTGGACACATCTGTATATCAATGACATTGGATATGAAGGGTCAGATAATCAAAACGGTAACATTTATGCGGATCCCGTTAACAAATCTGTAACATTCAATGGCAAAAAATATGAGTTGCAAGCACATGATGGCACGTATTGGATAACTCAAGTTCTTGTTTCTACGGTCAGCGAGTAATTGTAGAATAGGAAAAGAGAAAACTGGGGGCGGCGCGAAAGCGCCGCCTTTCTCTTGTCAATACCCTTTTTAAATGTGTACATTGACACACAGCCATAAAAATGTTACAATAGACCCATGAAAAAACCAATTATTTTATTGTCGGCGGCAGTTTTCGCGTGCTCGCTTGCGGCGCTTGCGGCGTGCGGCGGGGGACGCGATACTCCGCAAGGTACGCTTTTCGGCGCATTCGACGGACATACGCTCGAGAGCGGGATCCTCGTCAAAGCCGACGGCGGATATGTCCGCGTTCGTTGGGCGGAGGAGAAAGATGCGGAAAAGTATATTCTCTACCGGGCGCAGAGCCGTTACGGCAACTATGAAAAAGTTGAAGAAGTTTCCGCTTCCCAAACCGATTACACTTCCGAGGAACACATCTACGACTATTACAGAGTGACTGCAGTGGTCGGCGGCGAAGAGCGCGAGATCGGTACTGACAGTACTTTTTCCGAAAACACGCTTATCGTCTCCGAAAACGACGATATGGAGGCCGTCACGACGTATATTGACCGCGTGCACGCCTCGCTCGAAACGGGCGCCACAGGGCAATTTTCGGCGCGTAGGGCGGCTTTGATGTTTCTCCCGGGGACGTACGGTCTCACCGCCAAAGTCGGCTATTATACCTCTGTAAACGGCCTCGGGGAAGTCCCGACAGACGTATCGCTCGGCGGCGTGTATGTCTCCGATAAAGTGCTCAGCAACCGCAATGCGACCTGTACATTCTGGAGAAGCGTCGAAAACGTCTCCGTCTGCTCGGCGGTCACTTGGTCGGTCTCTCAAGCGACGAGTTTCCGCAGATGCAAGATAAACGGAAGTATGTCGCTCTCCTATGGCGGTTGGGCTTCGGGCGGTTTTCTCGCGAATACGGTCGTTACGGGTAGTGTGAACGCGGGGACGCAACAACAATGGATGACCCGCAATACCGTGGCACAAAAATATAACGGCGGATCGTTTAATATGGTATTTGCAGGTTGTGAGGGGGAGATCGGCAGTGATGAATGGACGGAATCGAGCGGTTCGGTAACAAACCTGCCCACGACCGAAAAAATCGCCGAAAAGCCTTTTTTATACCGCAAGGGTGACGGCTATGAAGTGTTTGTTCCGCTCGTCCAAGAGAATACGCGGGGAGTGACCTGGGAAAGCGGCCTGAGCCGTGAATTCGGAACATCTCTTCCGCTCAGCGCATTTTATATCGCCGACGCACGGTACGACACTTCCGACTCCCTCAATGAGGCTTTAAGCGAGGGGAAGAACCTCTTATTTACGCCGGGGAACTATCTACTCGACCAACCGCTCTGCGTGGAAAACGAAAACACGGTGCTTCTCGGGCTCGGCTATGCGACGCTCAAAATCAGCGACACAAACATGCAGTCGGCGCTCGAAGTAGGGGATCTGGACGGCGTGCGTGTTGCGGATCTTCTCATCGACGCGGGCAAAAAGAGCGAGAACATGGTCGTCATTGGCACAGATTCGACGGCGCACGATCACAGAGACGATCCAACAGTGCTCTCAAACCTCTATCTGCGGATCGGCGGAGTGGAAAACGTTCATACGGAAACAGACACCGCTCTCGTCATTCAGGCAGACGACGTTATCGGCGATAATTTTTGGGTTTGGCGGGCGGATCACACGCTCGGCGTCGCATGGGACGACGAAGAGACGGAAAACGGCGTCAATTACGGCAATCCTGCCAAGACGGGCGTAGAAGTCATAGGGGATCGCGTCATTTGCTACGCGCTCATGGTGGAACATTTCGAGGAATATCAAACGCATTGGAAAGGGGAAGACGGGCTCACCGTAATGTACCAGTCGGAGACGCCCTATCACGTTCCGAAACAGAGCGATTGGAGCTCCAACGGCGGCGAAAAGAACGGTTACGCGAGTTATAAAGTCGACGACGGCGTCGCGCGGCACAGAGGGATCGGCATCGGCATCTACCTTGTGAACCCTACGGGCATGACACTCGACTCGGCGATCGAAGTCCCCGAGCAAGAGGGGATCTCCATGGAACATCTCGTCACTTGCAACTTCTCGGCCGGCGCCACGGGTAATATCGCCCATGTCATCAACGATCACGGCGCAAAGGTTGGCGTCGGAGGTGTCTTTCAGGCAAGGGTTCCCAAATATCCGTTGTAACGTATAAAAAAATCCCTGCGGTGCAAACCGCAGGGATTTTTTTATGTCCTGTTATTCTTCGAACGTCTCGTCCGAATTGTCTTTTTCTTGCTTGGCTTCCGTCATCTCGGATGTTTCGGGGACTTCGGATGCTTCGGATGCTTCGGCGGTTTGTGCGACCTTCTTCTTGTCTTTCTTCAAAATCGCGAGCACGACCCAAACCGCGCAACCTGCAATGACAACGCCGTCTACGACGCCGATGATCGTCCAGAGCGGGAAGTCTGCGCCGCCCTCGTTTATGATGGGAGCGTCCGCAGTCGCGTTGTAATTGGAGTTGACATAAGCCGCGTTGCAGATGGTGTAGAGCACGTGATGCGCGCCCTCGCGGAGCCTTGCCACAAACGCCGCGTTCGATTCCGTGCTGCCGAAACTGCTGTTGAACGAACCGTTGTTGCTCGCGCCGTCCATCCAGATATCGCCGCCTGCGCGGACCATCTGATCGCCGTTCATGAAGTTGTGGTGGTCGGCATAGTCGGTGAGGACAGTGCCCCTGTAACCCCATTCGTCGCGGAGGAGAGAGGAGATGAGCGCTTGGCTGCCGCCCGACCAGATTGCGCCGATACGGCCGTAAGAGGTCATGAGACCCGCCGTGCCTTCAACATTCTCTTTGATCTCGTCGAGAATGATTTTAAAAGGTCTGAGATAGGTCTCGCGGAGCGCTTGCTCTGTCATCCAGCAGTAGAGCCCGTCACGCGCGGTCTCCTGATCGTAGCCGATGATATGCTTGATATAGACATAGATGCCGGCGTCGAGAGAGCCTTCAACCGTCCTCGCCGCCATGATGCCGGAGAAGAGGGAGTCTTCGGAGTAATACTCATAGTTTCTGCCGCCGAATGCCGAACGGTGCAGGTTGACGCCGGGGGCATACCAGCCTTGGCGGCCCGATTCGCCCGCTTCCGCTGCGACCGCAAGACCGAAGCTCTTGGAAAGTTCGGGGTTCCACGTCTGTGCGAGGACGGAAGGGTTGGGATAGCCGATACCGATACCGTTTGATACGTTGAAAGAAGCGAACTGCGAGGGTCCGTCGAGAGAGTCTGTTCTCTCTTTTCCGACAGAGGAGATAGCCTCTTCGTGAATATACCCGTGAAGCGCAAGGTCGCGCATTTCATTGAAAGTGAGTTGATCGAGAACGTCTTCCCACGTTTCGTTGTCGTAATCTGCACCGAGCGTAATGCCGAGGTCGTTGGGCTTCTTGCCGTCAAAGATCATGAGGCCGTTTTTGGCGCCCAGCGTGGGTTTTGTGACCGCGGTGCCCGCATTCTGTTCGTTCGTCCACTGCGTCGCGTCGGCAGCGTCGTAGAGGTTTGTGTCTTTCAGTTTCTGATCCATCGTGCGGTGCTTGGTGGAAGACGTTCTGCTCGTGCTGTTGTCGACGGTGGGGAAAGTACCCTCGAAATTATTACGGGAGAGATAGGTGATGTTCGCGCCCGTATTAGAACCGTCTACCGAGATACCGTAGTCGACCGCGTCGTTGCCCGTGAAGAGGTTGTATGCCTGCTCTTCGTCATACGATTTGATATCGTTTGCGGCGTTCATTCTGAACGTAGCGTTGCTCATATCCGCAACGGTGTGTGCGTCCGTACGGAAACTGAGTTCGTAGTCGCCCGCCTCGAGGATCCAACCGCCGTTTTCGATCTTGACGCCGTGCGAGTCGTACGAGCCCATGTCGGAAGGGGTGAAAGCCAGTTCAAGTCTTTGCGTCTGCCCGGGGGCGACAGCAACGGGCGTCTTCGCAAACGCGAGAAGGTTGACGGCTGCCTTTTCGATCCCGCCCTTATTGTAGGGAGGCGTAAAGTAGAGTTCCACGACTTCTTGTGCGGGAAGCGTCCCGTTATTTGTCACGCTGACTACAAATTTGAGCTCATCGTTCGCATTTGCGGCAGTAATGGCGCTCGTGTCGGGTCTTTCGATCACGTCCCAACTGAAGTTCGTGTAAGACAGACCGTAGCCGAACGGGAATTGCACGACGTCGCTGTATCCGTTTTGGATCCCGAACGTTGTCTTGGCGAAATCGGAGTTCCAGAATCCTTCCTTGTCTGCCGTTTCATACCATTTGTAGCCGATATAAATATCTTCAACATAGTCGAGGTAGCTGACCTGCGTGAAAGCGGGATTGCCGTGGAAGTTGCCGTTCGTCTCGCCCAAGGGGTAGAGGCCGTTTGCACCGTCGTAGTAGCCGACGCCGAGATTGCCCGTGTTCGCCCAGGAGGAGTTCGTGCGGAAATCATATACGTAGGTATCGGTCAGCCGTCCGGAGGGGCTCACGGGTTCGCCGTACGGCACGCTTCTCTCGTCTTCGCCAGAATACATGCCCTGTCCGTAGAGGAGATTGACAATACCCGTTGCCGCTGTGTTGCCCGTGCCGCCCGTTACGAGGCAGGCGTCGAGCCCTTCAACGTCGCGCAGGAAATTAAGGTTCATCTGGTTGGTCGCATTGATGAGGACGATGACCTTTTGGAAATGTTCGCCGACATAAGAAAGAAGCGCAAGTTCTTCCTCGGATGCGTCGAGGTAGGTACGGACCGTATCGTTGGGAGTGGAACTTACGACGGCGCCCTTATACTGAACGAGAGGTGCGTCGGTACTTTCGCCCGCGACTCTGCTCAACACGACGACGGCGACGTCGGAGAAATTTTCCGCATTTGCGAGCAAAGTTTCGGAATAATCGGACATTGCGGGTTCCACGAGACGGCAGGACTCATAGTCGTAGCCGTGCAGCGTGTCCCATGCGTAAGAGTTTCTCTCCCCCTTTGTCTTATAGAATTCCGTAAGCTCTGTATTGTAGGCAACGCCCGCTCTGTCGAGCGCTTTCAAAAAGTCGATTTCCGTTGCTTTGAGAGAGGGGTCGCCGTCGTTCGTCGCTCTGCCCGAGCCACTGCCCGACGAGACCCAGTTTACGGAAGACCAACCGAATACATTGAGCTTGAGCTCGTCCGCATTTTCGGGATCGAGCGGAAGCGTATTCTCTTCGTTCTTCACAAGGACTGTTCCTTCCTGAACGATCTGCTCTGCAAGAGCTTCACCCGCCGCACGCGTGGCGCTGCTCACATCGGTACCGCTCAGGATGCCGATCAATACGGTCCCGAACATGGAGGCTGCAATATTCAACGCAAGAATAATTGCGAGCAGAACTCCTACGACGGAGAACGTAATGATGCGAAATGTTTTTGCCTTCATTGATTCCTCCTTGATACACAGTTCTTTGTTTGATTTTAACATCCTTAACTGCGGACGCATGACTCGATATTTCATGCGAACGCGTCGCGTGCGCGTGCGTAACAAAAAATACGCACTACGCGTGCGAAAATGTTAATTTTGAACTGTTTTTGTTATATTTTAATCATACAATAGATTGTAATGCTTGTCAATGGTAAATATGGGAAAACAAGGGGAAAAATAAACCTTATTTTTTATAGTAAAAAAATATACTTTTAATCTTTAATGTCTATTAAAAAATGACGCCGATGTGATATCATAGGGATAGGAAAGGGGAAAAATTACAATGAAATATCCGATTCGGGGGTGGATTCGGTCCGTTTTTGCCGTGGCGTTATGTTTCGTCATGGTTTTTTGCGTTACGGGCTGTATCACAAAGCAGCCGCCGGACACAAACGTTGGGTTTACGGCTGACGACTTTTTGCAGGCGGAAGGGGAGCTTGTCAAAAATCGTAAGGGAGACACGGTGTATCTTCGCGGCGTGAATGCCGGCGGGCTCTTTGTCATCGAGCAGTGGATGAACGGTTTTCAAGCGAGCGGCCCGAACGAGGAGATCGGGATCCGCGCCCGCGATTTTAAAACGACGTCCGAGGTCTTCATTGAGCGTTTCGGTCTCGAAAAAACCGCTGAGCTCTGGAAAGCATATCAGGACAGCTGGTGGAGCGAAGCGGACTTTGAAAATTGCGCCGCCATGGGCATGAACTGTATCCGTCTGCCGTTCACGTATATGACGGTCGATTTTGATGCCGTTGTCAGCTACGACAACGCGGGGGATTTCGATTTCACGCCGCTCGACAACTTTATCGATGCCGCCGCGTCCTACGGCATGTACACCATTCTCGACATGCACGGCGCTTACGGCTCCCAAAACGGGCAGGATCACAGCGGTGAAACAAAAGATTCGGCGTGGGAAGTAGACTTTTATACGAATACCCGTATGATCGATCTCACAGCAAAGCTTTGGACTGCGCTCGCGGAACATTATAAAGACGAACCCGCCGTTGCGGGTTACGACATTCTCAATGAACCCGGCGAAAAGGCGCAGAGCACGGATGAGAAGCACTTTGCCGTTTTCGATGTTTTGTATGATGCCATCAGAAAGGCTGATACAAAGCACATGGTGATCTTTGAATCGTGCTGGGACGGAGAAAATCTGCCGCAGCCCTCGGAATACGGTTGGGAAAATTGCATGTACTCGTTCCATCATTATACAAGTATGGCGCAAGGCGGGCAATATACAGAGCACGGCGTGAGTTGGAACGAGAAGATCGCGGATGTTACCGCCCAAAACTTTGGCGTTCCGCTCCAGATGGGAGAATTCAATAATTATAACGACTGCGAACAGTGGGAATATGTCCTCGGACTTCTCAACAGGGCAAATTGGCATTGGACGAGCTGGACGTATAAGATCAACAATACTTGGGAAAATTCCGCGTGGGGCATCTATACGATCCCTGCAGTCGATAAGGTCAACGCGCATACCGATAGTTATGAGACGATTCTCGCCAAATTTGCCAAGTTGAAAACGGATGCAAATGTCCACAAAGTAGACTTGGGAGGCCGATCGCTCGAAAGCGTTATGAAAGAATACTGTACGGCGCCCGTACAGCGTCCGCTTGCACCCCGCGGCTATGTCCTTTACGACAGCCTCACAGATAAACCGCTCCTCGTAAACGGCAACAGCCTTGCGCTCTCTTCCGATCTCAACGCGGGTCAACAGTTTATCGTCACAGAGTATGCCGATAAGGACGGCAGTGTTCTCATCGCGCCCGCCATGACGGGCGGATATTGGAACGTCGTCGGCAGAGAGCTCCGTCTCGGCGCCAAAACGGACGATTCCGCCCGATTCTACCCTGTTGAAACGGAGTACGGCTATGCGTTCATATCCTATACGACCTGCCGCTTTTTGCGTTTCGATGAAGAGGGGAAACTTCATGCCGACGGCAAGACGCTGGAAAACAGCGCAATCTTTTACTGCAAATGATAAGGAGATGATATTGTCATGAAGATCGAATTTTTTCTGGAAAATACTTTGATGAACCTCTTGAAAGTGAAATCTATCGACAGCATTCATGTCAAGGATATCATCGGCGAACTCGGCATTTGTAAGGGGACGTTCTACAAATACTATCAAGATAAATACGATCTTGTCGTTCATGTTTTCGAAAATAAATTTTATCACGACCTCGAGGGGATCACCTCATGGGAAGAGTTCGTTACGGGAAGTTTGAGCGCTTTCCGCACCGCGCCCGATATCGTCTACAACGCATTTCTGTCAAGTGATATCAATTCCATTGCGCACTATCACGAATCGCGCATCAAATCGCTGTTTCTCGCCGGCCGCGCCGCCAAGAAACTTTCCGTAGAGGGCCAGGAGATAGAATACGGCGTCAATATCCTCACGTGGCTTGTCAATGCAACTATGATGGTTTGGCTCAAGGGCGGTTGCGTGGAGAAAGAAGAGGACGTTCTGAAGATGATCAAGCGTCTCATGCCGTACGCCATATACGAGCCCTAAAGACTGTATGAATAAGAGGATAAGATGTTAACACTTTCGTATTTTGTCTACGAAAATACAGTTTATATACATAAAAAACATAAAAGTTATCCACAATTATTGTTGATAAGTCTGTAATATTAACAATTCGGCGGATATGCGCGCGTTCGGAAGAAAAAAGTTTCAAAAAGTTATCCACAGAAGATGATTTTCTGTGGATATTTTTATATCACATGGTTTTCACGGAATTATCATAAAATATACAATATTGAAATGTAAGATTACAGATTGTTCATTACTGAACAAAATTAGAGGAGGGAGCAATGGAAGAAGTTATCGGCGAAGCGCAAGACAAGAAATCGGGCGTATTTCTCGCATATTTACCCGCGGTGATTGCCGCAATTTTTACACTGACAACGATCGTCCTCTATTCTACTGTCATTGAAATGCGGTTTTGGAGCGTCTATGTCGGCATGGCGATCATGACGGTCGTTCCGTTCCTCGTCGTGCTTTTAAATCGTAAGTTGTCGCTCGGACTTCCGTACTATTTGATCGCGCTTATGTGCCTGCATGCCGTTCTTTCGCAAGATATGGGAACATCGCTCGGCTTTTACGGAAAATTTTCGTGGTGGGATAGTTCCGTTCATTTTTTCTTCGGCTTTTTGGCGGCCGGAGCGCTCTATTATATGTATCCGCGCCTGAAAGGGGGAAAGCCCAATGTGCTCGATATGATCGTGATGGTCTTACTTGTCATCTCCTTTGCGGCGATATGGGAAGTGTACGAGTATGTTGCGGGCGCAGTTTTAAACAGCGACATGCAGGACGTAAATTCTCTCATGGCGCGCGGACTCAATCCCATAAGCGATACTATGATGGATATTACGGTCGCATTTATCGGATCGCTTGTGTTCTTCGCCGTTCTTTGGATCGTACGAAAATTGAAATCGATCGGGAAAAACGAAAAGCTCTCCTGAGAGGAGAGTTTTTGATTTTTATAAAATTATTTCTATAACGTTGATGACAAATCCGTCGGTTTATGCTACAATGAAGAAAAATTCGGGAGGTATAGTTATGAATTACACCAAAGTGACCGTAAAAGGGGGAGCGCGTACGGAACTCCACGACATGCTTTCGCTTACGGGCGCAGAGATCAGTGTCAACGAAATGCCTGCGGGGGGCTGTGTGCCCTTTGTCCATGCGCACAAGCAGAATGAAGAGATCTACCTGATTCTTTCCGGGAAAGGAAGCATGATTGTCGACGGCGAGACTGTGGCGCTCGAGGCAGGCGATTGGTTGCGCGTCTCTCCGGCTGCGAAACGGCAGATGTTTGCCGCACCAGATACGGGGGTCAAGTATATTTGCATTCAGGTAAAGGCGGGTTCTCTCGGCGGTTACTCCGCCACAGACGCACTGATTTGAACGACGCAACGATATCCGTCCTTACGAAATTTCTTTTTTTACGCTTGCGAGAGCGTTTTTCTCGAGCCTGGAAACTTGTGCTTGCGAGATCCCGACTTCTGCCGAGATCTCCGTCTGCGTCTTTCCCTCGTAGTATCGTAGCATCAGGATCTTCTTCTCTCTGTCGGTCAGTCGGTTGATGGCTTCGCGGAGTGCGACGTGTTCCGTCCAGATCTCGTCGCTCTGCGTTTCGTCGTAGAGTTGATCGAGGAGTTCCAGTGTGTCGCCCGATTTATTGTAGATGGGCTCATAAAGTGAGACGGGATCGGAGATGGCGTCGAGCGCATAGACGACTTCCCGCTCTTTCACCTGCATTTCGGCGGCGATCTTTTCGATCGTCGCTTCTTCGTCCCGCTCTTCGATGCTCTCTCTGACTTTCAGAATTCGATAGGCGGTATCGCGGATCGAGCGAGAGACGCGCAGAGAATTTCCGTCCCTCAGATACCGTTTGATCTCGCCGAGGATCATGGGAACGGCATAGGTGGAGAATTTTACGTTGAAATCCAGATTGAAGTTATCGATCGCCTTGATGAGCCCCACGCAACCCGCTTGAAACACGTCGTCCGCATTGGCGTTTTTAGCCCAAAACCGTTTGACAAGAGAGAGCACGAGACGCATATTGCCGATAATGAATTTTTCCCGTGCCCGTTCATCGCCTTGTTTGAGCTTGCGCATGAGCTCGTCCATTTCCTTTGCGGTGAGTTTGGGAAGCCCCGTTGTATCCACGCCGCAAATTACGACTTTACTGATCATCTTTCACCTCCGTAAGAGCTTTTGCCCTTATGTAATTCCTCTCGGAGATAAAAGTATCTGTATTTTTTTAAAAATTATACGAGTTTGGAGATTTCTTTCTTCAGCCGTTCGATGATCTTTTTTTCGAGACGGGAGATGTAGCTCTGCGAGATTCCCAAGACGTCTGCAACGTCCTTTTGGGTCATCTCTTCCCGCCCGCCGAGACCGAATCGCATGTACATGATCTTTCTTTCCCGTTCGGGCAGTTTCATGAGGGCTTCTTTTAGCAATTCTTTCTCCACGCTCGATTCCACACCGCCGTATACGGCGTCACTGTCCGTCCCGAGCACATCCGACAAAAGTAGTTCGTTTCCCTCGAAGTCAGTGTTGAGCGGTTCGTCGAAAGAGATCTCGCTCTTCAGTTTCACTGTGCGGCGGAGATACATGAGAATTTCGTTCTCGATACAACGGGAAGCGTATGTCGCGAGCTTGATATTTTTATCGGTGCGGAAAGAATTGATGGCCTTGATGAGCCCGATCGTACCGATAGAGATGAGATCATCGGGTTCCACGCCTGTATTTTCAAATTTGCGGGAGATATACACAACGAGGCGGAGGTTGTGTTCGATGAGCTTTGCCCGTACCTGCTCCGCGTCTGTACCGCTCTCGAGTTTTGAAAGCATTTCACTCTCTTCTTCCGGCGAGAGAGGAAGCGGAAGCGCCTCGCTGCCGCAGAGATAGTGGACAATATTTTCACCCTTTATCTTCAGCAACCATTTTTGCAACGTTTGCAACAGCTTCATGGTTCTCCTCCAGATAAGATGTATGTAAAACGATCTGATATTCTTTGGATCTGACGTCTCCTACGGTAAAAAGCACGTTTTCATGTTGTTTTACGCCGATCATCATTTCCCGGCAGACAAAAACGGGACTGTTTTTGGTGCCGCTCACTGTATCGATGGAGATTCTGCCAAGCGGCTCTTTTTCCTTTCCGAAAAGCGTCAAAGCCGCCGTGGGGGACAAAACGTTGACAGCCTGCCCGCGAAATGAAAGGCAGTTTCCCGTATCCGCCAGCGCTTTTAATTTGAGCGTCCGTCCGTTGTGCCGAAGGACTGCAGAAAAGAGCGCTTTTTGCACCTTTTTGTAGCGGTAGAAACTGCGCGACAGATAGAAAACACCGATACCGAACAGCCCCGCAATTCCCAACACCAGGCCGACGGGCGCGGATTCAACGAGATATCCCGTTTTTTCCGAGTAAGGTACATCAAAAAAGGAATAGACGGCTGTCAGAAGTCCGCCAAGCGCAAACGTCAGTGCAAAGAAACAGACGATCGCGAAGAAATAAGTCTTTTTGGTACCTTTTTTTACCGCAATGACGGGGAGAATGAGCCCGCCGAGGAATTTAACGGTATATGCGGCCCATATGGGGAGGGGAAGTAGAGGGAAGATGAGCGCTTCCGCAGCTCCGACCGCGGCAGAGAGGGGAAGACGAACAAAGCCCGTTTTTGCCCGGGAACACTTGACCGCCAGGAAGAGCAATAGAAGGTCGAGGATAAAGTTTTCTGCAAATGCGTACTCAACGTAGACTTCCATTTGCTTCTCCGTAGAGCTCATTATAAAGGGCGTAGTGGGCAGAAAAAGGTCTGATTTTGTCGAAAAATGCCGAAAAAGGTCGTTTGAGATCACGGCATGATAAAAACCGAAGAGCTTTCATAAAGCGTTGAAATTTTTTGCTTTCGCACACGAAAAACCGTTGACAAACGGACGAGATAGGGATATAATAAACAAGTCATTTAAAGTGAATATGCGCCGTTAGCTCAATTGGATAGAGCGTTGGTCTACGGAACCAAAGGCTAGGGATTCGAGTTCCTTACGGCGCACCACATTGCCGCAAGGCGTAAAAACAAAGAAGTTGTCTAAAAGGCAACTTCTTTGTTTTTTGTACCTGCGTGTCCTGTTTTAAAAATCTTGCTTGGGATCGTATGGGCCTCAATCGGGCTCAAATCAGATTGAAGGTGGCCTGTATTATAGGCATAGTTCTAAATTCACCGTCTCGCTTGATTTTTGCGCCTCTCTATGGTAGAATGGTAAAGATAAGCAAGGAGGTTTGGAGCAAATCGAATGGTCAAATTGAGGAATTTTACGGTCGGCGACGCAGAGGTCTTACAGCAACAGCAGTATTACGATATGACGGTCGACGCCATTCGCCGAATGATCTGCGATTGGAATACAGTTGAATACCAAGACAAATATTTTGAGATGTTCGCCGTTATCGCCGATGATAAATTTGTGGGCGACTTGTCGCTTTACGAGCATTCGGACAGCGTTGTATCGATTGGGCTCGATGTTTTTTCCGAATTTCAAAGGAGAGGCATCGGGAAACAAGCGGTCATTTCGGCTTTGCCGATCTGCAAGAGGAAGGGATATAAAATTGTTTGCAATCAAGTCCGAACGGACAACGCACTGAGCATCGCTCTGCATAAAAGTTTGGGGTTTGAAACGGATCATTATATTTACAAAAACCAAAAGGGACAAGATGTATATTTGTTTTTGAAAACGTTGGACGAGATTTTGATGTAGGACAACAATCGGGACTTTTTGTAAAGTCCCGATTCTTTCTTTGGATTTTGCTTGACAAGTTGATGCGAAAAGTTTATAATGTAAGAAAAGTAATACTTTTAGGAGTTAATTATGAATAATTTCCCCGAAGGCAAATACCTCGCGACCGTGAAAATTGGCCCCAAGGGTCAAATCGTTATTCCGAAAGAGGTGCGCGAGATGTTCTCTTTGAATGCGGGCGACGCGTTGCTTCTTATGGCGGACAAAAATCAGGGAATCGCATTGCAACCGTTTTCGTATGCCGAGTCGTTCTGGAATGCCGTTAAACAAGTCAAAGAGGAGGACAAGTGATCGTGTATGCGCTTGAAGTCAACAATTTAAGAAAAATCTATCCGAATTTCACGCTCGGTGAAGTTTCTTTTTCGGTTGAAGAGGGGCAAATAGCAGGTCTGATCGGGCGGAATGGTGCGGGGAAGAGCACAACCCTGAAATCTATCATGCGGTTGATCTCATCGGAAGGAACAGTCAAGGTGTTCGGAAAGGATTTTTCCAAAGAGGAGGGAGCCGTCAAAGAACTGCTTGGTTACGTCGGCGGCGGTTTTCGTTTCTATCCGAATAAATCTCTTTCCGTTGTTGCAAAAACAGTTGCCCGTTTTTATCCGCATTGGGACGGGACGGCGTTCGATCGCTACTGCGAAGAATATGCGCTTGTCCCCACAAAGAAAGTGCGAGAATTGTCAGAAGGCATGAAAATCAAATTTTCGCTTGCGCTCGCTCTTTCTCACGGCGCAAAACTGCTCCTCCTGGACGAACCGACAAGCGGTCTCGATCCGCTCTCGCGTGAAGATTTTTGCGACACGCTTCTTTCTCTCAAAGAACAGGGCATTACCGTTTTTTTCTCCACTCATATCACTTCCGATCTCATGCGCGTAGCCGATCAGATCATCTATCTGTCGGGCGGAACGCTCCTTGCGGATGAGCCGCTCGACGCGTTTTTAAGGCGATATCGGCTCAAAATGTTTGCTTCTTTGGCGGAAGCGAAAGCGGCGCGGGCGATCGGCGCGAAAGCGGTAAAAGAGGGGGTTGAGGGACTCGTCATGGACATTTCCGACGGGCGGGAGGCCACGCTTGATGAAATCATGATTCATCTCGAACGCGCCAAAAAGGAGACGGTATGAAAGCGCTCATCAAAAAAGAATTTTCTCTCTGTTTGCATCCGATGGCGGTCGTCTTTTTGTCCTTTGCGGCGCTCGTTTTTGTGCCGAACTATCCCTATGAAGTCATCTTTTTCTTCTCGGGGCTCTCGGTGTTCTTCATCTGCATGGCGGCACGGGAGAATGGAGATCTGGCGTTTACCTGTTCTCTTCCGGTTAGAAAGCGTAGCATTCCGCTTGCGCGGATCATAGTTGCCGTGATGTTTCAATGCGCTCTGTTGCTTTTGACCGCTCTCTCCATTGTCATGAAACAAGCGTTCTTTCCCGATGAACTGCTTGTTAATCTTGTCGGCAACAGCGCAAATCTTGCCTTTTGCGGGTTCGGAGCTCTTCTGTTGGGTGTGTTCAACCTTGTATTTTTCCCATTACATTATAAAAATCCCACAAAAATCGGCGTTCCTTTCGTCATCTCCTCGGTTGTGCTGTTTCTTTTCATCGGTGTTATGATCGCGATCAGACAATTTCCGTTTTATGCGCCGCTTCTCGCGCCCGATTTTGCAAATTACGGTGTAAAACTTGCCGTCTTGCTCTGCGGTCTCGTTTTGTATTGCATAATGACAGCGCTTGCCGCATGGCTTTCCGGGAAAAAGTTTGAAAGAGTGGATCTATAAAAACTTCAACCCGATAAGGATATATCCTTTCTTTTTTTGTAAATTTTATTAGATTTCGTTCTTTGAACGGTTATCGTCTCTTTTCTATCGCCGCTACGGGGCATACCGAAAAGCAATTTCCGCAATGCAAGCAGTTGTTCTGCCGTATGCAGTAGGGCTTTCCCGGTTCAATACATCGCTGCGGACAGTTTTTCAGACATGTTCCGCAAGCGGGAGCAAAAACTTCATTTGCCGTCATTTCCGTTTACCTCCTTTTTGAAGTACGGATATTGTAGCACATATTCCGCCTGATGACCCGATTCATACAAATCTATTAGACTGTAATAAAAAAGTAACCAACAATACTTTCTTTTTTGCCGTTACGCTATTTTTTGCTTGCAAATGTCTTTTTTGCGTGCTATAATTGATAAAAAGGAGGGGATCATTATGTTGACTAAGCAAGAACTTCCCGATTGCCCCGTGGCAACTACGGTACAGCTCATCGGCAATAAGTGGAAACTGCTCATCCTGCGCAATCTGCTTTACAACGGAAAGCAGCGGTTTTCCGATTTTATCAAGACGATCCCGATCAGTCAAAAAGTTCTGACGGACAACTTGCGCGCGCTCGAAAAGGACGGGCTCGTCGAGCGTGAAGTCTTTGCCGAAGTGCCGCCGCGCGTCGAATATTCTCTCTCTCCGCTCGGCAATTCACTCCGCCCCATTCTCGACGCAATGATGGAATGGGGAGCAGAGTATAAAAACAACGGATGCGAATGAACGCAACCGCTGTTTTTTCATATGCCGATGAAAGACCAAAAGGGGGACGGGAGAGAGAGGGCAGGTTTCAAATATGGCACAGAGCGTAAATTATCTGAAATCACAGTACTCCCAGTGATCGTTGATAACGCCGATGCCCTGTAAATAGGAGTAAACGATCGTAGGACCGACAAATTTGAAACCGCGTTTTTTGAGTGCTGCGCTGACTTTTTCGGAAAGCTCGTCTTTTGCGGGCATATTTTTTATGTCCGACAAATGGTGGTCCACAACTTTTCCGTCTGTAAAACTCCAGATAAAGGCATCAAAACTGCCGAATTCCTGCTGAACTTTGAGAAATGCGCGAGCATTTTCGATTGCCGCCGCGATCTTGTTGCGGTTGCGAATAATGCCCTTATTCTGCATGAGCTCTTCGATTTTGTCCGTATTGTAGGCTGCAACGACGTTGGGATCGAAGCCGTCGAATGCCTCGCGGAAGTTTTCTTCCTTGTTTAGGATCAACGCCCAGCTTACACCCGCCTGCATGCCTTCCAAAATCAGCATTGCAAAAAGTTCACGCTCGCGATGTTCGGGTTTGCACCAGCGTGTGTCGTGGTAGCGAATGTATTTTTCCGAAACGAGTCCTTGTGCCGCGCCGAACCCGAAATCACACCTTTTCTTATCCATGTGAGCCTCTCATAGCGATAAAAATCGAATTTATTATACCATATCGGCCGATGTTGCGCAAGGTCAAGCCGATGTTTTTTTGCGGGATTTTGAACGGTTCGAAAATTCTTGACATGGCGGGCGTTTAAGCGCATAATGGACCCACACAGTAAATTATTTTTGGGACAAAGGAGAAAGTATGGGATTTATACGTCTATTTGACGACGCCGCGATCGATAAAATGAAGAGCGCGAAAAATGCAGAGATCTTGGAACGTCTCATGAATGATGTTGCGGCGGGTGAAGTTTTTCCCGCTGTCCGCGTGAACGAACTGCATTTTTATTATAAGGGAGGCTGTCTGTATAAATTCACAGGCAGTTCATTCGAACGTGACCCTCGTTATGCCAAGTACGCCGGCAATGCCGTGTATTCGAACGAATATGAAAGAGCAAAAGCAGAGAATGCTAATAAGTTTACTGCAATAAACGGCGGAAAGACGGAACGACAGCTTTTGGACGGCTTGTGTTGCCATACGTTCGGCGCGGGGAAAGGATCGGACGTTGTTGTTTTAGACATTGAAGTGAATCTTGGCGGCCGCGCGGTCCGTAAGTGCGATCTCGTGTTGATGAATGTGAAAACGGCCGAGCTCATGTTCGTGGAGGGGAAAGTATTCTCAGACAGGCGCGTAAAGAGCGCACTCGGCCGAATGCCCGAAGTCATTGAACAGGTAAATCTCTATTCTTCTTCGATCGCCTTGCAAAAGAAAAGTATCATCGAACAATACGGCGAACACGTCAGGATCATAAATAAATTGTTCGGCACCGGTTTTTGTCCTCCGCAAACAGTCATAGAGCCCGCAAAGTTACTTGTTCTTCAGATGCAGGGAGGAAAAACGGAGAATGCACGGTACACCGTCGATATTATCGAAAAAAATCTCGGCACAGGCAACGTGATGTGGGTATCGGAAGGCGAACCGTCGCTGTCTGAAATATGGAGCGGACTGACGGCATAAATATGCAGATCAAAATTCACAGAGGCACGCACCGTATTGGGGGATGCGTCACGGAAATTACAACCAAACAAGCGCGGATTGTGATCGATATGGGGGCAGAACTCCCCGTGCTCGGCAAAGCAGTGAGCGAATTGGAGCTCGAGGGCGTGACAATGGGAAAGCCCGATTGCGACGGCGTATTTATAACGCACTATCACGGCGATCATGTGGGAATGTATGATAAAGTTCTTCCGTCCGTCCCGATTTGGATGGGTCCGACGGCAAGGGAGATTTTCTCCGTTGTACAAAGAACGGTAGCCGAGAAGTGTGGCAAACACTCGGTTCGGCCTGTTGATTTCAAGACATTCTACGCAGGGAAGCCGATCGTTCTCAAAGATACGACCATCACGCCGTTCATGATCGATCATTCTGCTTTTGACGCCTATATGTTTCTGATCGAGGCGGAGGGGAGACGTGTCTTACACACGGGCGATTTTCGCATGCATGGAGCACGCGGGGCAAAAATGTCGGCTGTCTTTGAAAAATATGCCCGCTATGTCGACGTTCTCATCGTGGAAGGCACCATGATGGGCCGCCGCGATGAAAAAATTCTTACCGAGCATGAACTTGGTCGGAGAGCGAGAGAGATCTTGCGCGATGAACGCGCTGTATTTGTACTCTGTAGCTCGACGAATATCGATACGATTGCCGAATTTTATGCGGCGGCTATTGCCGAAAACAGAATGTTTATCGTCTGTGAGGATGCGTTTCAGCTCGAGATCCTGCGTGTCGTAACAAAAAACAGCAGGTCGTCCTTTTACTGCTTCGACAGACAAAAAATTTATGTTTACGGCGAAAATTTGCACAAAAAGATGACAGAAAGAGGATTTTGCTTCATCGCGCGGACAAACCGCGTCATAGAGCGCGCGCTTGCGGCGTTTCCGCACAACGTTCTTATATACTCCATGTGGACGGGCTATCTCGACCATTCAAAGCCTGCCTTTGACGCATTTAAGAGTAAATTTGTCGAAGAAGCGGTGCGAAGTGGAAGCCGTCTTGAATTTTTACACACGAGCGGCCACGCCGATGCTTCACAGATACGGGAGATCTGCCAAATCACAGGCGCAAAAATGATCGTTCCCGTGCATACGGAATATCCGGAGGCATTTTGCAGTTTGGGTCTTTGTGGTGAGGTCCGCATTCTGAACGACGGCGAGTGTTTGACCGTTTGAGAATTTTGCTCTGCTGTGTCAACTTTTGGCGGGAAAAGCATACAATAGAGTGTGGATATCGGTTTTTCGGAATTGAAACGAATGGAAGCGGTAAACCTGACCGATGGAAAAAAACTCGGTAAGGTTTGCGATATCGTGTTCAGTTATCCCGAGGGAAGGGTGCAGGGCATTGTCGTCCCCGGTGGAAAGGGATTTCGCTGGGGGAAAGCAGACCTCTTCATCGACCTCAAATGCGTGAAAAAAATCGGCGTGGACGTCGTACTTGTCGATATCAAGGCCGCCCCCAAATCGGAAAAGAAGAGGGGGAGATGGGAAGACGCGCCGTCTCCGCCGCCGCCACAATTACCACAACCGCCCCGCTACGGCGATCGGCGCGATTACGGAGAATATGAATAAAAAATCGGTCTGAATATTTTTCAGACCGATTTTTCCGCATATTAACTTTTTCTCCTATATTATGTCTGACATAATACTATTTTAAGACCCAAAAATCAAGTATTATGTCAGACATAATATTAAATTTTATAGCAATCGCAGGCTTTTCCGTTCGGTAAAAATCCCGTATCGGAACACTTCAAACAGACGAATTTCGGCATAAGATCTTCTTCGGAAAGACCGAGTTCCGCGAGGGCGTCAATCCTTGCCCGTTTTGATTTTTCCAAAAGTTCTCTCAGCGTCTGCGCTTTCTCGGGGGAATAAACTTCGGCACGAGCGAGTTCGATCTCTCCCTTTCTGAGCGCCGCGTCCGCTCTTTTGAACGCTTCGCTATGTTCCGCTTTTTCCCTTGCGGCCTCTGCGCTTGAGATCGCTCTTTGCCTTCTTTCGGCGTAAAACTGTTCCCGTTCGGTCCGCTTATCTGCCGCGATTGCGGCTTCGCTTTTGTATACGGGGGAAACGGCGGTTTTTTCTGGAATCTCGGAGATGGAAAAAGAGCCTGTCCGTTTCCATTCCGAAAGAAGTTTATTCATATACGAGAGGGGATGGGAAGCGTTCGCGCTGCGCTTCGCGGCTTCCATGATCATTTCGTCGGAGAAGTTCCAGCCGCGCCATGCCTCGATCATATCGAGCGCGGAGCCGGTTTTTTTGATGACGCCGCATTCGTTCTGGATCCGTTGTAAAAGTCTCATTTCTCTGTCGCGGGCGGCGCAGTATGCCTTTATGCCCTGCTCGTCCACAATGCCGTCGCGATAAAGTGCGTCGAGAGATGCGTCCATTTCCGCAAAACCGTATCCCATGCGCATGAAAACGGAAGCAAGCAAGCCAAGGCTCTCTCCGTCGTAGCCGCGTTCAAGCCATTTATCGCAGTATTCGTCGGCATAGGGGCGGGGATTTTGTACTTTTACCCCCAATTTTCGCGCAACTTTGAAGACGACCTCCGTAACTTCCGCACGATGCGCGAGATATTCTTTGGCATTTTCTCCCGTCAAGGCGTCCTTTTCAAAGAGTTCGTCCATAACGGCGTCGAGCGTTTGAAGGGAGCCCTTTTTCAGATATTCTGCCGCCGCGTACACCGCCTTGAGCTCTGCCCCGCGAGAAAGCCATTTTTCGAGATAAGCATAGTCTTCCTCGCGCGGTTTTTTATAGATCCCGAGTAGCGTAAAGATATGCGAGAGTTCTTTTTCATGCACGTTGAAATCCGAAAAGTAGCTCTCGGCCTGTTCGTATGTATAAATGTGCTCGGCGCAAAGCTTTTGTGCCTTGTTGAGAATGTGATTGCATGAAAGCCCGCTTCCGCTCTTCCTTGCGCAATATTCAGCGACAAGAAGAAATGCTTGCTGTTCCATGGGCTGTTTTTCGAGAAATTCGAAGATGCGCTGCATTTCGTAAGGCTTAAAGTCTTTGCCTGCGTTTTGCAAAATTTTGTAGAATGCGCGGTTGAAATCGGCATATTTGTCCGAACGGATCGCTTTAGGCTTGCCGACGGCATTATTGACGGGAAGATATTGCACGAAGAGGGGATCTTTCGAGAGAATCTGCACGAGATCGCATTCTTCCCAAAAGACAAAGATCTCCGTGAGCCGCTCGGGAGAGAGATGGAGAAGCTTTGCGGCATTCTCGGCGTCGAAATCCTGTGCGCATTGGCACAGATATAGCCCGTAGAGATATACCCGCACGGCGTCTCCGTCGGCCTGGGGCAGATATTTGACGATGAATTGATTTTCTACGCTCGTGAACATGTTGGCGGTGATTTCGCCCGAATATTTACAGAACGACATCTCTTCCTCTCTTTCTTCCGTTTTTTACCGAAACGCTTGCTTTTTTCCAAGTGAAGATGTATAATAGTATATCATAAACCGCGCCGAAAGGCAATGCCTTTTTCGGTCGGCTGTAAAAATTCTTTTTTTACCTGTATTTATGCGAATTCTGCACACGTCCGATTGGCATATCGGAAAACGGCTGATGGACAGGGAACGTCTTCCAGAACAGGCCGAGGCGCTTCGCTTTCTTGTAAGGCTATGCGACGAAAAAGACGTCGATCTTGTCTTGGTGGCGGGCGACGTCTTCGACACCTATCTCCCCGCGGCGGAAGCCGAGGAGCTGTTTTTCCGTGCCGTAAAAGAACTTGCGGGGGAAAAGAGAGCGGTCGTCATTGTCAGCGGCAACCACGACGACGGTGTGCGTCTCGCTTCTTCCGCGCCCATCGCGGCGAGCGACGGGATCTACATTTTCGGCAGCAGACCTTTTGTGCTTGGGGAGGCGGGCAACCGCCCCGTTCGGGCCGCGGAAGCGGGGGATCATTACGTCGTGATCGAAAATTCTTCGGGCGAAAGAGTATATATCAACGCTTTGCCTTACCTCAACGAGGCGAGACTGAAAGAGGAGAAGTCGGACGAAAGTTATGCGGATCTCGTTTCCCGCATGATCGCGAAAGGGGATGAGGCGTATCGCGGAGATATGCCTCACATACTGCTTACCCATCTATTTGTCGCGGGCGGACAGGTCAGCGACAGCGAACGCAGTATCGAACTGGGGGGAGCGCGCGCCGTTCCCGTATCTGTATTCCCAGAGAATTGCTATGTCGCCCTCGGGCATCTTCACAGGCGGCAGAACATGGGCAACGCATTCTATTCCGGCTCGTTGTTGCAGTATTCGTTCGACGAAAATCCCGACAAGAGCGTCTATTTGCTCGAGACGGAGCATGATAAGGTCAAGATTGCCGAAAAGATTCCCGTCGAAGGCGGGAAAAAACTCATCCGTCTTGAGGCAAACAGCCCAGAAGACGGAATTGTGCTGTTGCAAAAATACGGCGACGATGTTTTGATCGAACTTACGCTTCATCTCACGGAACCCCTCGTAAGAGACGATTTGAGACGCATGAAAGAGGCGCATGGCGGGCTTGTGTCCGTCGTTCCCGACGTTGCTGTCACCGCGGACGCTCCAATGCGTATGCGTTCCCGTATGTCCGACGCCGAACTCTTTGTGGAATATTATCGTTCACGGTTTTCCAAAGAACCGGAGGGCGAGCTCAAGGAAGCTTTCCTGAAATTGCTGACGGAGGAAGAATGAAACCGAAATTTCTTCAGCTTTGCGGGATTAATTCCTTTTCGGAGCCCGCATCCATAGACTTTGAACAACTTCTCGATCAAGGGATCTTCGGAATATTCGGCGATACGGGATCGGGAAAGAGTACGATTTTAGACTGTATCGGCTTCGCGCTCTACGGCACAGTTTCCCGTAACGGGACCAACTCTTCGGATTTTATCAATTTCCGCTGTGAAAAAGGATATGTTATCTTTGTTTTCGAGATCTTTTATAACGGCGCCCGCCGCACATATCGCGTGGAGCGGGAGATCAAGAGAAAAAAAGACGGTTCCGCCGCCCAGAACTTGTTTATCTACGAAGAGATCGGCGGGAAGTTTGTCACGGTCGAAGAGGGCGTCAACAGGGGGAATGCGTTTCTTTTGAACGTTATCGGGCTCAAGCAAGATGATTTTGAAAAGTGCATCGCGCTTCCGCAGGGGGAATTTGCGAGATTTATCAAGGAACAGCCCGGAAAAAGACTTGAGATCGTCTCCCGTCTCTTCGATCTGGAGCGCTTCGGCGCCAATCTCTCCCGCCGCGCTTCCAACAAGAGTGCCGCATTGACAAAGGACGCGGACATTTTGGCCGCCCGCCTCGAGCAGTATGCGGATATCACCAAGGAAAAACTTGCCGCCGTCGGGGAAGAAATCTCCGCGCGCATCGCCGAGGATGGAAAATTCCGCGTCAAAATAGATGAGGAACGCGAGCGGGAGAAGAAACTGCACGCGCTTGTAGACGCAAAGAAAGAGTACGAAAAAGTTTTATTGCAAAAGGAAGCGCTCGAACGGAAAAAGGGCGAAATGGATGTTCTCGAAAAAGAACTCGGCCGCCTCGACGTCGCGAAAGCTGTGCTGGCCGCCGAAAGGGAACGCCTTTCTTGCACTACGCAGTACACCGAAGCGATGCGGCGGAGGGAATATGCGGCGCAAAAGGCGGAAGAGGCGAAAACAACGCTCTTATCTCTTCCCGCTTATGACGAAGAAGCTGCCGCAAAGGAGCTGGAGTTGCTCTCTCTTCAAAAGGGAAAAGCAGAGCTGTCCGCTGACGCCTTGAGGGAGCAGAACGAAACCAAGAGGGAACTTGCGCTCTGCGTAGAACGGTTTGAAACGCTCAAACAGAGAACGGTAGACCCCGACTATGATACACGGTTAAAGGAATTGCTTGCTCTTCAGGAGAATTTGGGTGCGGGTGATCTGTACGCTTTCCTTTCCGCACAAAAAAACGCTCTTTATCGGAACGAATACGGACGCTTTGCTTCGGAAATAAAAGGTCTGCAGGAGAAATATCCCGTGATCTCGCCCGACAGCGAACCGCTCATTGTCCGCTACAGTGCCCTTTCCGAGGGGGAGAAACTTGATTTCGACGACCTTAAGGGCGCATTTGAAAAGAGGGAAAACGCTAAAAAGGCGGCAGAAAAGGCGCGGCTCAATCTGGAGAGCGCACAGAGCGCTTATCTTCTCAACAAAAGTCGTCTCGACGCCGTAACCGAAAAAATAAATTCATTGAAAGAAAAGATCTCATCTCTTGAAGAAAAGATCGCGGACGCGCCCGACGTTGCTTCTCTCGACCGTCTCATCGCGCAAAAGCGTGCGGAAAGAGAAAAATCTCTTGCCGCCAAGGCGAGGGCGGAAAGGGAAAAGAATGCGGCGGATGTTGCCGTTGCGTCCGCTTCTGCAGAGGAGACGGCAAGACGGGATGCTCTTCTGCAGGCGCAAAGACGTCTTGAAAACATGTTGGAAGGCGTTTTTACAGACGTGAATGAGGCGGAAGCGCTCGTGCATCGCTACGGCGACGCGGGAACCGCCGGACATATCCTGGCGGATTACAGGCAGAGATCTGCCGAGGTCACGGCCAAATACCGAGAATTTAAGGACGTCGATTTTTCAGAGGCGACGGCAGAGGAACTTGGTGTGCTGCAATCGGCGTTGAAAGAGACGGAACGCTTGCGCGACGAAAATGCGGGACTTCTCGCCGTGGCGCGGGAGAACGAAAAGCGTTTCCGCACGATGCTCACCGAAAAGGAAGCGCTTGAAAAAGAATTCAAAGAAAAACAAAAAGAGGCCGAAACGGCACAAAAACTATACAGTCTTCTCCGCGGGGGCAAATTTATGGAGTATGTGGCGGAAGAGTATTTGCAGACGGTCGCCTGTAATGCCAGCGTCCAACTTCTTTCCCTTACGGGGGGCAGGTATTTTCTCCGATATAGCTCGGGAAGCGGCTTCGGCGTAGGAGATAACTTCAACGGCGGACAACTCAGAGCGGTCGGGACGCTCTCGGGCGGGGAGACCTTTCTTGTCTCTCTCTCCCTCGCCCTTGCTTTGAGCGCCGAGATCTGTGCACAGTCGGCCAGACCGATCGAATTTTTCTTCCTCGACGAGGGATTCGGCACGCTGGATGAAAAACTTGTCGACACCGTGATGGACAGTCTCGAAAAACTCAGAAGCAGAAGTTTTTGTATCGGTATCATCTCCCATGTGGAGGAATTAAAGCACAGGATCGAGCGCAAACTCCTCGTCACAAAGGCGACGGAAGAGCGCGGTTCACGGATAACAGCGGAGTAACGGAAAATGGGGAATGCTATTTTGACACCCGTAACGCTTTGGCGGGATTTTGACGACAATCTCCCTCTCGAAGAGGAGATGATATTCGAGATGAGGGAAGAGAGCGTCATCAAACGCCAGATCTTTTTCTCGGGCAGACAAACGCAGACGGGACGGGTCAGGATTTATGCGGAATTTTATACGCCGCAAGAGGAGACATATCCCGCAGTCATGATTTTGTTCGAAGCGGGAAAGCCTTTCGACAGAGATTTTGTGCGCCGTTTTACCGCAAAAGGATATGGCGTTCTCTGCGTTGATTATTGCGGCGACAGGGGGACGCAGGAGCCCTGTACCGTCTATCCGTCCGATGTGGATTACGCGAATTTTATCCGTGCGGACAGACATATGACCCATGTCGACACCGATGCAAGCGAGACAAGTTGGTACGAATGGGCCGCAGTGGCCCGCTATGCTTATAAGTATCTCACGACACGCGCCGAAGTGACAAAGATAGGCGCCATCGGGCTCAGAACGGGCGGCGAGATCTTGTTTAAAGTCGCTCCCTATGTCCCCCTTTGCTGTATGATCTCCGTCTGTGCGGCGGGCTGGCTTGCCTATGGGGATATGGAGAGGTTCGGGGAAGTTCATTCCCGCGCGTTCGATGACGAACGGCACCGCTTCATCGCGGGCATCGATTCGCAGAGTTACGCGCCCTATATCAAGTGTCCCGTTCTTCTTCTTTCCGCCATCAACGACAGAAAGTATAACTATGAACGCGTGTACGACACTTTCCGCCAGATCGGCCAGGATGTTGAAAAGGCGATTTTGTTCTCCGCACATGGGAACGGGCTCATCGGCTCGCACTCCTTTGCGGACATCGAGCTGTTTCTTCATAAATATCTGACGGGTCGGTCCGTGTTCATTTCCAAGCCTATCGACGTCTCCATCGGGGAAGATGAAAACGGCAATCTCGTTGCAAAGGGCGTGTTCGACGAAGAGGGGGAGATTCGGGAATTCGGTATTTTTTATACCGAAAAAGTGACGGGCAGCCGCGCCCGCGATTGGACGCGCGTTCTCGGGAAGAGAGAAGATCTGAAAGAAAACGTTGGCCGCGTTCCGCTCAATCTGTACAAGGGCTGCAAACGGGCGCTCGTGTATGCGTTCGTCAATTATTCCAACAATTTTTCGGTCACTTCCAAGATCCTGGATTTCACCGTTGATAAAGATTATCCCAACACGCGTCTCGCTTCCCGCGTCATCTATACGAACGCAGACGGCCGAAACGGTTTCACGGGGTATTGCGTGGGCGCAAAGTCTGTTGCCGACTGCTTTCATGCCGAAAACGAGACGGGCGTGAGGCTTCTTCCCGGTTACGGCGGGATCGAGGGCGTCACATCCGATTACGGCATGATCACCTATCGCGTGGGCGAACACGGATACGAAGCGCCGCCCTCCGCTTCTTTCGGCTTCGACGCATGGTGCGCGGAGAAAAGCACGCTCCGCGTCACATTTTTCCGCAGTGAGAGCGACAAGGGATATACCTGCGAAGTACACATCGAAGGCGGCGGAAAATGGAAAAACATTCTCCTCGACCCGGGCGATTTCAAACAGGAGGGAGGACCGGGACTTGCCGATTTCGATGGCGTACATTCCGTTATGTTCGCAAGCGAAGAGCAAGTGCTCATCAACAATGTCTTATGGTTCTGAACGATTTGAACGTCGGCGTCTTGATTGAAACGAAAAAGCCGCACGCTTGCGGCGGAACGCAGTGGAAGATCGTGAGGGCGGGCGCGGACAGAACAATAGAATGTATGACATGCGGGAGAAAAGTCGTACTCCTTCCCGATGAACTCCTGAAACGGACCCGCCGTTTCGGGGAGGGGACGCCGTGACGCGCCCCACACTTCTGGCGGGACGAGACAAGAAGTCGTTTCCGCTTTTCACCGTCATCGCCACTATACTGATTGCCGTCATTTTGGCGTTGTTTTTCTTTGAAATGTGGTTTCTTGAACGCTTCACGCCCGTTTGCGTAGACGGAAACTCCATGCTTTCTACTCTTCAGAGCGGCGATTGGCTGTATGCGGATGCAAAAGATACGCCCGAACGGGGCGACGTCGTGATTGTCGACGTAAAAGAATATGTGAATGAATACGGTCATCCGTTGTTTCAGAGCGGCGGACAGCCCATCACATTCATCATCAAGCGCGTTATTGCAACGGAAGGGGATGAGATCTTCTGCGAAAATCATTCCGTTTGGCTGAAAAAACGGGGGGAAGAGGCATTCAGCCGTCTCAATGAGCCGTATGCGCAGGGCAAAACGCCCGATTTCAGTATGGTATCCCTCAAAGAGGGCGAAATATTCGTCATGGGCGACAACCGCGAAGTGAGTTACGACTGTACGGAGACGGGCCCGCTCTATTTTCGCTCTGTTACGGGCGTCATACCCGATTGGGCGATCGAGTATAAGGGCGCAATCACGGTTTGGGAATCTTTCCGTAATAACTTCCGCGATTTATTTTAAAGAAAAATAAGGAGATAACGATAATGGTCAGAATTACAACAGACAGCACTTGCGACTTGGGCAAAAACGCGACAGAACGCGATATTACAATCATGCCGCTCTCCGTCATTCTCGGAGCGGACTCCTACCGCGACGGCGTTAACATTACGCCGCAGGACATCTTCGATTACGTTGCTAAAACGGGTACGCTTCCCAAGACGTCTGCACCCAGCATCGGGGATTACGAAGACTTTTTCGCGCAGTTCGTAAACGCGGGCGATACGGTCATTCACTTCGATATTTCCGCGAAGTCATCTTCTTCCAACGAGCATGCTGTTGCGGCGGCAAAAAAATTCAACGGAAAAGTTTTTGTTGTCGATACCAAGGCGCTCTCGTCGGGGCAAGGGCTTCTCGTCATGAAAGCATACGACTTTTTGCAACAGGGCATGAGTGCCGAAGAAACGGTGAACGCCGTCAACGAGCTCCGCGCCAAGGTCAACACTTCGTTTATTCCCGACAGGCTCGATTACCTCTACAAGGGGGGGAGATGTTCCCGCATGGCGATGTACGGCGCAAATCTTCTCAAGATACACCCGCTCATCGACATGCAGGACGGGCAACTCATCGCGGGCAAAAAGTACCGCGGCAGTATGGATAAGTGCATCACCGCCTATATCCGTGACCTTGCCGAGCGGTACCCGAAGTATGATAAAACGCGCTGTTTCATTACGCACAGCAGCGCGGACACTTCGCTCGTAGAGCTTGCGAAAAATCTGGTCGGTGAGCTCTTTAACTTCGACGAAGTGCTCGAAACGGTCGCCGGTTCCGTCATCACGGGCCATTGCGGCAGAAACACGCTCGGCGTTCTCTTTATTGCGGAGTAAATTATGACCTATCTGTATCGGGACAGCGATCTCTATAATGCCGTCATGCAACGGAGAAAATATCTCGCCGTCTTTTTGAGCGTGACGTTTTTGGTCCTTGCGGGGGGTGTGACCTTTGTCGTTTTATATTCGCAGCTTCCCTATAAAGATCCGAACGGAGGCTGGATGATTGCCGTTACCTGCATTCTAGTGGCGCTTTATATCATGTTCGCCTTTCCTTTTATGGGGATCTGTTTTAAGCGGTGTAACAACTATTGCAAGATGCTGAAATACATCTCTGTGGGGCTCAAGGAGAATTTTTGCGCCCCCTTTGCGGGTGTGGAAGACTGGATCGTGCGAGACGGCGTAGACGTCAACGTCGCCACGTTCGAAGTGAAAAACATCAAACGGGAAGAGACGATGCTCCGCCAGATCTATGTGGACGGAGAAAAGGATTTTCCTCCTTTTGAAGAGGGGGATACGGTGCGTTTGGTTTCGCAGGGAAATCTTCTCCTCGCCTATGAGATCGTTGAGAAAGCCGAAATAGCGGAAACGGACGATACAACGGAAACGAAGTAAAATAAGGTATTATAAAGGAGTAATAAAAATATGGAAAGAAAAGACGTTACAGAAAACTATAAATGGCGTACGAGCGACGTGTATGCGAGCGATGAAGCGTGGGAAGAGGCGTTTTCTGCCCTTGAAAAGTCTCTCGACCTCGCAAAATACCGCGGTACGTTGAACAATGCGGAAAACATTCTGGCATATTTTCAGGCAGAAGAAGCATTTACCGTCAATTTTTTACGCGTTTACCTCTATGCCTTTTTAAAGCATGACGAAGATGTCAGAGAGACGAAATATGCTTCCTACCTTGGCAAAGTTATGAGCCTGAATATGCGGCTCGCGGCAGAGACGTCTTTCTCCACGCCCGAACTCACCGCGCTTGACGACGAGACCCTCAAGGGCTTTTTAAAAGACCCGAGATTTCAGGATTACGATTATATGCTCAGTCGTCTCATCGCCCGTAAAAAATATGTTCTCTCCGAACGGGAAGAGCGTATTCTCGCTCTCACAGGAGAGGCTATGGAAGTTCCGCACGACGTGTTTGAAATGCTCGACAATGCCGAACTCGATTTGCCTACGATGATGTTTGAGGGGAAAGAGGTCAAACTTTCCCACGGGATGTATTCCGTTATTGTAAACGGACAAGACAGAGAAAAGCGCAAGGAAGTGTACGAAAAGTACTATTCCGCATACCGCAAGATCCTCGGGACGCTTGCCGCCACCTATGCGGGCAACGTCAAAACTGATATCTTCTACAAAGAGGCGAGGGGTTTCGGAAGCTGTATCGAGAGGGCGCTCTTTGAGGAAGACGTCGACCGCAGCGTCTACGATAATCTCATTGCCTGCGTCGATAAGGGTACGTCGCTTATGCACCGTTACATGGAAGTCAGAAAAAAGGCGATGGGGCTCGACGCGATGTATATGTATGACATCTATCCCTCTCTCGTCGAAGATGCAGAGCTCAAGCTCAGTTATGAGGAGGCATGGGATCTCGTCTTAAAGGGACTTTCCCCGCTCGGGGAAGAATACCTCTCTCTCCTTCGACAGGGGAGAGACGAAGGTTGGATCGACGTGTGCGAAACAGAGGGCAAGAAAGGCGGCGCTTATTCCATCGGCATGTATGGGGGCCATCCCTACGTACTTTTGAATTACCAGAAGACTACGCATGATGTGTTCACGATCGCTCATGAAATGGGACATTCTCTGCATTCCTACTATTCCAATAAACATCAACCGTTCGTGAAATCCGACTACACGATCTTTGTCGCTGAGGTCGCTTCCACCGTCAACGAAGTTTTGCTCTTGAAATATCTGCTCAAGACAACGGAAGATAAAAATCTCAAGAAATATCTTCTCAACTATTTCATGGACATGGTGCGTACGACACTCTTCCGTCAGACGCAATTTGCGGAATTCGAAGAAAAAGCGCACGCAATGGCCGAAAGCGGAGAGCCTTTGAACAAAGACAATCTTTCCGCGCTCTATCTGGAGCTCAATAAAAAATATTACGGCCCTGCGGTCGTCCATGACGACAATATTGCCATCGAATGGGCCCGTATCCCGCACTTCTACCGTTCTTTCTATGTCTACAAGTATGCGACGGGCATCACGGCCGCGATCTGTATCGCTAACAAGATCTTGAAAGAGGGAGAGAGCGCCGTGAAAGAATACAAAAAATTCCTTTCGGGCGGTTGTAGCACCGATCCTGTGTCTCTGCTCAAAATCGCAGGGGCAGATCTCACGAAAGAGGAGACTTTCGCCGCCGCAATGGCAGAATTCAAAGACGCACTCGAGCAATTCGAAAAATTGTCTTAACACCTTTTCCCCGCCCCGGAGGGCAGAGAGAAATTCACGACCGAGGTAAAGTTATGCCGAACAACCAGATGCCGCACAATATGGACGCGGAGCGGGCGCTTCTCGGCTGCGTGCTTCTCGACGAGAGCATCCAGTCCGATCTGTTGGAACGCCTGAAAGAAGAGGATTTTTACGATGAGGGACACCGCATTGTGCTTTCCGCCATGAAAGCCATTTATGCGGGACGAAAGACGGTCGATCTTGTAACACTCACCGACGAGCTCGACCGCGAGGGAAAGTTGGAACGCGCGGGGGGAATACAGGCCATCACCGAGCTCTCCGCGATCATTCCGTCCGCAGCGAACTATAAACAATATCTTGAGATCGTACGGCGGGACTCCGTGAACCGCTTTCTCATTCGCGCCGCCAAAGACGTCATCGAGAACAGCATGAAGAGCCCCGAGGAACGCGAAGCGATCGGTTTTGCCGAAAAGCTCGTTTACGACATCTCGAAGAGAGAAGACTCAGGCGCCCTCGATGGCCTTTCGAACGGCGACGTCATTGAGGAAGTCATTTCGAAGTTCGAAATGATCCAAAATGACCCGTCTTCCTGCCGCGGGCTTGAAACGGGCTTCCGTCATCTCGACAGAATCACAAATGGTCTGCAAAAATCCGACCTTATCGTCCTTGCCGCCCGACCGGGCATGGGAAAAACTTCGCTTGCCATGAATATCGTGGAGAACGCCTGCCTCAGAAAGGGAAAAGTCGCGGCGGTTTTCTCTCTCGAAATGTCGCGCGTTCAGATCGTACAGAGGCTTCTCTGCGCCTATGCGGGCGTGAGCATGTCGGCCGCGCTCTCGGGTAAACTGAGCGGGAAAGATTGGAAAAATCTGATGCGCGCAAGCGATCAGCTCAGAAAGAGTAAGTTATATATCGACGACAGTTCCTGCGTTACTCCCGCGGAGATCCTTTCCAAATGCCGCCGCCTTGCGACGGCAGAGGGCGGGCTCGATCTTGTCATGATCGACTATATCCAACTCATGGGCGGAGAAGGAAAGGGGAAGTCGAGCCCGGAAAACAGACAGCAGGAGATCGCATCCATCACCCGTGACATCAAGATCATGGCGAAGGAACTCAATGTTCCCGTCATCGCTCTCTCCCAGCTCCGCCGCATTCAGACAAAAGAGGCGCAACTCTCCGACTTGAGAGAGTCGGGTGCCATTGAGCAAGACGCTGATATTGTCATGTTTATTAACCGCCCCGACGTCGGCGCAACGCCCGAAGAACTTGCGAAGGGGAATATTGTCAAGGGCGCGGCAGAACTTGTCATCGCAAAGCACAGAAACGGCGAGACGGGGCGCATTCAGCTTCGCTTCATCGGCGAACAGACAAAGTTTATCGACGTTGAGTCGCAGGGGGCACCCGCCGAAGCGCCGCAATACAAAAAGAAACCCGATTTCGGGGAAAATCCCACCGCCGAGGAGGCTTTCGGGGGCGACAGCGACATCCCCATGGACGAGTAAGATGGAGACGCAGATTTTGAGCCGTTCGCGCGGATGGCTCGACCTTGCAAAGAAATATATCAAAGATGGGGAAGTCGTCGCCTTTCACACCGAAACGGTATACGGCCTCGGCGCGAATGCCTTTTCGGACGACGCAGTTCTCAAAATTTTTGAGCTCAAAGGAAGACCGCAGGACAATCCGCTCATCGTGCATGTGCACAAGGATTATGATATTTCACTCCTCATCGACAGTGAACCGTTCTATGCAGCGGCACTGAGAAAGGCCTTTTTACCCGGGCCGCTCACGATGGTCTATCCGTCCACGGGGAGGGTCTCAAAGTACGTCTCCTGCGGGCTTGATACGCTTGCCATCCGCATGCCCTCCTCGCCGACCGCTCAGGAGTTTTTGAAAGCTGTCGACCTTCCCATCGCCGCACCTAGCGCAAATCTTTCCAAGCACGTCTCGCCCGTCACGGCGAGGCATGTCTATGAGGATTTTAACGGCAAGATCCCGCTTATCCTCGACGGCGGAGCATGCAGGGGAGGTATCGAGAGTACGGTCCTCGACTGCACGGGTGAGATCCCCCAGATCTTGCGGGAGGGGCTCGTGACGCGGGAAATGATCGCCTCCGTTGCGGGAGATTGCGGCATTTACCATGCCAAACAGGGGGAAAAACCGAAAAGTCCCGGCATGGCGTATAAGCACTATTCGCCCCGCTGTAAGACAGCATTTTTCAGGGAAAATCAAACGGAAGAGGCAGTAGCGCTCTATCATGAGGCGGAAACAGCGGGGGAGAAGCCTTGTTTTCTCTGCGAAAGAGATGTCTGTGCTCTTCTGCCCAATTTCCGTACGCTCGACTTGGGGGGGAGTGGTGAAGAAATGGCAAGAAAACTTTACGCTCTCCTCCGCAAGGGAGAAAAGACGGCAACGCTTCTCATCGGGATCGAGCCTCGGGAAAAAGGGGGCGTGATGGCGGGCGTGCTCAACAGAATGCACCGCGCGTTCGGGGTAGAACATGGACCAGAAGAAAGCTGAACCGAAAAAGAAAATTATTTTTGTCTGTACGGGAAACACATGCCGTTCCCCGATGGCGGAAGCCGCGCTGCGCAAAGAACTCAGAAAGAAAAAAATCACAGGTTTTTCCGTCTCTTCGGCGGGGCTTGCCGTGAAAACGGGGGACGTTTTGAATCCCAACAGTGCACAGGCGCTTGCAGAGGCAGGTATTCCCGTCAATAAAACGTTCAAACCCCGTCAACTTACAGATAAAATGTTGCGCGACGCGTATGTTGTCATCACGATGACAGAGGCGCAGACGCAACGGCTCAACTATAAAAACGTGACGAGTTTTTATGCCATTGCGGGGAAAGAGATCCCCGATCCCTATGGACAAAACATCGACGTCTACCGCACGACGCTTCGCTCGATCCGCGAGGTCATTCCGCTCATCATCAAGACGTGGTGCATGAACTGAAAATCGATAAGAATAAATTTTTGCGGAGTTATCAATATCATGAAAATTGCAGTTGCTTGCGATCACGGCGGACTTGCATTGAAAAAGGCCGTTGTCGCATACCTTGATACCAACGGCTATGAAGTAGAGGATTTCGGCACGACGACGGAAGACTCATGCGACTATCCCGATTTTGCTCTGCTTGCGGCCGAAGCGGTCGCGGGAGGGGAATGCGAGAGGGGGATCTTTGTCTGTACGACAGGCATCGGCATTTCCATTGCCGCCAATAAGGTCCCGGGGATCCGTTGCGCGCTCTGCACAGACGCAACATGCGCGCGGCTCACGCGCGAACATAATGATGCAAACGCTCTTGCACTTGGCGGCGGGATCGTAGGCGTTCACCTCGCTCTCGACATTGTGAAGACATTCCTCGAAACAGAGTTCTCTAAGCTTGAAAAACATCAGCGCCGCATCGATAAGATCGCCGCCATCGAGAAAAAATACTGTAAATAAATCAAAAATAACGCAGAAAGGGAGATAAAACGATGCGAAGCAAAGCCTTGCGGGATAAAATCGTCGAATCGCTGACTTCCATTCTGCCCATCGCACTCATTATCACGATTTTATCTGCAACCGTTTCCCCGCTCGATACGGGGACATTTGTGTTATTCCTCGTGGGCGTCGTCTTGCTAATCGTGGGAATGGGTACGTTTACATTGGGCGCGGATATGTCTATGCTCGTCATCGGCGAATATATCGGCACAGCCATGACGAAATCGAGAAAAATCTGGCTCATTGCTTTTCTTTCCTTTATTATCGGTATAATCGTCACAGTCGCTGAGCCCGATCTTCAGATACTTGCGGGACAGGTGCCCGCTCTTGCGCAGAAGACGCCGCTCGGGAATTATCTTCTCATTCTCACCGTCGCGGTGGGAGTGGGCATTTTTCTACTCATCGCCATGCTGCGCATCGTCTTCCGCATCAGGCTTTCGTGGCTTCTCATCTTTTTCTACATAGCGGCGTTTGTACTGAGTATTTTCGTATCGCCTGATTTTTGGGCGGTCTCTTTCGATGCGGGCGGCGTGACGACGGGCCCCATGACGGTGCCTTTTATCATTTCACTCGGCGTCGGCGTTTCCTCTATCCGAAAAGACGGCGAAAGCGACTCTTTCGGACTTGTCGCACTCTCGAGCGTAGGCCCCGTGATCGCTGTGCTCATTCTCGCGATCGTATTTAAGATCGGCAACGTCGAATATATCGTAACGGAGACTACGGCCGTAGAAACGACGCGAAATGCGGCGTCTGCATATCTGCACGGCCTCGCAGATCATTGCGGAGAAGTCGGCATCGCGATCGCGCCCGTCATTGTCTTTTTCCTCTTGTTCCAGCTCATCACGCGCTCGATCCGCAAACGTCAACTTGTCCGTATCTTCGTAGGTTTTCTGTATACTTTCGTCGGCCTCGTCTTCTTTTTGACGGGCGCCAATGTCGGGTTTATGCCTGTTGGTATGGAGATCGGAAAAACGCTCGCGTCCGAGTGGGGCGGTTGGCTTCTGATTCCCGTCGGGATGCTTCTCGGTTATTTTATCGTTGCGGCGGAGCCCGCGGTTCATGTCTTGAATAAACAGGTGGAGAGGCTTTCTGCGGGTGCGATCCGTGCGAGCGCCATGAAGAAAGGCCTTTGCATCGGCGTGTGTCTCTCTCTGGGGCTTGCCATGATGAGAATTCTTACGGGAGTCAATATCATGTGGATCTTGCTCCCGGGGTATGCCGTTGCTCTGATCCTCACGTTTTTTACGCCGCCCATGTTTACGGGAATCGCATTCGACTCGGGCGGTGTTGCAAGCGGCGCGCTCGTCTCATCTTTCGTTCTGCCGATGGCGATCGGAGCGTGTAACGTCATTTCTCCCGATGCGATCATGACGCAGGCATTCGGTTGTGTTGCGTTCGTCGCTTTGACGCCGCTTATTTCCATTCAGATCCTCGGCATTGCCTATAAACGTAAGACAAATAAGATCAAGAAGACTTTCCTCGCCGTGGACGACAAGATCCTGATGTACGAGGTGGATTGATATGGCGAAGAAAAAGACGATTTTCACGCCCGTGAAGGCGGTCGCAACGGCAATCGGGATCATGAAAGCGTCCGAAAAATCGGAGCGTACCCCCCGTCCCAAGCTTCTCGTGAGTATTGTGAACAGCGGGAGCGGCAGAAAGGTAAAAAGTATTCTTAATGAGCTTTCGGCAGCGTTGAGTATCACATTTACAGGCTATGGCACCGCATACTCTGCCCTTCTCGATTATCTCGGCATCGGACAGACCGAAAAGACCATCGTTTTTTCCGTCATTCCGGAAACGGACGAAGAAAGAATTATGAAAGAACTGCGGGCACAGATGTCGCTCTATCTCGCGGGAAAGGGGATTACGTTTACGGTCCCGCTTGCAGGAATTTCCCAAAAGATCGCGGACGGTATTATGGAAGCTTCCGTTAATAAGGAGAAGGAGGATATCAGGATCATGAAACAGGAAGAAAGAAAATACAACCTTGTCATCGCCGCCGTGCGCGCGGGAAATGTGGATATCGCAATGGAAGCGGCGCGTGATGCGGGCGCTTCGGGCGGTACAGTTGTCCGCGCCCGTGCCACGGATAACCGAAAGGCGGAGCAGTTCGTCGGTATCACTTTGCTTCAGGAGCAGGAGCTTTTGCTCATTCTTACAAAGAAAGAGCGCACACAGGCGATCATGGATGCGCTTTCTGAGAAAGTCGGCCTTAAAACGCCTGCCTGCGGCGTCATTTATGCGCTTCCCGTAGACAGAACGGCAGGCATTTCCGCCGCCGATGAAGAAGAGAGCTTGCAAAACAGCGGAAGCGCGGGAAAGGAAGAAAACAATGGATAAACGTATTCTCGCGATCGGCGGAGGACAGGGGAAAGGGCGGGAGACTGCCTCGTTGGAAAAACTCGCGATCGATGCCTACATTGCCGCGGAGGCCCAAAAAATTGCGGGAGAGAGACGCGCTTGCGGACTCTTTATTCCTACCGCTAGCCACGATTGTATGCCGTACTATAATACGTTTCATAAGGTGTATACAGGCAAATTCAATATAAAGACAGACGTCGCGCTCACGGTAAACCGAGAGATCGATCTGTCCAAGATGCGGGAAAAATTCGAAAAGGCCGATTTTCTCTATGTCGGGGGCGGAAATACTGTGTTCATGCTTGAGCATTGGAAAGAAACGGGCCTTTTGAAACTCATAGAAGAGGCGTATGAAAGGGGAACTTTCATCGCGGGACTTTCGGCAGGCGCGATCTGTTGGTTCGAAGACATGTATTCCGATTCGGTCGTCGAGGGCGCGTATGCGATGTACAAAGGGCTGGGTTGGCTGAAAGGAAAAATTTCTCCCCATTATAATGAAAGAATGCTTGACTTTGACGAAATAGTGCGCTATAATAAAATACGCGCTTGGGGCGTTGAGGACGATGCAGCCGTCGAATTTATCAACGGCGAAGCAGTCAAAATGCTTTCGAGCGGCGGCAAAGTTTGGTTTCTCGACGGATTGGACGGGATTTCCGTAAAAAAGAGGGAATTCGTCACCGTTTGAACGAGAGCTGCCGCGGAACAGACTACGCCTCGGCGTCCCCGGCCGAGTAAAAATACGGGTCCATGCGGACGTGGCGAAATTGGCAGACGCGCAGGTTTCAGGTTCCTGTGGGAGACCATGGGGGTTCAAGTCCCTTCGTC
>CANQHG010000004.1 GCA_947623655.1 uncultured Clostridia bacterium | reverse complement strand
TTAGCGGTGCCCTGAATCTGCAATCCGCTATAGCAGAGCCGAACGCTTTTCTCGGTGTTGTCTATGGGAGGCAGCACGCAGTAAGCAGTGATGATCGTAAGGTCTTATGCAACGTGCGTCCGCGAACCGTGTCAGGGTAGGGATACAGCAGCACTAAACGGTGCCGCGCGTGTGCCATGAGGTAGCTTTGCGGGAGCCGGCTGCCGCGTTACCGCTCCGGTATACAGCAACAAAAAAAGCCCTCACAGTTTTTTTTCGGAAATCAGAACGCCCGCCCGACGGTTTCACCGTCGGGCGGGCTTGTTGGTTATACGCTCATTCTGAGGAGACGAATGCTCATCCTGAGGGAACGTAGCGACCGAAGTAGCACCGTCCTTGGCGTGATGTAGCCCGTCGAACCTTTCCTTATTATAATGCGGTGATCCTTCGACAAGCGCTTAGGCGCGGCTTAGGATGACATGTTTAAGAACACGTTGCCCACTCCCCTCCCCCCCCTTGGAAGGGGCATGGCCCCGCGTCATTCTGAGCCACGAGGGCTGTAAAAAGTACGGGATCTGACCCGAAGAATCTCTCGGGGCAAACGTGTACTATGCGGCGAGATGCTACGGTACAACTCTCATGGACTGCGTTCATACTTACCTTCTCAGCATGACGCCCCCTTGCTTCCCCTCATAGGAGAAGTACCCGCGCAGCGGGGGATAGGGTTCTCAAAAACCCCTCAGTCACGCAAGAGCGCGTGACGGCTCCCCTATGTGGGGAGCCAAGGGTATGCGTGTATAAAATAATATATGTTATATAACGCATGTTATTAATAAAAAAGCAGAAAAAATGCCCGCGGCGGAACGCCGCGGGCATATGATTTTACCTTTTAGTCTAATTTTTCGAGAAGCTTGAAGTCGATGCCCTTTTCGCCGATCTTGATGATCTTCACCTTGACCGTGTCGCCGATGGAGAGCACGTCGTCCACCTTCTCCACGCGCTTGTCGGAGAGCTTGGAGATGTGGATCATGCCGTCCTTGCCGGGGGCGAATTCCACCCACGCGCCGATCTCGGAACGGATCCTCACGACGCGGCCGATGAACATGTCGCCGACCTCGGGGTCATGCACAATGCTCTCGATGATGGCCTTGGCCTTGAGCGCAGCCTCGCTGTCGCCATAGGAAGCGATACAGACGGTGCCGTCCTCCTCGATATCGATCTTGGTGCCCGTTTCGGCGATGATGGAGTTGATGACCTTCCCCTGCTTGCCGACGACGTCGCCGATCTTCTCGGGATCGATCTGGAAGAAAATGATTCGGGGCGCATACTTGCTGAGTTCGGGGCTGACCTCGGGAACGCATTCGAGCATCTTATTGAGGATGAACTGCCGGCCCTCGTTGGCCTGTTCGATGGCGGTGTGCATGATCTCCTCGGAAATGCCCTTGATCTTGATATCCATCTGAATGGCGGTGATGCCCTTGGTGGTACCCGCGACCTTGAAGTCCATATCGCCGAGGAAGTCCTCGAGCCCTTGGATATCCGTCATGACGCGGAATTCACCCGTTTCCTGATTCTTGATGAGGCCCATTGCGACGCCCGCGACGGGAGCCTTGATGGGAACGCCCGCATCCATGAGAGCCATGGTCGAGCCGCAGACGGAGGCCATGGAAGAGGAACCGTTGGAGGACAAAATGTCGTTGACGACACGGATGGCGTAGGGGAACTCCTCTTTGGAGGGAATGACGGGCTCGAGGGCGCGTTCTGCGAGTGCGCCGTGGCCGATCTCACGCCTGCCGGGGGAACGGAGCGCCTTGGCTTCGCCCGTGCAGTAGCCGGGGAAATTGTATTGGTGCATGTACCGCTTCTCCGTTTCGTCGTCGAGGCCCTCCAATTTCTGCGCCGCCGCAAGCATGTCGAGCGTGCAGGTGGTGAGGGTCTGCGTCTGGCCTCTCGTGAACACAGCCGAACCGTGCGCACGGGGAAGAACGCTCCTCTCGCACCAGATGGGACGGATCTCCTTGAGCCCTCTTCCATCGGGACGGATGCCCTTGTCGAAGATCTTCGCGCGGACTTTCTCCTTGGTCAGGTAATAAACGGAGTCGTTGATCTCTCTCTCCTTTTCGGGGAAGATCGTCTTGAAATGTTCCAGAATTTCCGCACCGACCTGATCCTGACGGGTCTGACGCTCCTGACGGTCGAAAGTGTCGAGCGCCCAGTCGAGCTTTTCACTCGCAAACTCGCGCACGGCGTCGTCGATCTCCTCGGGAATGTGATAGAGTTCGATCTCTTTCTTGGGCTTACCGACAACGGGAACGATCTCGTTCTCGATCTGAAGGCAAATTTTTGCGATCTCGGCTTGTCCGAACATGATGGCGCCGACCATTTCGTCGTTTGTGACCTCGTTCGCGCCCGCCTCGATCATGAGGATGGCGTCTTTGGTGCCTGCGAGGTTGAGGTGAATGGCGCTCTTTTCGCGCTGTGCGGCGTCGGGATTGATGACGTACTCGCCGTCAACGAGGCCGACGACAACGGAACCCGTGGGGCCCGCCCAAGGGATGTCGGAAATGGCGAGGGCGATGGAGGAGCCGATCATGGCGAGGGGCTCGGGTGCAACGTCGGGTTCGACGGAGAGCGCGGTCGCCGTGACAACGACGTCGTTGAAGAGGCCTTTCGGGAAGAGGGGGCGCAAGGGTCTGTCGATGAGGCGGGCCGTTAAGATGGCCTTATCGGAAGCTCTGCCCTCTCTGCGCTTGAAGCCGCCCGGGATCTTGCCGACGGCGTACATCTTCTCTTCGTAATCCACTTGAAGCGGGAAGAAATCGATGCCGTCGCGCGGCGTTGCGGACATACAGACGTTGACCATGACGGCTGTCTCGCCGCAACGGACGACGCAGTGGCCGTTCGTCTGTTCGGCATATTTGCCCGTCTCGACGGTAACTTCTCTGCCGCCGATCTGAAGCTTGAATTCTTTGTAGTTGGGTGTCATTTTGATTTGTTCTCCTTATCTGTCCTATTCTTTGCCCCGTAGTCCCATGACGGCGGGAGCGATTTACCGATGTTATGTTGAAGGTAGCCTCCGTGCGCTCATGCTGCCCCGTGCGCATTCTTATTGCACTAAGCACGGCACGAGCGCCGCCCTTGGCGCGAAGTAGCGCAAGCGAAGCATCCCATAGACCTACGGAAGCACATACTCCGCCCGTTTGATGAGATTCTTCGGTCGCTGCGCTCCCTCAGAATGAGCGGCGAGGCATTAAAAATAGGGCGGCAAAAAATACCGCCCTTTCGGTCCGTTACTTACGAAGCCCGAGCTGTTCGACAATGGCTCTGTAGCGCTCGATGTCTTTCGCCTTGAGGTAGTCGAGAAGTCCGCGGCGCTTACCGACCATCTTTAAAAGTCCGCGGCGGGAGTGATTGTCCTGCTTGTGGATCTTGAGGTGCTCGTTGAGGTGGTTGATACGCTCGGTGAGGAGCGCGATCTGGACCTCGGGCGAACCCGTGTCGCCCTCGCTACGGGCATACTTTGCGATGATCTCTTGCTTTTCCATTTGCGTTTATCCTCCTATGGAATGTGTTACGTGATGCCAAGAGATGCGTGGAGAGCGCAATTCCTCGCATACGTCTTGAATAGCATACCATATTTTGGGGAAGATGTCAAAGGATTTTTAATTGAGAATGAAAAATTTAAATCGAAAATCAAAATCGGCGCAAATTTGCGTGCCGAATCATACAATGCAATAGACCGAATACGGTTTACGGAGGAAACAAATGTCATTTTTTTCTAATTTCCAATCTGACCACTGCCCCGGGACCATAACGGGTAATCCGCTCGGCGGTCTCAACGAAAAGGTGTGTATTCAGGCGGAGAAGATCTTCGACGCGGGGATCATACAGACCCGTCTCGAAAACTACAATATCCCCCTCATCGACCCTACCCCGTCAAATCCTACATATCCCCTCACGTTCGTCAGCGCCCGCTCGACGACGAGCACGGGGACCGTTACGGGTCTCTCCGTGGAACGCCAGCCCGAGGGATGTCTCGCCCGCGTACAGGCGACTGTGACCGTTCCCCTCGAAGTCGTCTATGTCGACGCGAACGGCGTGGAGGGCACGGCGACGAGCAATCTCGTCCTCAGCGAAGATGTGTTGATGTACGTACCGCCCGCATCGATCATGCCTTTCACGGTGACGAGCGTCGCGAGCTGCGTCTCCCCCGACGGCACGTTCGATCCCGCGACCAACTCTTTCAACGTGAACGCTTGCGTCACGGTCATCTTAAAGATCGCGATGCAGGTGGAACTTCTCGTCCCCAGCTACGGCTACTGCGCCATTCCGCCCGCTCAGGAGTACTCGCAGGAAGTGTGCTCCGGGTTCTTTGAACTTCCCCTCTATCCGCAGGGCCGCGCATGCAGCAAAAAGTAACAAAATAACTCCACGGAACAGGAAAAAACCGTCACACATGTGGCGGTTTTTGTTTTTACACTTGCGTGCACGGGGCGAAACTTCCCGCTTTTTTCATCAGACAAATACGGTCTGCGCGGGGTACAGCGCCGAAGTTCCGTTTCGGGCGTAAAACTGTTCGGGCGAGCCGCAAAGCAGCGTTTTGCTCTCTCCCCCTTTCACCGTGTACGCATTGCCGAAGCTCTGCGGTATCTTCAAAATCTGACCCGCGAAAGGTTCGTCAGAAAGTCCGTTTTCCCGTGCGAGAAGAGGAAGCGGAACACGGAAGGCAATGGAGACGGCAGTGAGCGTTTGTCCGCTCTTGACGCGGTAATAAGTCGGGACGATAATTTTGAGTTCCATGCGCTATTGTATGCTTTTTTTCATATTTATGTGACAGAAATAATAAAATACGGTATGAACTTGTACCGCACGGCAGCGATCGTGACGATCTTCTCCGCACTCGAGCACGGACTCGGGTTTTTATACCGCATCATACTCTCCCGCACGCTCGGCAGCGAGGGGCTCGGGATCTATCAGGTATCGCTCACGGTGTTCGCCGTCTTTTTGACGATCTGCTCTTCGGGGCTTCCCATCACGCTCTCCCGCGTGATCTCCAAGCATCGCGCCGAAAAATACAAAAGGGGCGAACATGCCGCAACGACCGCCGCCATTCTCCTCACTCTCTCTTTCAGCGTTCCCGTTACCGTGCTCCTCTTTCTCTTGCGGAAGCCCTTTACGGCCGTCTTCTCTGACCCGAGATGTGCGGATCTCTTCTACATCTTTCTCTTCGGGCTCTCCTTTACGTCCGTTTACGCAATCATAAGGGGCAGTTTTTGGGGGAACAAACGATTTTTCGCCTACTCCCTCATCGAGCTCATCGAGGAGATCGTCATGATCTTTGTGGGCATTTTGCTCCTCGTCGTCTTCCGCACGGGTGCGGCGGACGTCAACAAGGCAGGCATTGCAGTCCTCGTAAGCTACCTCTTCTCCTTTTCCATTGCCTCCGTGTACTTCTTCGCGAGAGGCGGACGCCTTGCCTCGCCCAAGGGAGAGCTTTTGCCTCTTTTAAAGGCCTCTCTCCCCGTCACGGCGATGCGTACGAGCTCCTCGCTCATGAGTTCGCTCATTTCCGTGCTCTTCCCCATGCGTCTGATGGCGGCCGGATACTCCTCTTCCCGCGCCATGAGCGAATACGGCGTCGTTTACGGCATGGTGATGCCCGTCCTCATGATCCCCTCCTCGCTCATCGGCTCCATCGCGCTCGTACTCGTTCCCGAGCTCTCGGAGTGTTTCTATAAGGGAGAACGGGAAAAAGTGGCGGTGCTCGTGGAAAAGGCGCTCAACGCGACTCTTCTCATTGCCGTGCTGCTCATTCCTTTCTTTATGGCGTGCGGCGAGGGCGTGGGCGTTCTGCTCTATTCCAACGCCGCAAGCGGAAAGATGATCGAAAAGAGCGCCCTTATTCTCATTCCCATGAGCGTGACGATGATCTCGACGAGCCTGCTGAACTCTCTCGGCTGCGAAAAACAGACGCTCGGCATCTTCACGCTCGGCTCCTGCGCCATGTTGCTGTGCGTGTGGCTGTTGCCGAAATACCTCGGAAGCGGAGCGCTGCTCGTCGGTATGACGTGCGACTACCTGCTCTGCGCGGCATGTTCGCTCGGCCTATTGAGAAAAAAGACGGGAAAACTGCGTTCGGGCAAATACGTCCTGAAACTCGCCCTCGCGTTTCTTCCCGTCTGCGTGCTCGGCGTTCTGGCCCGCATGCTGTTTATGCGCTATATGAGCTATCTTCCCGCGCTTGTCCTTACCGTTCTCTGTATCGCGGGCACGGAAGCCGTGCTGCTGAGCCTTTTGAAACTCTTCGATTTCCGTGCGTTCTTTTTAAAATTCTTGCCGAAAAAGAAAGCGCCCGCCCTGTAAAAAAAGAGCCTGACGGCTCTTTTTTTATTATTTAAGTGTTTTCAGCATTTCAAAGGCGCTCATGATCACGTCGTCCATGTCGTAATATTTGTATTGGCCGAGACGGCCGCCGAATACGACATTCTTCTCTTCCTCCGCCAGAGCCCTGTATTTCGCATATAAGTTGCCGTTTTTTTCGTCATTGACGGGATAATAAGGTTCGTCCCCCGGCTTCCAGGCGGAAGAATACTCGCGCGAAATGACCGTCTTCGGTTGGGTGCCGAATTCGAAATGCTTGTGTTCGATGATGCGCGTGAAAGGCACTTCCGCCGCCGTATAGTTGACGACGGCATTCCCCTGAAAGTTGGGCATATCGATAACTTCCGTCTCAAACCGCACCGAGCGGTATTCGAGCGGGCCGTAGCAATAATCGAAATATCTGTCGATCGCGCCCGTGTAGATAACATGTTGCGTTTCCTGCAAAAACTCGCACTTATGTGCGAAAAAGTCGCAGTTGAGCCGCACTTCGACGCCTTCAAGCATGCGCTCGATCATCTGCGTGTAGCCGCCGATGGGGATACCCTGATAGCGGTCGTTGAAATAGTTGTTATCAAAGGTAAAACGCACGGGCAGGCGGCGGATAATGAAGGCGGGGAGCTCGGTGCATTTCTTCCCCCACTGCTTTTCGGTGTAGCCCTTGACGAGTTTTTCGTAGATGGTCTTGCCGACGAGATTGATCGCCTGTTCCTCGAGGTTTTGAGGCGCTTCCACATACGCCTCGCCGCGCTCTTTGGCGATCCTCGCCTCCGCCTCGGCGGGCGTGAAGACGTCGGGCCAGAGCTTGGTGAAAGTGTTCATGTTGAAAGGCAGGTTGTAGCATTCGTCATGATACCTTGCAACGGGACAGTTGACGTAGTTGTTGAACTCCGCGAACTTGTTGACATATTCCCACACGGTCTTATCGGACGTATGGAAGATATGAGCGCCGTAGCGGTGCACGTTGATGCCTTCAATATTTTCCGTGTAGATATTTCCGCCGATATGCGAGCGTTTTTCGATGACGAGGCATTTTTTCCCTCGGTTTGTGAGCTCTCTCGCACACACCGCGCCAAAGAGCCCGCTTCCGACGATCAGATAGTCATACATAATTTATTTATCTCCAAATTGTTGATATTTTTTAACAATCAATTTCATACCGTCCTCAAACTTCGTCTCGGGCGTCCAACCCGTGTCTTTTTGTAAATCTGAAATGTCCGCTTTCAGGCACATCACCTGCCGCTCGGCATACGGGACAGCGCCGAGATCGATCTTGTCCTCCGCACCGCACGTCCTGCCGATGAGGCGAATGTATTCCGCGAGCGGCCGCGCCGTGCCGCTTCCGAGCACATAAATTTTTCCGTCTTTGCCTCTTTCGCCGATCTGATAGAACGCCTCGGCGGCGTCTGCGCTGTAGAGATAGTCCCACAGCTGCTCGCCCTTGGTGAAGGGAGCCCGCTCCCCCGCGAGGAGTTTTTTGATCGTGGAGGAGATCATGCTCTGCGGTCCGTCATACGGTCCGTAGACGCTCACAATGCGCACCCACATAAATTTCATCCCGAGCTGGCGGGCACGCTCGCGGCACATCTGACCCGCGCAGAGCTTGGCAATACCGTAACCGTTTTCGGGAAAGGCGGGCGTGTCGGGCCTGAGTTCGCCCTCTACCCTTCCATATTCGGCCTGCGACCCCGCGCCGATAAAGGTATGGCACCCGAACCGCTTTGCAAGTTCCACGGCATCGAGCGCGTAGCGGATATTTTCCGTCTGTCTTTGGAGTTCCTGCCGCGTGGGCCCGCTTATCCCGTCCCATGCCAGATGATAAAAGACGTCGTAGCTTTCTCCGTCTGCATTTTGAAGTGCGGATAGATCCTGCAGAGGACAATATATCTTTTTCAGGAGCGGATGCTCGGGCAAACGGGAATTATGCGCCGAGCCTTCGCGGAGAATCGCGCATACCCGAACGCCTTTCCTCAATAAATTATGGACAAGTTCGGTTCCGATCGAGCCCGTTGCGCCCGTAACGATTGCCTGTTTCATTTCAACACCTTCTCCAATGCGGTTACGACCGCTTCCGCATCGATTTTATAGTAATGCCTCAGATATGCAACGTCCCCGACTACGCTTGAGAACACGTCCCGAAGTCCCAAGCGGATCAAACGTGCCCTGCTCGGGTTTTCGGCCAGCACCTCCGCAACGGCTCCGCCGAGGCCGCCGACAATATTGTGCTCCTCCAAGGTCAAAATCGCATCGTAACGTTCCGCGCAAGCACGGATAAACTCTTCGTCGATGGGCTTTACCGTCGGAAATGTGTAGACGGGAATACTGCCTCTGTCTTTCAGTTGTTCCGCCGCCAGAATTGCCTCTTTCGTCACGGACCCTGTGGAAAAAATACATACATTTGCTTTTCCGTCACGCAGTTGATACGCCTTTCCGACTTCAAAATTTTCAATGTCGAAAGCTTCTCTCAAATTCGGTTCCCCGCCCTTTCCGAGACGGATGTAACAGGGTCCGTCCGAGGTGATCGCGGCCTTAGTCACGGCGATCGTCTCTAAGGGATCGGCGGGCGAAAAAACGCGCATGTTAGGGAGCGACCGCATGCAGGCGATGTCCTCCGTCGCATGATGGCTCATGCCGAGCGGACCATAGGCAAATCCGGCGGCGAGGGATACGACTTTGACGTTCGCATTGTGATAGCAGATGTCGTTTCGGATCTGCTCAAAACATCTCAACGTCGAAAAATTCCCAATCGAATAGGTAAAGACTTTCTTCCCCGAGAGGGCGAGCCCTGCCGCAACGGAAGTCATGTTCTGCTCGCTGATTCCCGCATTGACATATTGTTGCGGCAATACGTCATAAAACTTATTGAGGACATTGAACCCGAGGTCGCCCGTCAGGAGCATGATAGTATTGTCCTTGAGCGCTTCCTCGGTCAACGTTTTTACCAACGTATTTCTCATTGTTCCGCTCCTTGTAATTCAGAGAGAGCCCTCTCGTACTCCTCACCCTGCGGATCTCTGTAATGCCATAAAACGTTGTTTTCCATAAAAGAAACGCCCTTGCCCTTGACGGTTTTTGCGATCACGCAGGTCGGTCTTCCGTTTGACGGACGTGCGGAAAAGGCTTTGCGCAATGCATCGTGGTCGTGCCCTTCGACCTCCATGACATTCCAGCCGAAGTCGCGGAATTTACGGCCGAGATCCAGGAGTTCGATCGTCTCTTCGCAGGGGCCGAAACTTTGCAACCCGTTGCAGTCGACGATCAATGTGAAATCCGAAAGGCGGAAATGATTGGCAAACATGGCCATTTCCCAAATCGAGCCCTCATCACATTCACCGTCGCCGACGATCGCAAAAGTTCTGTTCGTCTTTCCGTTCAACTTCGACGCAAGCGCCATGCCGCATGCGACGCATGCCCCGTGCCCCAAGGAGCCCGTGGAAAATTCCACACCGGGAACGCCCTTGTGGGAGACGTGACCCGAAAGCGGGCTCCCGTTCAAATCATAGTTTTCAAGCCACGATTTCGGGAAAAATCCGACTTCGGCCAGAACGGCATAGAGCGCGGAACCCGCATGCCCCTTGCTCAAAACAAGTCTGTCCCGCCCTTCCCACGCGGGATCGGCGGTATCATATTTCATGATATCCGTGTATAAGACGCTCAGAATATCGACGATCGACAGTGCCGATCCGATATGAGACGCATGAGACCGATGAATCATCTCAACCACATCGATCCTGACGGCCTTTGCAAGCGCTTTACTTTCCATCTGTTCTCCTTGCTGTTATCTCTTCTATCAGATCAAACGAACGGAGCACTTTATGCCCGTTGTGCCGCCGCCTCCAGAATTTTCTTCGCCATATAATCGATCATCTCGTCCGTCATGCCGGGATAGACGCCGACCCAGAACGTGTTGTTCATGATGAAATCGGTCACCGTGAGCTCGCCCGCAATGCGGTAAGCGTCCGTGCCGCGGATATCGTCAAAGCAGGGATGCCGCGTGAGATTTCCGCTGAAGAGAAGTCGCGTCTGAATGTTGCACTGTTCGAGATAGCGCGTCATCCCGTTGCGGTCGAGGCCGCTGCCCTCTTTCACGGAGATCAGGAAACCGAACCAAGACGGCTTGCTGTTCGCCTCGGGTTCCGGGAGAATGAGCTTATCCTCCGCGGGCGCGAGCGCGGCGCGGAGCCTCTGCCAATTATGCCGTCTTCTCTCGATGAACGAGGGGAATTTTTTGAGCTGTTCACAGCCGATCGCGGCCTGCATGTCCGTGACTTTCAGATTATATCCGAGATGACTATAGACATATTTATGGTCGTACCCCTTGGGAAGTTCTCCGAATTGGCCGTCGAAGCGGTGCCCGCAGAAGTTGTCCTTCCCCGAGGGACAAATACAATCGCGCCCCCAATCACGGTAGGAGAGGATCAGGCGGTTCAAGAGCGGATCGTTGGTATAGACGCATCCTCCCTCGCCCATCGTCATGTGATGAGGCGGATAGAAACTGCTCGTACCGATATCTCCCCAAGTGCCCGTGAATTTTGTTACGCCGTCGATCGTGTATTCGCTGCCAAGCGCGTCGCAGTTGTCTTCAACGAGCCAAAGATGATGTTTTTCGCAGAACGCTTTTACGGCTCCGAGGTCGAAAGGATTTCCCAAGGTGTGGGCGATCATGACGGCTTTGGTGCGTTCCGACAGCGCCCCCTCAAGTTTGGCGACGTCGATATTGTATGCGGGGACGGTGACATCCACAAAGACGGGCACCGCTCCGTATTGCAGGATGGGCGCAACAGTCGTCGGGAACCCGCACGCGACTGTGATCACTTCGTCGCCGCGTTTTATCCTGCGTTCCCCGAGCTCGGGCGCCGTCAAGGCTGAAAATGCGATCAGATTTGCAGAGGAACCGCTGTTCACGAGATGCGCAAATTTAACGCCGATCCACTTTGCAAACTCCTTTTCGAATTGCTCGCAAAATCTACCCGTCGTGAGCCAAAAGTCAAGCGTCGCGTCTGTGAGCGCACACATTTCCTTTTCGTCGAATACACGCGCCGCATAAGTGATACGGTCGCCCTCTTCAAACGGCTTTTTCTGCTTATATGCGCGATAATATGCCGCGACCATTTCCTTGATTTTTTCGCGTGCTTCCTGTTCGGTCATGTTTTCAAACATATGATCCTCCGTTTATTTGTTTTCTTCTGTATATTCGTCCGCCTGACGGATCTCGCTTTCGGCTTGATTTTCCGTCTCTGCGATCTCCTGCGTTTGTTCTTCCGTAACCCCCGTTTGCGCACCGTCTCCCTCCGAAACCGCTGCGGCTTCCGTCTTGTTCTTCCCTCTGAAGATCTTTTTGACGGTCTGAAAGGCGATTTTGACATATTTCAAGAAAAACGTGTCGCGCAGAAGCGCCAACATAAGCGCATAGACGACGACCCCGACCAAGGTGATGAGAAGAAACGTCCAAACTGTTTCTCCCATCGCGCGTTGCATGAAAAAGATCGGGACAAACATGACAGCCGCAGAAATAAGATATTTCCACGAAGATGCCAGCACTTTCCAAAAAGAGATGTATTTCTTTTTTGTCGCAATAATAAAGTAAATGACGGTATCGACGACCTCACACGCGGCAGTTGCGATCGCCGCGCCCACAGCCCCGTAAATAGGGATCAGAAAATAATTGAGCGTTACATTGATGACCGCCGCGCAGAGAGTCGCAATCAGCGGATATTGATTTTTCCCGATCGCGATGAAGAGTTGGTTTCCGAGTACTTCTCCGAATCCGGAAACGACAAATCGCACCGACATGATCATCAAAAGAATAGGAATCCCGTCATATTCGGTGCGGAAAAACCATGCACAGAGATTGTGCGACAGAACAGCAAACCCGGCGATGAGCGGAAGTCCCATCATCCAGACATATCGCGACGCAGAATACAAATGCCCCTGAACCCTCTCGTAGTTTCCCTCGCTGTAGTCATAGGCATTCCGCGAAACCAATACAGACGAGATGATCGTAACCAGCAAGAGCGCAATGCTGTTGATTTGGTACGCTTTTTCGTAATATCCGTTCTCCGCATCGGGATTTTGTGCCAAAAGGCCGATCATCGTCTTATCAAACACCGAATAGACGGTGATAGCAAGCGTCGGAAGAAAAATGAGGAGAGAGGGAACGATATGTTTGAAGAGCGAAAGCTTTTTGGGCGAGACAAAGGATATTTGTCTGAAAGCCGACGGCCACATGATGAGGTTTGATGCAATCGTCGAAAGAGAAAGGCAGAGCGAATAGAGCCACACATGCGTCTCGTTCTTCACGAACACAAAGATACACACCATGCCGAGGAGCCGCAAGACAATCGTCCTGAGTGCGATCGAAAGGAAATCTTCGTCCCCGCGGAAGAGAAACTGGATATCGAACGGCACAGCTACGATCTGGATCGACAAAATGAGAATAAGGCTATCGTACTTTTCTCCGAACCCGATCCCGAACAGAATACCGAGCAAAATGCCCATCGATATTGCCGTGAAGATAAATTTCAGGAAAAAGAGTTCCCAAAAGATAGCGCTCTTTTTTTCTCTGTCTTCACGGCAGGCGGCAATTTGCTTTTGGCCGTAAAGATCGAACCCCATGTTCGCAAAGAGAATAAAATAAGTGATGATCGAAAGGGAAAAACTGTATTGTCCGTTCCCGTCGCGCCCCAAAACGTTCCAAACATAGGGCGTCGTGATGAGCGGCACGATCAGCGTGAGGATCTGGCTGATAAAATTAAATATGAAATTGGCCTTTAACCCGTGATGCCTGACGCTTTTTGCCTTCATTTTCGTATAAAAAATTCATCGATCTCCGCTTCCATCTCTGCGGGGATCCTTTCTTTATCTTTCAAATAGACTTTTGTCCATTCCACAGTTTTTCGGACAGCCTCGCCAATATGCCAGCGTGGCGACCAACCGAACGTCGCCTTGATCTTTGTGTTATCGAGTTGGAGAAAAGCCGCCTCGTGCGGCCCGCCGTCCGCCCTGTTCTCCCACGCAAAGCCACCGCCCCACGCCTTGGAAAAGAGAGTCGCGAGTTCGCCCGTCGTCACACAGTCGCACACGTCAGGCCCGACATTATAGTAACCTGCGAATTTTTCGTCCCGATATTGCTTTTCGGCGATCTCGAGATAGACCGCGAGCGGCTCGAGGACATGCTGATAGGGGCGGGTGGAATAGGGATTGCGCACGATGAGCGTCTCCCCTCTCTCCGCCGCACGAACGCAGTCGGGAATAATGCGGTCCGGCGCAAAATCTCCGCCGCCGATGACGTTTCCCGCACGCGCCGTAGACAGAGCGACGCCGTTGCCGAAAAAGGATTTTTTATAGCTGTGCGTCACGAGTTCACTGCATGACTTGGAGTTACTGTACGGATCGTACCCGTCGAGCGGTTCATCCTCACGGAACGCGTGGTCGGGAGTTTCGTCATTGAAATAAACCTTGTCCGTCGTCACGTTGAGGACGCTCTTTACCCCTTTGGAAAGACGGACGCACTCGAGCAGGTTGACCGTCCCCATGACGTTTGTCTCATAGGTATAGCGGGGATCGCGATAGCCCTCACGGACAATGGGCTGCGCGGCGAGATGAAAGACGATCTCGGGCTTGCACTCTTGAAAAATCTCATACATATGTGCGAAATCACGCACATCGCCGATGACCGAACGCATGCGTTTTTCCACCCCCGAAAGCGCAAACAGATTTGGCTTTGTGGGCGGCTCGAGAGCGTAGCCCGTGACCTCGGCGCCGGCGTCCGTCAGAATTTTGCACAGCCATGCCCCCTTAAAACCCGTATGCCCAGTGACGAAAACGCGCTTCCCCTTGTAAAAATTTATATTTGACATATCAATCTTTCCACTTCTTCCACGGTGCGTTGTCGGTCTCGAGAAGATGCTCGAGAAGATCCATCTCGCGTTTGGTATCCATACACTGCCAATACCCCTTGTGACGGTAAGACATGAGCTGACCGTCTTTCACGAGGTTTTCCATCGGTTCACGCTCGAACACGGTGCCATCGCCCTCAATATAGTCGAAAACTTCAGGCTCCAACACCATGTAGCCCGCATTGATGAGCGAGCCGTCGGTGATGCTCTTTTCGCGGAACGCTTTCACTGCATTGTCGCCGCCGATATCAAGCACTCCTTTCTGCTGCTCGAGCTGCACGGCAGTGAGCGTCGCGATCTTGCCATGAGAACGGTGAAATTTCACGAGCTCAGAGATGTCGACGTCGCAAACGCCGTCGCCGTAAGTCATCATAAAGGTCTCATCGCCGATGTAGGGACGCACACGCTTGATCCTGCCGCCCGTCATCGTATGCAGGCCCGTGTCCACGACGGTCACTCTCCACGGTTCGCACGTCTGGTTATGAATGATCATGTCGTTTGTGCCCTTTGTAAAGTCGAATGTAATATCGCTGTTGTGCAAAAAGTAATCGGCAAACCATTCTTTGATGACATGCTGCTTGTAGCCCGCGCAGATGATGAAATCATTGAATCCGTAATAGGAATACTCCTTCATGATGTGCCAAAGGATGGGCTTGCCGCCGATCTCGATCATGGGTTTGGGCTTATATTGAGACTCTTCCGATATGCGGGTCCCGAATCCCCCCGCCAAAAGTACAACTTTCATGGATCGTTTCTCCGTTATTTTTTCTTTCTTGGATGCCGCAACCATCTTAAAAAGGCAAAGAGAAAGGTCGGTGAATATGCCAATAGTCTGAGGTATGCCTTGGAGCACGCACAGGTACGAAAAATGCTCTTCCGATACTTCCGATAGATTGAAAGCGTAAAGTTTCCGTTTGCCTTGTATCGTGCAAGATTTCTCGGCGTCAACATTTCTGTCCGCTTCCCCGTCGTGGCAATGATTTCTTCGCAGACAGACTCCCCCAAAACAGATTTCAACCGGTCGAGCACAAGGCAAAATTGATAACACCAAATGCGGATCGCCGACTTATTTTTCACCCACTGTGAATCGACAGGCGCAACTTCGAGAAATTCGCCGCATCTCCATGAAAACAAGTTGCCTTTGCTTTGGATCGCAAGCGTTGAGGGATAGATGAACCCGGTCTTATTGAAGCTCTTCACCAAGCCATTCAAGTCCATTCCGTCAAAGAGAGAGCGACGACAGATCGATCCTCCGTACAAAATCAACTGCCAATAATGGTCGCGAAAAAAATCCTCTTTGGTATGATAATCGGCATGTGTCAAGTTTTCGCAATATTTTTTTTGAGGCTCCCATCGGGAATCATACAGTGCGATGATCTCGGCGCTTTCCCGCTCGAAATCGATCGTTTCAAAAATTTCCCGAATCCTCGGGCAATACCGATCGCCGCAGAGCAAAACATACTGCCCCGTCGCTTCTTGAACGGCGAGGAGTGTCTTTTCGTCGATGTCCATGGAGGGATCGACCCGACGGTAATGAAGGCACGGCGCGGCATATTCCTTTACCACGTTCTCTGTTTCATCATTGGTTCCGCTGTCGAAGATCCAGACAGTGAAACTGTACTCTGCCCATGTCTTTGAAAGCTCGGACAGAATTCTTTTTATGTTTTCCGGGCGATTATACGTCGGAATCACGATCGTAAGTTGTTCCATGGTTGATTTTTACTCCGAAAATTTTGGCATTGTACTTCGATGATTTATTTTAACAGAATTTTTTTTGCCAAATATTTGCAGTTTCGCACAAAAACCCTTTCTCCGATGTTGTAGACAGGTGCACACTTGACTTTCAATTTGTGATGGGTAATCCATACCTGAAATAATCGTTCAGACAAAAAACCGAACACGCGAAGTTGATATGGGTCTCTCCCTGTCAGGTCTATCCGCTTCTCCGCTTCAAATAGGATGGAGAATAACCACTCCGCATAATCGCAGAGCAATTCGCGCCGCATCACAAACATGTTATACATGTATGCTCGTTTGCACTTCATGGTTTTATCAAAGGACGAAAGATAGTCGGGATACTTTTCGTCGATAATACTCCGACACAGCTCCAAATCGGAGATTAAATGTCCGTTACTATATTGCTCGTACACCGTTTCGCGCATGATCAATTTTCTCGGCAACAAGACATCTGATTTTTTTAATTTCTTCTCAATTGCAGAAACCGACAACGGTCTTGCGACAAACAGTGTTTTTTTACAAAAGAATCTACGATAATGCTCCAATCCGACCATTCCGGAAAAATCGTTTTTCCATATCCAATAGAGTGCGGTCAGTTCACAGAAGTTCGCATTTTTCTCCGAAATTGACTCTCCGCCGGAATCACGCAAATCGACATTGTCAATTTCGCCACTCCCCACGCCGATCAACGTTCTGTCCGCAGGGATCGCGCCTACAGTCTTGTGTGTCACAACAAAAAGTTTTAACATTTTTCTCTCCCCTTCAGATGTTCTGCGCAATGCGCACGGGGTTCTCGGAACCGCACATATTTCGTCACAACATATAAAATCGGTATAATAAACACGCATGCCGTTTCGATGTAATGTATTCCATACCAGCAATAGCGGAAAAGGGACGCGACCAAAAGTGCATAATACAGGAAGCCGACCCCTTTGCATTTTTTCAAGACAAAATAGATAGCTCCGAATTCCGCAAAGGCAAAAAGCAGCAAGCCGACCATTCCGAAATTCATCAACGGCTCGCTCAATAAAAATTGTCCGCCGGGATGACCGTATGCGTCAAATAAAATCGAGGAAATATCGTAATGGCTTGAAAGTCCGGGAACCAGTTCCGTAAAATAGGACAAAAGCGAACGCCCGAACAAAAATCCGTAATCTTCGATATATTGGAACCCGATATTGTAGAGATAAGATATGTCGCTTGCGGTAGTTTGTACCAAAAGTTGCATAAAGATCGATTGCTCCGTTCCGCCCGCGCGGTAGTTCCCGATATAGGCAAGCGCAAGCAAGATTGCAAGAAGTGCAACACCGATCGCGACATACCACTTGGTAGACAAGCGGTATTTTTTCATAAAATAGAACAGAACAAGTATCAGGATCCCGAGAGCGTCAACGCGCTCAAAATGCAGAAAGCACCAAAGGACAACAAACAAATAGGCTATTCTTACGATCCATTTTTTTTCGATATACGGCAGACAAAAAATCAAACAAACAAGAGATACGGCATTCCAAGCACTGCCAGGGAGCAACGGGGTCTGCATGCCTTCTTTCCCCGAAAAGTCCCTGAAATAGGGAAATTGTATTATAATGCATATCATTGCTAAAATGCTGAACAGATATACAAATTCCGTAGGGATATGGAACCCGTTTCTAATGATCTTCGTCTCAAGTGCAAGAATGCGCGTCTTTATCAGTAAAAACAAATTTATGCTGAAATAAACATACAGCATCCCCATCATAACAGAATAATAAAGCGGGATGCTCGTAGACGACAAAATCCCCACGGAATAACCGAAAAAGTATTTTGCCATTACGGGAATAGAAACATAATAGAGTACGATGGTTTTAATGGAAAAATAGGAAATCCGCGCCTTGATCAAAATTGCAAACGCACAAAGAGACACAGCAAGAAAATAAGCCATCTCGACCCCGAACAGCCCGAGTAACATCAAAAGCACGGACAGCAACCATAAAAGCAAACTGACCGTATTATCTACTTTCATGTTCGCTCTGTTCTTCATAATTGCTCTGTTTCTCCTTGTCATAGATCCCTATCAGTTTCTCTATATGTGTTTGAAGAGTTAAATTATCAGCCATGCAACGATCAAATGTGGATTTACGCAATTTGTCTATCTCGTTACGATCAAATTGCATTATCCGTTTCATATGCTCTGAAAGCGCCTCCGCGTCTTTTGAGGGAAACACATATCCGTTAACACCGTCGACGATATCTTCTGCCGCAGAGCACGCGTCCGAAACAAGGCACGGTACGCCGTAAGACTGCGCTTCAGGTATCGTAAGCGGCGCCCCCTCATACCATACGGACGGGAACACCAAACAACGCACAGAGCTATATACGGCTTTCACTTCGTCACGGTTCTTCCAACCTGTAAAAACCAAATTTTTGCCGCAGTAGCGCGTACGAAGATCCGAAGCGATGGGTCCGTCACCGACGATATAACCGCGATATCCTGTCATCCTCAGCGCTTCACAGTACGTTTCTATGCCTTTTTCCCGTGAAAGCCTCCCGACAAATGCAAACGCATCCTCATAATTATCGGATATTGTTCGGGATTCGTTAAAATCGATAGGATTTTTCAACAAATAGACCCTTTTCGCTTCATTGCCAAGGACACGTTTCATCAAATCGGAAATAACGATAAGAGAAAAATCACAGTTCTTAAGGCATTTTCTTTGGAATCTGTCACGCAAAATGCGCCATAATTTAATGGGATAGCTACGCGAGTCGCAGTTCGTACAAAAACAACGAAAACCCCGCTTGAGCGTGCAGATCTCGTTATGTTTATAATGAAAAAATCCTCCGTTAGGACATGTAAGAAAATAGTCGTGAGCCGTAATGATAAACGGCATATGACGTCTTTTCAGGGCACGGAAAATCGTTGGGGAAAGCACTTTCACCCAAGAATGTATATGCACAATAGTTTCATCGGGATCAACGGTATCGAGAAGTTTTCCGAATTCTATCTCTGACCGCCGATTCTTGATCCCCTGAAAAAACATCTTTAGCTTATTTCCCCGCGCAAGTTCCGGCATTCCAAGCGCAATTACGCGAATATTTTCGTGCGACAACATCTCCGATGGCTTTCCGCAACCTGCAAAGAAAATAACGTTTTGTCCCGCTTGCGCAAGGCCGCGAGCGGTTTCAATGGCGACTTTGGCAGCGCCGCCATTGATGTTGGCAAAATCCGAAACGATGATAACAGTCATGTTTTCCCCGTCTTTATTCAAAATCAATAGCTGATACACACCACGCGGCATTTGCCTTTAATGGTGTAGTGACGGGAAGTGAGAAGCCAGCTCTCTCCCTGTTCAACGCGCGTCACGCCCTCTTCGCTCTTCATCTTGCCCTCGCCGTCAAGCACGAGCGCAACGCCAAACTGCGCGTCGGGACACCAATAGGTGAACTCGCCCGAAGCGTTGTATTCCGTGACCGTCAAATGCCCGATCACGCCGAGCATTTTTTTTGCCTTACGGTTAATGGATGAAATACTTCTGACCATCGGGACAGGCGTACGTTTCAGATTGAGAACTTCCAATCCCCTTTTTACATGGAGTTGGCGGGGCTTGCCGTTGTCGTCGATCCGGCCGTAGTCGTAGAGGCGGTAAGTTGCGTCCGACGTCTGTTGGATCTCGCAAATAAGGCAACCCGCCCCGATGGCATGCACCGTGCCGGCGGGGATATAGAAGACTTGTCCCTTTTTGACGGGAATTTTATTGAGAAGCCCTTCGATCGTTCCGTTTTTGATGGAAGTGCGGACTTCCTGCTTGGTGACGTCGCGGTTGAAGCCGAGATAGATAAATGCCGTCTCCTCGGCGTCGAGAATGTACCACATCTCGTTCTTTCCGCCGTCGTTCTCATGCTTTCTCGCATACCTTTCGCCGGGATGGACCTGAATGGAGAGATTTTCGCGTGCGTCGATATATTTGACCATGATCGGCAGCCGTTTGCGTTTCATGGCATATCTGCCCGCCTGATCCCAACCTACAGCGTCGTAGTACTCCGAAAGGGTCTTCCCCTCATATTCCCCGCTTGCGATCAGACATTCGCCGCTCGGGTGAGTGGAAACCTCCCAGCTCTCCGCAACTTTTGTGAGTTCTCCCGTGTCCTTATGGAGAAAATCGCGGATCCTGAGTCCGCCCCATAACATTGTCTTATAGATAGATTTAAGACGAATCATAGTATTTTTTAAACCTCAAAACCCGTCAAGCGCAGCAGATCTTGTCTCACCGCGCCGATGCGCTCTTCCGCATCCGTGCGCTCGCCGTTTACACCGATGTAAAACTTGATCTTCGGTTCCGTACCCGACGGACGGACGCAACACCAGCCGCGCTCAAACGTAAAACGGAGGACGTCGCTCTTCGGGAGTCCCCGCTCTTCATTCAGATAATCCGTGAAAGCAATCACGCGGTTCCCGCCGAGAAAAGCGGGCGGATCTTTCCGCATGGCCTGCATTGCCTGTCCGATCCGTTCCGCGCCCGCGGCGCCCGCAGCCGTCTCCGTATAGAGATCTTCCGTGTAGTAGCCGTATTTTTGGTACATGCGCTCCATCTGCCCGGGAAGTGTAAGGCCTTTTTCAGCGTAGTATGCTGCCGCTTCAGCGAGCAACATGACGGCCGCCACAGCGTCTTTATCCCTTGCATATGTGCCCGCGAGGCAACCATAGCTCTCCTCGAAGCCGAATTCATATGCAAACGCGCCCGCCTCTCCGTCCGTCTTGCCGCCGTTTTTCCCACGCGCGCGCTCAAAGAGGTCGATCTGTTCTCCTATGTATTTAAACCCTGTGAGCGTTTCGATGACTTTGAGCCCATATTCTTCCGCAATGGGGTATGCCATTTTGGAAGAGACGATCGTGGTGACGAGCGCGCCGTCTCCCTTCTTGGGCAAAAGGCACTTTTCTCTGCGGAGGGACAAGACATATTCTGCGATGAGCAATCCGCTCATATTGCCTGAAAAACGCACATAGGTGCCGTTTTTATCCTTTGCATAGACGCCGAGACGATCTGCGTCGGGGTCGGTGGCGAGCACAAGATCGGCATCGACTTTCTTTGCGAGAGCAAGCGCAAATTCAAAGGCCTTGGGATCCTCGGGATTGGGATAGGCGAGCGTCGAAAAATTCGGATCGGGAAACTCCTGCTCGGGGACGACAAACACATTTTCGAACCCCGTCTCTTGCAAGATTCTACGCACAGGTACATTCCCCGTGCCGTGCAGAGGCGTATATACGATCTTGAGTCTTTTCCCCTGCCGCGCGACTGCTTCAGGCGAAAGCGAAAGACTCTTGAGCGCGTCGAGATAAGCTCTGTCCGTCTCTTCCCCGATCGGTTTCAGCAGTCCTCTGCCGACCGCCTCCTCTTTCCCGATACGGCGGATATCTTTATAATCCACCTTATTGACGCAAGCAATAATATTTTTGTCGTGCGGGGGGACGATCTGTCCGCCGTCCGACCAATAGACTTTATAGCCGTTGTATGCGGGGGGATTGTGGCTCGCCGTGATGACGATGCCCGCCGTCGCGTGCAAATATCTTACCGCGAAAGAGAGCTCGGGCGTCGGACGAAGCGCATCGAAAAGATAGGCCCTGATGCCGTTGGCCGCCAGAATACATGCCGAAGAAAGAGCAAATTCTTCCGACATACGCCTCGAATCGTAGGCAATGGCTACGCTACCTTTTTCCGTTTGCGCATTGATATAGTCTGCAAGCCCCTGCGTCGCACGCCCCACCGTGTAGAGATTCATGCGGTTAGTGCCTGCGCCCACGACGCCGCGTAGCCCGCCGGTGCCGAAGGCCAACGTTTTATAAAACCTGTCTTCGATTTCTTTTTCGTCGGTGAGTGCCTTCAATTCGTTTTTCGTGTCCTCATCGAAAACGCTGTCGGTAAGCCATCGGCGATATTCCGCAAGATGATCCATCAAAGCAAATCCTCTCTGCCCATTGCCTTGAGCGCGTCGACGGCCTTTTTGACGTCCTGCGCTTTGTCTTTCGGGCAAACCAGCACCGCATCGGGCGTTTCCACGACAACGAGATCGGAAACGCCGACGAGCGCCACTGTTTTATCTTTTGCAAATACGATATTATTCTTTGATTCAACGAGAACGCCGTCGCCCACGACGACGTTTCCGTTTTCCTCGGGATCGTGAAGCACGCCGAGCATGTCCCAACTGCCGACGTCGCTCCAACCGAATTCACCGGGAACAACCAGGATATCGTAGCTTTTCTCCATCACGCCGTAGTCGACAGAGATGTCCTCTATCCTGCCGTATAGCTTCTCTAAGGCGTCTTGCTCCTTGTCGGTGCCAACTGCCTCGGAAAATTCCGCAAGATTATTATAAAGATCGGGCAAAAGCGTCTTATAGTGCTCCAGAATGGCGGAGATTTTCCAGACGAACATGCCGCTGTTCCAAACATGGTCGCCGCTCGCAAGATATTCTTTCGCTCTTTCGAGGGGGGGCTTCTCCACAAACTCTAAAACTTCTTTCACGGGCCCGTCCGACTTTTTGAATCGGATATACCCGTAGCCCGTGGCGGGAAATGTGGGATCGATCCCGATCGTAACGAGTTTTCCCGTCTCTTCCGCCGCTTTCACGGCCGTTCGCAATACCTGTTCGAAAGCATCGTCATCACGGATATAGGCGTCGGAAGGCGTTATGACCATCACGCCGTCTCCCCTCTTTTTGATGAGTTCGACCGCGGCATACCCGATACAGGCGGCCGTGTTGCGTGCGGCCGGTTCCGCAAGAATATTTTCGGGCGGGATCCTGCCTTTCACCGCTTTTTCCATGGAAGCGGACTGTGCCGTATTGGTGGCGATGTAGATATTTTCGGGCGCTGTGATGCGGCAGAGGCGCGCAACGGCCTCGTTGACCATAACGTCTTTCCCGCTCAGATTAAGCAGTTGTTTGGGGGTATGAATGCGGGAGAGCGGCCAAAACCTCGTGCCGCCGCCGCCCGCCATAATAATTCCGTATACGTTCATATGTAAATTTACAGTTCACTCTGCAAGCGCTTCCGTGAGCGCATGGATATTTTCTTTGTACGCCTCTTCGGAAAAGAGCCTCTCCGCTCTCTCCTTTGCCGCCAGCGCATAGCGGGTCGAAAGCTCGCCGTCGGAAGCGATCTTTTCGATCGCCTCGGCAAAAGCTTCCGCGTTGCCGTTTTCCGCCTCCTCTCCCGTGACGCCTTTCACGGATACATAGTTGACGCCCGAGCCCCCGATCGTAAAGGTGACGCAAGGTTTTCCGAACATCATCGCCTCGGCCAGTGCGACGCCGAACGCCTCGTTCTTGGTGACGGAAGGGAAGCAGAAAATGTCGCAGGCAGAGAGATATGCCTTGCGCTCCTCTTCGTCTACGCTGCCGAGGAAAGTGATCTTCGGATCGTCTTCGGCGAGCCGCTTCAACGACTCCGTGAGCGGGCCCTCGCCGCCGATACAGACAGCATACCCGTTCGGCAGAAATTTACTTGCCTTCACGAGATATTCCATGCCCTTGTAGGGGACGTGGCGGCCGAGCGCAAAGAGAAGCGTTCTGCCCCCGAAGATCTCTCTGAGTTCTCTTGCGCGCGTAAGCGCTTCCTCTCCGCACTCGACCCTTTCACGGGCGGCGCAGTTCGGAATGACGACGCACTTTCCCCTGTTTTCGGAAAGATAGGGCGAACCGTCGATATAGTTCGGGCTGGTGGCGACGATCTTTGCCGCGCGGGCGAGCAACCGTCTGTTTTGCCCCCCGAAAAGCCGTTTTAAAATCTTTTGCTTGGTGATATCGAGATGCCAATACAAAACGAGCTTGCAAGCGGGGTTCTTTTTCAGACATTTCAGGAGATAGTGCGCCGCAAACGGATTGGGATAGTGAAAGACAACGATGTCGGGCGCAAATTCTTTGAACTCTTTCTTCAACAACTTTTTATAGGAGAAAGAGAGAGATTGCGAGGAAACTTTTGCAAAGCATCCCGCCCGCACGACGGGAACGCCGTCTACTTCGCCCGTATCGTTCCCCTTTTCGTGGTTAAAACACAGCACGCGCTGGGAGACGTCTTCGCCCCGCATGGCATGCACGCAGTCCCGTGCGACCTGCTCGACCCCGCCGATAAAGGGATAATAATATTTGCTGATATGCAGAATTTTCATGGTTATTCCCCGCTCCTGTCGAAGACCACCATGAAAAACCCTTTAAAGATGATCTTCAGGTCGAGCCAAACGCTCTGCCTTTCGATGTATTCAAGATCCAAGCGCACCCATTCGTTGAAAGAAAGGGAATTTCTGTTTTTCTGGATCTGCCAAAGACACAACAGCCCCCCCTTAACATCGAGACGGCGGAGCTGCTCTTCTGTATACTGTGCAACCTCGGACGGAATGGGCGGGCGGGGGCCTACGACGCTCATCTTTCCGCGGAAGATATCCCACAGCTGTGGAAGTTCGTCTAAACTTGTCTTTCTGAGGAATTTCCCCACCTTTGTGATGCGCGGATCGTTTTTCATCTTAAAAGCAGGAGGATCGGCCTCATTCAGCCCCATCTCGATCAGTTTCTGCTTCATTTCTTCGGCATTGGGGCACATGGTCCTGATTTTATGGAATTTAAAGATCTTCCCGTCTTTCCCGACCCGATCGGAAACATAAACGGGGCTGTGCCGATCTTCCAGCCATTTGATAAGCAAAATGAGAAGAATAAGCCATGAAAAAAGAATGAGCGCAAGGCCCGAGGAGACGATATCGAATGTACGTTTTGTGAAACGGTAGCAAAACCAGCGAAATCCGCTCTTTTTGCGCGGTGGCTTGTCCTGCTTGTTTTCGCCCGATCTTTCGTTCATGTTAACTGCCTGCCGTCCCTGTCTCCTTTCCCTTATAATGGAAGAAGACGATTTAGACTATTATACTGCATGAACATTTCAATGTCAAACGATTTTTTGTCACCATATATTATGACAACGCGCCGCGGCCGCCGCGCGGGAAAATCCTTTCTCTTTTCTTTTTTGACCGAAAAATTCGGAAAAATTCCCGCTCATGCTTGCAAGGTGCAAAAGATTGTGATACAATGGTTCCGCTGAACAACAGGAGGTTAGAATGAAAATTTCGGAAACGCAGCGAAAAGAATGGCGCATACGGGTGGATTACACCAACATGACCGACAAATATCTCGGTGAAAAGGGCATTTCATCAAAGACGATCGAAGACCGCAAATCCCTTGCGAAGGCGGCGCACGCCTATGTGAGCAAAAACAGGGGCAAAGACGAACTCTTTATGGGATGGACGGAGCTTCCTTACAACCAGACGGAGATCGTGGAAGATATTCTTGCGACCGCGAAAGATATCCGCAAAAAGTTCGATTATTTTGTCGTTTTAGGGATAGGCGGTTCGGCGCTCGGCCCCATCATGGCTTTCAACGCCCTCTGCCATCTGCACTACAACGACTTGCCGTCCAAAAAGCGCAAGGGTCCAAAATTCTATGTGGAAGACAACGTTGACCCCGTTCGCATGAAAGAACTGCTCGACGTCATCGACATCAAAAAGACATACTTCAACGTCATCAGCAAATCGGGTGCCACAAGCGAGACCATGGCGCAGTATCTCATCGTCTCCGATCTGTTGAAACAGGCGGGTGAAAACGTAAAAGATCATCTCGTGTTTACCACAGACGCACAAAGAGGCAATCTCGTGAAGATCTCCAAAGAGCTCGGCGGCGTGAAGTCGTTCGTGCTCGGCGACGGCGTGGGCGGAAGATTTTCGGAGCTCTCCCCCGTGGGGCTTCTTCCCGCGGCGGTGCTCGGCATCGACATCAAGCTTCTGCTCAAGGGCGCGGCCTATATGGATAAACTTTGCTCGAGGCCCGATCTCAAGAAAAATCCCGCACTTATTGCAGCATTACTGCAATATATCGCCATGCAGGACGGCAAAAATATCGGCGTGCTCATGCCCTATTCGGACAATTTGAAATACGTCTCCGATTGGTATGCGCAACTTTGGGCGGAGTCCCTCGGCAAAAACGTCACGCTCTCGGGAGAGAAGTGTAACGTCGGTCAAACCCCCGTCAAAGCGCTCGGCGTCACCGACCAGCATTCTCAGGTCCAGCTCTATACCGAGGGCCCGTACGACAAGGTCGTCACATTCCTCTCCGTCCGTTCCTATGGAGAGAAGACCCCCATTCCGCACGGGTGCGAAAACATCCCCGACGTGAGCTTTTTGGGCGGCCATACGATGGAGGAACTCATTCAGGCGGAAAACAAGGCCACGGCGTTCGCGCTCACCAAGGCGGGCAGACTGAACTACACGGTCGAACTTCCCGTCGTAAACGCATTTACGCTCGGCGAGCTCTTGTATTTCTTCGAACTTCAAACGGCCTATGCGGGCGCAATGCTGAACATCGACACGTTCAACCAGCCCGGCGTGGAAGCGGGGAAGAAAGCGACGTTCGCGCTTCTCGGAAAGCCCGGCTATGAGAGCCAGAAAGCGGAGCTCGACGGCGCCGCTCCCGACGAAAAGTACATTGTGTAATGTAAAAATCTTTGACTTATTGTCGAAAAAGGCGGGTCCCCCCGCCTTTTTCTTTTCCCCCTCAAGGGGAAGCCAAGGAGCAGAGTGACGCGGGGCGCATACGGCATGAGCGATCTTAAAAAATCGACACATATGTGCCGATTTTTTAAGATCGAAGCAAATTTTACGCCTTGTTTGCGGAACCTAAAACGTCGATGATCTTGTGCTTGACCATCTCTTTCATGTTCGTGCGGGCGTCGCCGAGATATTGCCGAGGATCGAAGTGGTCGGGATGCTCAAAGAAGTGCTTTCTGCATGCCGCCGTGAACGCAACGCGGAGGTCGGAGTCGATATTGATCTTGCAGACGGCGAGCTTTGCGGCCTTTTTGAGTTCGCTCTCGGGGATACCGATGGCATTGGGCATAGAACCGCCGAATTGATTGACGATAGCGACCTGTTCCTGCGGGACGCTCGAGGCGCCGTGCAAAACGATGGGGAAACCGGGAAGACGGCGGCCGATCTCTTCGAGAATGTCGATCCGAAGCTTGGGATCCTGCCCGGGTTTGAATTTATAGGCGCCGTGGGAAGTGCCGATCGCGATCGCAAGAGAGTCGATCCCCGTGCGGGACGTGAACTCCTGCACCTCGTCGGGAGAGGTAAACATCGCGTCGTCTGCGGCGACATGCACGTCGTCTTCGATCCCCGCGAGTTTGCCGAGCTCCGCTTCGACGACAACGCCGTGGTCGTGCGCATATTCAACAACTTTCTTTGTGATGGCGATGTTTTCTTCCCAGGGTTTCGAGGAAGCGTCGATCATGACGGAAGTAAAACCGTCGTCGATAGACTGTTTGCAGATCTCGAAATCGGCGCCGTGGTCGAGATGCATCGCGATGGGAATGTTCGTGGTTTCGACAGCCGCCTGCACGAGGTGGCGAAGATATACGGGATTGGCATACTTTCTCGCGCCCGCGGAGACTTGCAGAATGACGGGCGAATTGCATTCGTTGGCGGCTTCGACGATGGCCTGCACCATCTCCATATCGTTGACGTTGAACGCGCCGACGGCATAGCCGCCCTCGTACGCCTTTTTGAACATTTCCTTGGTTGTGACTAAAGGCATTGGAAAATTCCCTCCATGGTTTTTTCTCAATTATAATGCTTTCGGCGGGAAAATGCAATAGAAAATGCAAAATTAACCAAAAATTCGCAAAGTGATCGGCCGCGGAAAGCGCGATCGCCGCACGGCTCCCGAACGGGGACAAGATTATGAGGTAAAATTTTAAAAAAACCTTGACGGCGCATAAAATAAGTGGTAAAATATTCCTGTATGAATGGCGCAGTAAGCGTCAAAAGAATTTTTATCGGAGGATTTTTCATCATGGCAAACGTAAAGGTTGCAATCAACGGATTCGGACGCATCGGCCGTCTCGCATTCAGACAGATGTTCGGCGCAAAGGGGTATGAGATCGTCGCCATCAACGACCTCACCACGCCTACGATGCTCGCACACCTTCTCAAGTACGACAGTGCGCAGGGCAGATATGCCCTTGCCGACACCGTTTTCGCGAACGACGAAGAGAGAACGCTCACCGTTGACGGCAAGACCATCAAAATTTACGAGGAAAAGGACGCTAAGAATCTGCCTTGGGGCGAACTCGACGTAGACGTCGTGCTCGAGTGCACGGGCTTCTACACCTCGAAAGAGAAAGCGCAGGCGCACATCGACGCAGGCGCGAAGAAAGTCGTCATCTCCGCTCCCGCGGGCAAAGACCTTCCCACGATCGTCTACGGCGTCAACGAAAAGACCCTGAAGAAAGAAGACACCGTTATTTCCGCCGCCAGCTGCACGACGAACTGCCTCGCTCCCATGGCAGACGCGCTCAATAAGGCATATCCCATCGTTTCGGGCATCATGACGACCGTTCACGCCTACACGGGCGACCAGATGGTTCTCGACGGGCCTCATAGAAAGGGCGATCTGAGACGTGCGCGCGCCGCGGCCGTCAACATCGTTCCCAACTCCACGGGCGCGGCGAAAGCGATCGGCCTCGTCATCCCCGCCCTCAACGGCAAGCTCATCGGCAGCGCACAGCGCGTTCCCGTTCCCACCGGCTCCACCACCATTCTCGTCGCGGTCGTCAAGGGAAAAGAGATCACGAAAGAGTCTATCAACGCCGCGATGAAGGCGGCCGCTTCCAAGTCGTTCGGCTATACCGAGGAACAGCTCGTCTCCTCCGACGTTATCGGCATCACCTACGGTTCCCTCTTCGACGCGACCCAGACAATGGTCACGAAGATCGACGACGATACCTATCAGGTGCAGGTCGTTGCGTGGTACGACAACGAGAACAGCTACACTTCTCAGATGGTCCGTACGATCAAATATTTCGCGGAACTGTAATCAAAGCAAAAAAAGCGCACCTCATGGTGCGCTTTTTTTGTTGCGTTGAACAAGGCCTCCCCCCCTATAGGGTCGCAAGGCTCCTCCCAAGGAGGAGCTGTCGCCACAGGCGACTGAGGTGGGCATGTTCTGGAATCGTTGCCCACCCCCCTACCCCCCTCCTCGGGAGGGGGCAAAAGGCCTCCCCCCATTGGGGTCGTAAGGCTCCTCCCAAGGAGGAGCTGTCGCCACAGGCGACTGAGGTGGGCATGTTCTGAAATCGTTGCCCACCCCCCTACCCCCCCTCCTCGGGAGGGGGCAAGAGGCCTCCCCCCATTGGGGTCGTAAGGCGCCTCCCAAGGAGGAGCTGTCGCCACAGGCGACTGAGGTGGGCATGTTCTGGAATCGTTGCCCACCCCCCTACCCCCCCTCCTCGGGAGGGGGCAAGAGCAGAAATCATTATTTCGATAATTATCGAAATAAGCAACTTTTTGGTATTTTAAGGCGAAAAAGCGCAAAAAATAACTCACCTGCACTGCAGGTGAGTTATTTTTTCAAATTGCGTTATGCCGACGTCTTTTCACGGAACGGATGCGGCGTATCAATGCAGACTTCGCTGTTGGCGATCTTACAGCTAAAGTCTGTCGTCACGGTCGTACCCTGCGTCATCGTTCCCGTAAATACAGGGTCATGCGAGGAACTACCGTAGGAAACGTAGTATTTCGCAACTGCGCCGTAGTAATAACCGGAAAGATCCACATACGAGCCGTTGATCGCTTGCGGATATTCGGTTCCCGTACGGTCGTTGGGGAGGAACTGTGCCGTGCCGTCCAAAGTCACATAATTATTTTCCAAAACGAACTCATTGTTGGAAGCATTGTTCGTACCGATGAACTCCGTATTATCATCACCGTTCGTAGCCCGCTGGATATTTCCCGCAAACCCGCCAACATTATACACCCCGTGCAAATGATTGTCTGTCGCGGTGCAATTATTGAATGTAATATTTACGCCGGGGTCCGCGCCCATGCCAAGCAGAGCGCCCACTTTGCCATATCCCCAGACTTCGCTTTTTGTAACGGTGACATTTTTGAAGGTCAGATTTCCGTAGGCGTAACCGACGACGACTGCCCCAACATTCCCATAGAGATCGCCCTTAATAAAGTGCATGTGTGCGTCATTAAAAGTAACATTTTGAATGGTGAAGGTACCCGTCAAGACACCGAACATTCCAACGCCGTAAGGATAGGGGTTCTCGGGTTGATCCGCCGTATGTAAATTGTAGATCGTGTGTCCTTTTCCATCGAATACGGCATTTGCAAGCGGGCTGTTTTCCGGCCTGAAAATACTGATAGGGTACCAATAATTATCGCCCTCTTTGGGATAAATAATATCGTTCATGAGATTGATCGTATAATTTGCATACGATACTTCCCCACTATCTACTTCCTCCGCCCATGTATCCAAGTCAGTTGTGGTAGAAATGTTTTTAACCAGTTCCGCATCTTTTTGCCTATACAATCTAAGTGCAATGGAGGCTACGCTGCCGGCTTCATCATACGGTTTTTCTGTTGTGCTTTCCTTATTACCGCTGCGTAAAACATTGGCTCCTCCATTGGTGGTCATACGAACATAAAAATCTCCGCCTTCAGGTTTCATCTCGAGCTTGCCTACTTTGCTTTTAGGAGTACGTCTGTCCTTATCCATACTCTGACCGTTTTTTGTAACGCCATTCAAACTGGTGATGTTGTTTTGACCACCTTCAACGGACAAAATATTTCCAAGGACGACGCTCTTTGCCTCGTTTGTACCCTCGGCAAATCCAACAAAGCCAGCAAAGCTTGTGACGTAAGAAATTTTGATTTCTTTTACATAACATCCGATAACGGAGCTACTGTACGAGGTCCCGAGGATCCCACCCACATTGGCGCCGTCAAAGTAATACCCGTCCGTATCCTTTGTATCATAACATACTGCTTTGATTTGCATAACTGCATCATTGGTGAAGCTTTTTCCGGTCTCGGACATGACAGTGCAGTTCTTGATCGCAGCCTCATCGGAGGCATTTGCTTTTGTGAGTTTGGGGCCTGCGTCCTTTGCATAGCCCGCGATGCCGCCGATATGGGCGAGCCCCGTTACCTTGGAATCGATGACGGTGACTTTGGAAATACGAAGATCGGTACCCGTGATGAAACCCGCGACCCCGCCGACGAAGGCGTCGCCTGTAACGGTGGCATTCTTTACGGTGAGGTTCTCGATCTTGGCATTGTTGAGATACCCGAAGAGCCCCGTGAAGTTGCCGCCGTCAAGCACGAAGTTGCTGAGCGTATGACCGTTGCCGTTAAAGATACCCTTGAATCCGCCTTCGATATTGGCGTCCGCTTTCAAATCAAGATACGCGAGGTTTGCGCGGTCGGTGACGTCTGCCGCATTGGAGGGAAGTCCGATGGGGGTGATCGTCAAACCGCCGAAGTTGATATCGCCGTCCAACTCGACTGTCGCTTCGGCAAACTTTTTCGCTCCATCACTGTATTCAGCACCGCTGTTTACCGCTTTTGCAAACACATTCCATTCGTCTGCATTGGAAATATGTACAATGTCTCCTTGCAACAAACTTTCGGGGGTGATCGCAGAGATCTTATCGTTGGTCGTAAACCCGCAGATTTTGCACTCCTGCCACTTGATATAGCCTTTTACTTCACTGCTGCCTTCATCATAATCGACAGTATAATACTCGCGCCATAAATGTTCGTCTTTCTTGGGATCAAGCTCCGCTTTATGACTGCAAACAGCTTCATGCCAATGATGCGTTTCGTCGGAAGTCCACCCTTCTGCATAGCGATGCGTGGGTTTGCTTGTCGGATCCTTCACCCGCGTCACTGTTTCGCCGCAGTAGGCGCATTTAAGAATTTGGACTGTTCCAAAGGTGCAATCATCATTATAGATTGTTATTATACTGTTTTGCCCCGTGCCACTGTCATGTAAACACTTCTTTTGAATGAAAAAAGCAGAGTTGTTTTCAAATATGAGCCAATAGCCTTCGATGGAACTGCCGCCGACTTTAAGATTTTCATTATAATTGAGCGTTCCGCCCATGCTATCTGCGCTATTAAGGACGTTAAAGCCTTGGGTCAATCCCCAAGAACGAGTTAAGTATTTCACTTCCTTAATGTGGGAAGCACTTAAATTTCCGAGCGAGCCTTTCTTAGACCAAGACACGCTGCCCTTCTGCCAGATCTCGCCCGTTTCGGTATCGAGATAGATATCTTTCTCTGCGCCGAGGGAAACGTCGGGATCGCCCGTGCCCGTCAAGAAACCTTCGAGCTCGGCATCCTTGCCTTGAAGGCTTTCGAGCCACTCCTCCTCGGACATGGCCCCATCCGATTGCCCAGAATGCTCTTTTTTGTACTGTTCTACATAGAGCTCGTAGGCCGACTTGCCGTCCGAGCCCGTCGCCTTATAATCCGTCTTTTGTTCGCCGAAATACCAATAGCCGTCGGGACCGATGCTGGGCGTAACGCCGTCTTCACCGTCGGCGCCGTCCGCACCGTCCTGTCCTTTCAGGCTCTCGAACCATTCCTCAAGGGTGAGAGGCTTCTTGCCCTCGTTGCCCGTTTGAGCGCTGAACCAGTCGACATAGAGCTGATAGGCGTCTCTGCCGTCGACGCCTTTTTCACCCGTTGCGCCTGTTTCGCCTTTTTCGCCCTGTGCGCCCTGCGCGCCCGTCTCGCCTTTCTCGCCCTTGAGGCTTGCGAGCCACTGTTCGAGGTCGCCCTCATATTCGGGGTTGGCCTGTTTGTAGAGTTCGAAAGCGCTCTTGCCGTCGACGCCGTTCACGCCGTCTTTACCGTCTTGACCGTCCGCCCCGTCTTGTCCCGGAGCGCCTTGCGCGCCAGTTTCGCCCTTGAGGCTCGCGAGCCAATCTTCGAGTTCGCCCTCGTAGTCGGGATAGGCCTGTTTGTAGAGCTCGAACGCGCTCTTGCCGTCGACGCCGTTCGCGCCGTCCTTGCCGTCTTCGCCGTCGATCCCGTTGATCCCGTCTTGCCCCTTGAGGCTCTCAAGCCATTCCGCAAGGGTCCCCTTATATTCGGGATGTTCCTGTTTGTAGAGTTCATAGACGCTCTTGCCGTCTAAACCGTTCGTTCCGTTTGTCCCGGCCGCCTTGAAGTCGGTCTTCTCGTTGCCGAAATACCAATACCCGTCGGGACCGATGCTGGGCGTGATGCCGTCTTTCCCGTTGGTACCGTCTTTCCCGTTGGTGCCGTTCGTGCCATCGGTACCCGCCTGTCCGTTCAGACCGTTGTAACCGTCTTTCCCGTCCTGCCCGTCTTGCCCCTTGAGGCTCTCGAGCCATTCTTCCTCGGTGCCCTTAAACCCATGCTTTACGGCAAGGTCGTAGGCAGATTCTCCGCATGCCGCAAGAGAAAATGCCATCGCGAGCGCCATCCCCGTCGCTGCGACTGCCGTGAGCAGTCTGCGCAACTTTTTGTTCATGTCTTTTTACCCTCCTCTTTAAATTTTTGTCCGCCACAGTTTTCCACAAAAAAGCCGTTATCGGCTGAATCCTATCCACAATTATAGGTGGAAACTATAAGCAGAACTTCTCGTCCTCTATTTTACCCCCCCCCGCTTTTTTGTCAAGTGTTTTTGGCCACAATCTTTACTTATCTTTAAAATTTTTTATACTTTTCATTAAAATAAGTTATCCACATTCCTCTTTCGGAGCCTTCCCGCCGCAAAGATCCGCACGGGTCTTTTCAACAAGGACGGCGGCGGGATTTTTGACAAAATCCTCGCTATTCCCGCAAAATTTCTTCTCGCCGCGCGCGCTCTTTTCGCATACCATAGGGCAAAGAGGTGAAATTATGCAATTATCTTCGCTTATCGGCAAAAAAATCGTCTCCCCAGCGGGAGAACAACTCGGGTACGTCACAGGGGCGTACCTTTCGCGCGACTTAAAGACGCTCACCGCTCTCTCGGCCGTGGACGGCGACGAGGAAGATTTTATTCTGCCCGTCCGCGCCATACGCGCCTGCTCCGACGCGATCATCGCATCGAAGATCCGCGTCACCGCGCCCCCCGGAGTCTCCGCCCCCATCGGCGTGCGCGCCTTTTCCGAAAAGGGGGACGACCTCGGCGTTGTCGGCGATTGGCTGTTCGGCGACTGCGAACCCGCGTTCATCCTCGTGAAAGACGGCGTGAGAACGGGCTATCCCGCCGAAGCGGTCGCCTCGGAGGAGAGCGTTATCGTCTATCTCTCCGGCGCACGGCCCGCTCCCAAAAAAAGAGCATTAAAAAAAGCCGTTAAAACGGCTTCGACGGAAAATGAAGATACCATGTCCGACCCCATCCCCTCACAAAATCTTCCGTACGACGAAAAAACGGAGGGCGAAGAGACGCACTCCGAAGCAAAACCGCAAGAAGAGCCGACCGAAGAGAGAACGCAGGCCGCGGAACAGACTTTTAAATATGAGCTCGGGGGCAGAAATCTCCTCGGCAGACGGGTGATGCGCAGCGTATTCGACGCACAGGGAGAGATCGTCGCGCTCGCGGGAGACAGGATCACGCCCGAAGTGCTCTCCCGCGCCCGCAAAAAAGGCCGTCTTCTCGCCCTTACCGTCAATACGCTCACAAACGTCTACTGAGCCGTCCGCTTTCAATTCAGCGGCTGTATTTTGCAACAAGGCGTAAAACGGCGGAGAGACTGTCGTTGAGGTCGTCGGTCTGGCTGTCCGTGAGCGGGCGCCCGCTGCTCCCTTCAACGTTGCGCGAGAGCATTTCCACTTCGAGACGGTCGGCGGGGGTCAATTTCTCCTTTTTCAGTCTCTCCAGAAGGGTGATGACGTGCGAGAGCTTCATGCCGCGCTCTTCGGCGGTCTCGCCGCCCGTCTGCTCGAAACAGCATACCTTGGGCGGATATTCCTTTTTTTCGGGAAAGGGCTGTTCGAGCTCGCGCTTGAATTTTCCATACAGCTCCTCCTCGCGTCCCTCTTTGCGCCTCGTCCGCCCGCGGATCCAGAAGAGCGGATAAAGGAGAAGGATCTCCGCGCAAAAGAGGAGAAGATACGGCGCGACGAATTCTTTTCCGAACGCGAGAAGTCCGCCGACCGTAAGGCAAAGCGCCGAGAGCCAAAGATAGACCCTCTTTTTGCGGTATGCAAGAAGAGGCAGAGCGCACACAAAAAGAGCGCAGGGCGGGACAAGCACACTCCAGAGGGGCAACGATGCGAGAAAATCGCGGATGACATAAAAACTTTCCATAATGAAAACTCCCGTACAAGGATAGCCTTTCCTCACGGGAGTTTTTTATCATTCTTTGCGGAAAGATGTCGGATTTTACATTTCGATCTCGCGGAGAAGCGCAATGTTGACGATGCGGGCCCCAACGCTCTCTTCGCGCACCCCCATCGCACGGGCGACGGCCTTTTTGTAGAGCTTAATCTGCGGCGCGTACGTCTCTTTGATCGCTTCGTCGCCGTGCCCCGAGAATTTATAGTCGATGACGGTGAACCCCGCGCCGTCCTCCACGAGAAGATCGATGGCGCCCTGAAAGAGAATTTCGTCCGCGGCGTCCGTTTCGAAGAGATCGGCGGCGGGAAGAAGCGCCAAAAAGGTTTGTTCCCGTCTGATCCTCTTTTCTTCAATGCCCCGAAAGCAGGGCAGATCGAGAATTTTCTGCAACTTTTCCGCGTCGAGAAGCGCCTCTTCTTCACGGGACAAGATCCCCTGCCCGCACATACGCGCAAGCTCTTCCGCCGCGGGCCGCCCGAAGCGCACATGTTCCAGAAAGGCGTGGTAGGCGAGCCCCTCTTCCTTGGTGTGGACGGGTCCGCCGCCGCCCGACGGGCTCTCTTCCCTGTTCCTCCGCATGATATCCGTGGCAGAACTCTTGAGGGGAAGAGCCGCGCTCTCCGCAAACGCATAGGGCGCGCGGTAGACGGCGCAAAGACGGGAGATGAGCGCCCCGTTTTCCTCTCCCCTGAAAGCGTGGTGCGGCAGGGCCTCTCCCTTGGCCGCGGGGGGCTCTGCAAACAGATCGGACATGGCGGAAAGATCGATAAAATCGGACATCCTTTCCGCATAAGCGGGATCGATCGCCGTGCCCTTGTCTTCGAACAGCATGTGCAGGCGGTATTTTGCACGGGTCATGGCAACATACAGGAGGTTGGTCTCGCCCACGCGCTCTTCCTCTTCCTGCAACCGCTCGCTCGCGCGGCGGGCAAGCGTGGTGTGCACCCGTCTCTCCTCTATGTCGTAGGCATAGGGGGCGAAGCCGAAACGCTCGGTGAACAAAACGTCTCCTCTGTCCGCTCCGTGGAAAGGGACGTCGAGGTCGGCGAGAATGACGATGGGATATTCGAGCCCCTTGGAAGCGTGCATGGTGAGCACCTGCACGGCGTTTTCCCCGCCGCCGCCCGTGTAGTCGAGACGGTAGCCGCTCGCTTTGAGATCGGATAAAAAGGCGTGAACGCTCTTGTTTTCGCTCGCGAGGAGAAAGCGTCTGACGCGCGCAAGCCGCAAGGCGCCGTTTTTCCCCGCCGCGATCTGCGTTTCCAGCCCCATGGAGAGGAGAGACGCGAGTACGTCCGCGGCGGTGAGCACTTGTGCCCGCGCCCGCATGTCCTTTAATAACACAAAAAATCCGCGCAGTTTTTGCGCCAAGGGTTCCGTCTTGTTCTCTTCGGCGTACGCATAGACACGGCAGGCGTCACGGAAGTTATAAACGTCGGGACAGGCGAGACGGACTGCGGCGAGTTCATCCTCTCCGAACCCGCCGACCGCGGAGAGAAGCGCCGTGCAAAGCGGGGCGTCCTGCTCGGCGTTGTCGAGAAGGGAGAGCCAATCGATGAGAAGCTGCGCTTCCGAAAAGTCGCAGATATTGACGCTTGCGGCGGCGGAAACGGGGATATCGCGACGGCCGAGCTCGCGGACAACGGCGTCCATTTCGCCCGAATGTTTCCGCACGAGGACGGCAATATCCGAAAATTCTGTCTTGCGGAACTTTCCCCGATCGGCGTCGTAGATCTGCGTCGCGATCTCATCTTCGATAAGATCTGCGATATAGGTCGCGATCGCGTCCCGCTTCTGCTGCCCTTCGTGCTCGCGCACCGAATAGACGCCAGCCGTCTCGCGCTCCGTCTTTTCGCTCTCTATGCGGTGAAAACACACTGCGCCCTGCGCGTCTCTGTAGCGGTCGCCGCCCGCCATTTCTTCGTAATGCTTCAAAAAGGGCATGAACACGCGGTTGACTGCGTTGAGCACGGCCGTTCCCGAACGGAAGTTGCGGTTGAGCGGGATATCGCCGCCCTCATTGCGGAACGCCGCCCTCTTCTCCTCAAAAAACGCCGAACTGCTGCCGCGGAAGCCGTAGATCGCCTGTTTGCTGTCTCCCACGAGAAATACTTCGTCGCCCGCGAGCACGGAGAGAATACGTTCCTGCACGCGGTTGACGTCCTGATATTCGTCTACGAAAATATGCGTATATCTGCTTCTGAGCCCGCCGAGCGCCTCTTCGTCCGAGAGCACTTTCAGGGCGAGATGTTCGAGATCGTTGTAATCCAGCACGTTGGCCTCGCGCTTGAGACGGGTGTATTCCCCGTCGAAACGGAGAAGAAAGTCGGCAAGCGCCGCCGAGAGCTTTTCCGCCTGTCTGAAACGGGAAAGCTCGGTCTCTTCGTCGGCAAGTTCTCTCAGTTCCGCATAGATCTCCTTGATTTTTTTGCTCGCGCCCGAGAGAAAACGCAGATTTTTCAGTTCCTCGCCGTCTGCCTTTGTCATGCGCGGCATTCGGGAAATGTCGGGCGGGACAAGCGCCGCCGTACGCATACCGAAGAGCGTTTCCCCCTCGATCGCGCGGCAAGCGGCAACGACCTCATCGAGCACGACAAGGGCGCGGGCGTTCTCTTTGAGCTTTTCTCTGAGCGCTCCGAGCCTTTCTTCGAGGAAAACCGCCGTCCCGCGGTAGCCTTCCGCAAGATAATCGCAGATACCGGAAAAGTCCGCCCCGCCGCCCGTAAGCATCGCGCGATAGTCGCTCAGCTCTCGCACCTGCGCATAGAGAGCGGAGAGCACGGTCTTGAGCCGCTTGTCCTTTTTCTTGCGGAAATAGACGGAGAGCAACTCCGAAAAAGCGGGATCCTGCCGTTCGTACGCGTCTTCGAACACGAGGTCCATGGCGCGTCCCTTGAGCGACGCTCCCTCGGCGTCGTCGGGGGAGATGATGGTAAAAGCCGCGTCGACGCCGGCGAGGAAGAAATACGTTCTCACAAGTCTGCCGCAAAAGGCGTGAATGGTCCCGATCTCGGCGAGGGGAAGAGCGGATAGTTGGTCTTTGAGCCTCTCTTTTTCCGCGCCCTCCGACAAGACGAGCCGCTCCGAGAGGGCGGTGCGCAGCCTGTCGCGCATCTGGGCGGCCGCTTTGTTGGTGAAAGTGAGGGCGAGCACTTGTCTCACGTCCGTTCCCGAAAGAATGAGGGAGACGAGCCGCTCGATCATGACGGCGGTCTTCCCGCTCCCCGCCGCCGCGGAGACGATGATCTTTCCCCTCTTGTCGATCGCGAGCCTCTGTTCTGCCGTGAAATTCATTCTCCCCCCCTTTCCGCCTTGACAATGGCGGCGATCTGCGCGCATGTGACGGAAGCTTCCTTTCTGCTTTCTCCCGAAAAACCGCACATGCCCTTATATTTACAGTAATTGCACGTTCCCTCATAGGGCGAGGGCGCGATGTTTCCCTCTTTCATCTCCCCGACGGCCTTTTGGGAGACGAGGAGCGCATAGTGGAGAAAATCGGAAAACTCCTCCTGCGAAAGGCCTTTCTCCGATCGGCCTCCGCCCTCGAAAAATGCGCTCTTGCCCTCTGTGCGCAGGGTATCCATGCGGGAGAGGACGCTCTCGTCTTTCACAAAAAATCCTTTCATGCGGAAAGGCTCGTCGTTTTCGCCCGCAAACTGTTCCTGTGCGGGGAAATAGAAAGCGCCCGCGGGGAGTTTCCCCTCGGAGACGGCGAGCAGATAGAGCTGGAGCTGCAGTTTTCTGCCCGTGTAGTAGGCGGCGGGCTTATCGTCGATCTCGCCCGTCTTGTAATCGATGACGCGGACATATTCGTCGGAGACGTCTACCCTGTCCGTTCTTCCCTTGAGCCCGAGCGCGGGCAGGGAGATATCCCGCTCCGTTCCCGAGACCGAAAAAGCCGAGTAGCGGACTTGCTTATAACAAGCCGCCGTCACGGCGCCGCACTCTTTTACGAGCCGCCGCCCCGTGTAAGCTCCCGCGCCCGTATCGGCGAGAAAGGCGTAGCGGGGGGATGTAAGCAATTCTTCCGCCGTCCGCTCGGCGAGTTCTCTGCACACCTCTTCGCTCTCGATCTCGTTGAAAAAGGGCGCCGTCTTCTCGAGCACGGTGTGCACGAAAGAGCCCGTATCCGTGTCGAGAGCGGTCCGTTCTTCCCGTTCTCTGAGCCTGAGCGCGAAAGAGACGAAACTCTTATAGGGACAGCCGAAATACGTCTCGAGAAGACTTGGCGAGATCGGCCCGCGGAAGAGAAGATCGGCAAGTTTTGCGCTCGTCTTCTTCCCGTCTTCCGATAAAAGGCGGCCGACGGTCTCTTCTCCCTCTTCCTTTGCGAGCATGGCTTTGAGCGAAGCAAACGCCTCGCCGCTCTCCTCTTTGCCCGACTCCAACTCGTCTCTCAAACGGAGGAGCGTGCGCATGGCGGGCGCTCTCTCACAACTTTTGTAGAGGAGAGTCTCGGACATGGGTGCCCCAAAACACATGCGGTCGATGTACAAAAATGCTTCGCCGCGCCGCGCTTCCTCGCCGTTCAGGCGCAAGGGACAACTGACGTAAAGTTCCTTTTCAAAGGAGCAAAGATTGAAATAGAGGCTCTCTTTCGCCCGTCTGTTTACGACGTCGATCTGCGGCTCTATCTCTACGGAGAGCGCGGAAAGGCGCTTGATCTCGCCGTCGGTGATGACGGCCGTGTCGTTGGAAAGGCGGGGAAGAGACTCGTCCGCACCGAGGCAGAAAAGGACGGACACCCGCATAAATTTGCTCTCCGTGGCGTCGCCGATGAACACGGCGTCCGACGACTGCGGGATCATCGCGATCTCGAGCGCCGCGAGGCCGTTTTCGAGCACGGTCATAAATTCCCGCGCCGTGTACCGCTCCTCGCCCGACAATCCCTCTATCTCCGAGAGAACGGCCGAAAGAGGGGCTATATCAAGGAACTCGCGCTCGACTCCCGCGAATTTATCGGTGAGTTTTTGGGTAACGGCGTCTCCGTCCGTCAATTCATAGAGCGCACGGACGCCAGAGATAAACTTCTTCCCCTTTCCCTCGCGCGGAAAGAGAGAAAGGACGGCGCGGATCTTGTCCCGCGCGGCGACGAGCTCCTCTCTTCTGTATCCCTTAACGGCGTCTCCGTCTTTGATCTCGCGGTTCACCGCCCCGCGATAGCCGCCGTACTTCAGAAGATAGTTCCGATAGTCGTCCGCCTGCCCGAAATAGCAGGAAGAGAGCACGGCGTCGACGGAATCGGGCTGACCGCCGTCGTATACGCAGGCGAGGACGTCGAGCGCAAAGCGGCAGAACGGATGCTCCGAAAACGGCCGCTTTCTGTCCGAGAAAAAGGGAATGCGATAGCCCGCAAACATGCGCTCGATTTGCGGGAACCTCTCTTTATCGGGAAGAAGTACCGCAAAATCACGGTAGCGGAGCCCGTCTTCCGCCATATGCTTTTTGATGAGAGCGCATACGGTCTCCGCCTCATCTCCCTCGTCCTGCGGGCGGAAGAGATGGATATGCTCCCGCTTTTCCGCTTTTTTGCCATAGATCTCCGGAGAAAACAATCCGTGCGCTAAAAATGCGGCGTCGTCTTTCAGATCGCTTGCGCAGAACGTTTCCCCGATCTCCCCCGCCTCTTTTGCGACGGAAAGAAAGATCTTTGCCGCTTCGTTGGTATAGGCGCCGCCCTTTCCCGCAAGAAAGATCCCCGTGACCTTTCTTCCGTTCATGACCGCCGCCCGCACGCCCTCCGCGGCCTGACGGGTAAACGAGGGGAACGCAAAAAAGACGATATGGCTGTCCCCGAGCGTCCCGCCGATCTTCCCGGGAAGAAGAGCAAGGTATCCGTTCTCATCGAGCAGCCCTTTTTCGTCAAGAAATTGTTGATATTTTTCGAGGACGAAGGCGAGGTCGGAAAGCTTGCGCGAGAGCATGCCCTCCGTCTCTTCGGCGCTCTTGCGGAGAGTCGCGGCGTCGGCGCGGGAGGAGAGCAGCTGGGCGATCGTCTCGTATACTGCCCTCGCGTCCGATTTTTTAAAACAGCGGAGCAACGTGTTCCGCGCGAGGATGGAGGAGACCGCCATCACCGACCCCTCTTTGGAGAGCAGAGCCCTGTCTCCCTTCAAAAAGCGCGCGAACGTCGTGACTTCCGTCGAAAAAGTCCCCTTTGAATGGGCAACGGCGGCACGCTCGGCAAGGAGAGTGAGCTTGTCTTCACAGAAAACCGTGATCTTTTCCCCCGCGCTTTCGCCCTTTTCCACGACCTTAGTGAGCGCCGAGAGCGCGCAGTTGAGCGTCGGAGCGCCGATAAAATTCGTCATTCGTCCACCTGTTCCGAAAAAATTTATTCTATTATATCATACTTGCGTGAAAATTTCCGATATTTCGCCGTTTTATTTTTACAAATGAAAAAAAATGTGCTATAATAGTCCAAAGAACGGTCTGGAGGATACGGCATGAAAAAGAAACGTCTGTTGAGGCTTTCGGTGTTGGCTCTTGCGCCCCTCGCTCTCTTTGCGGGTTGCGGCGGAACGATGACGCTCGGTTTTTCGCCTAATTGGTATTTTGAAAACACGGTCGAGAACATCACGGGAAAGAACGAAACGCTCGAATACGAGGTCTCCTTTCTCCCGAACACGATCGATGGGATCACGGTCAATTACGACAACGGCACTTACGTCACCACGCTCTCCGCGGAAAACTATGTACAGGGAGAGACGTCTATGCAGGTTTACCGCTACCATACCCAATTCAACATCGCGGGAAGATATGAAAAAGGGACGGAGCGGGGAGACATGTTTGAAGACAGCATGACGACGGACGTCTGGTTCACGCGGGCCGCAGAGGGTCTCCGCCCCATCAGAAGCGCCAAGACGGTGCATGCGACCGTCCCCTCCACGGAACAGAACGCGGAAACGTTCTACACCGCCTATGATTTTACGTACGAATTGAACTACGCGCAAGATCTCTCTGCCGCCGACTACACGCTCGATATCACCGCGCCCGAATCGAAGAAAAAGACGAACAGCGGCACCGTGAAGCTGGACGTCGACGAGACGGTCATCGACAACGAGCAGATCACGATCGCGCTCCGCGGGCTCAACCTCTCCTCGGCCTCTTCCACGGTCCCCTTTGTCAGCATCGACCCGCAGACGCAAAAACCAGTCACCGTAAATCTCTCCACCGAGGCGATCACGACGGCGGTCGCTTTTGACTGCAATGGGGAGACGATCTCGTCGAGTATCGACGCGGTGCAGGTCACCTGCTCCTACGGTTCCTCACAGCCCGGTCCTCAGCGCAAATTTATCTACGCGGCGCGGACGGACGAAAATTCCAAGAAATACAGGAGCGTGCTTCTCCGCTTTGAAAATCCCGTGATGTACTCCCTCGGGACCATGACATACACCCTTAAAAAGGCGACTTTCAACGACAGATAATTTTTTCGGAAATCAAAAAACCGTCACATATGTGACGGTTTTTTGATTACAAATTTTCTTCGAGAAATTCCCGCATGTTCTCTTCGGGGAGAAAACCGAGGTTGTGCGTCTTGACTTCCCCGTCCGCAAAGATATAGACGTCGGGGATGGAGAAGATACCGAGAGACGCCGCAAGGTCGCCGTTTTCGTCCACATTCACTTTGACGAACTCCGCTTTCTCCTTAAACTCCTCGCTCAGCGTTTCCATCACGGGGCCGAGCATGCGGCAAGGGCCGCACCACGGCGCCCAGAAGTCGCACACGACCGTCTTTTTTTCTTCGGTCACGAGCCTGTCGAGCTCCTGCCCGCTCACTTCTTTTACCATTTACAATTTCCTCCTCTGTTTGATATATTGCGCCAAAGCGCCGAATCTTACGCGCTGAGAGGCAGAATTTTGCATGTCCTTGACTTCGGCGGCGCCCTCTTGAAGCTCCGTCTCCCCGATGACGACGACAAACCTCGCGCCGAGCTTGTCCGCATATTTGAACTGGGCCTTGACGGAGCGGCCGACAAGATCTGTCTCGCAGATGAGCCCCTCGCTTCTCATCTCTTCGGCGAGGAGGAAAGCCTTCTGCCGCGACGCATCGTCCATGCCGAGGAGATAGCAATCCGTCTCCCTTACCGCGGGGACGAGATCGAGCGCGTCAAGCACCAGAATGAGCCTCTCCAATCCCGCCGCGAAACCGACTGCGGGCGTGGGCTTGGCGCCGAGCTGGGAAAGGAGCGTATCGTATCTTCCCCCGCCGAGCACCGTGCTTTGGGCGCCGAGGGCGTCGCTCGTGAATTCAAATACCGTGCGGCTGTAATAGTCGAGGCCGCGGACGATGGACGGGTCGACGTCATAGACGATCCCCGCCGCCGTCAGAAGAGACTTCACGCCCTCAAAATGCGCCCTGCAATCATCGCAGAGGAAATCGAGCATGCGGGGGGCGTTTGCCGTGTATTTTTTGCAATTTTCCTCCTTGCAATCGAGCATACGCATGGGATTTTTGTCGAAGCGGCTCCGGCAATCCTCGCACATGTCGGCAAGATCGGGACGGAAATACTCCTTGAGCGCCTGCTGATACTTCATGCGGCACGCGGGACAGCCTATGGAATTGATGTGGAGCCGCACAGCCGTCGAGACGCCGATCTCCCGCAAAAACCTGTAGGCAAAGCAGATGGCCTCGGCGTCTGCCGACGGGCCCTCCGCGCCGTAGAGCTCCGCGCCGAATTGGTGGAACTCACGGAGCCGACCCGCCTGCGGGCGTTCATAGCGGAAAGCGGAGATGAGATAGTACGTTTTGAAAGGCATGACCCCGCCCTGCAGGCCGTTTTCGATAAAGGCTCGCGCGACGCCCGCCGTACCCTCGGGACGGAGGGTTACGGAGCGGCCGCCCTTGTCAAGAAAGGTGTACATCTCCTTTTGCACGACGTCCGTCGTATCGCCGACGCCGCGGGAAAAGAGCTCCGTGTGTTCGAAGACGGGCGTGCGGATCTCCTTGAAGCCGTACTTCTCGGACGTTCTTCTCGCAGCCGCCTCGATAAAGTGCCATTTGTGGATGTCGGACGGCAGTGCGTCCTTTGTCCCCTTGGGGATATTGATCATAAGTACTCCTTTTTTATTTCGAACACTTTCTTTTCGTAGGCCCGCGAGCTGCCCCAACTTCAACCCCCACCTGACGCGGCTTCGCCGCGCCACCCGTTGCGGCGGCAGGGACCGCCGCAACCCCTTCGGCGAGGCCACGCCTCATGTCGCGGCACGCTCACAGCCCACAGGGCTGTTGAGCAAGAACGGTGCCGCTCCACCCTTCAAAGGGGGCAGGTAAGCGGGCCGAGTAAAGAAATGTTCGAAATCATTCCAACATCACGTGCCTTAGGCGGAAATCACTTCCGCCGTGGGCGACCCAATTCGGCGCATACCTGCGCCTTGTTGTAATTGCATATAACGCTTCCGCGGTCAACCCGATTGATGAACGGGGAAGGTTCGCTCGAACGTTTCTTTTCGAAGGCCGCAGGCCGAGTAAAGAAATGTTCGAAATCATTCCGAAATCGTGGCGCGTGGCGGGGTCTCCCCGCCTAAGCGCACTTTATTGGTACCCTACGGGAACCTTACTGTACGAATGAAAGACGGAAAGCGTGGCAGCGGAGCGACTGTGAAATACGCAACCTGACCCCTCGTTGATTTCTTTTTGTCCTTAAAAAGAAATCAACGAATTAAAGCACGTATTTTTTCAAATTACGGTCTTTTGTCATGTTCTTGAGGTGCTCTTCAACATAGGCGCGGTTGATCTCGACGGGAATGACGGGATAATCGCCGCCGCCCGCGTTGAACGAAATGTCCTCGAGAAGATATTCCATGACCGTGTGCAGACGTCTCGCCCCGATGTCCTCGCTCGTGAGGTTGATCTCTTCGGAGATCTCCGCGATCGCCTCGATGGCGTCGGGCGTGAACTTGAGGTCGATGTTATCGACCGCGAGAAGTACCGCGTATTGCTGGGTCAAAGAGTGCTCTGTATTCGTCAATATCTGCACAAAATCGTCCTTTGTGAGCGATTTCAGCTCAACGGATACGGGGAAACGTCCCTGCAACTCGGGGATGAGATCCTCGATGCGGGAGACATGGAAAGCGCCCGCCGCGATGAAGAGCATATAATCGGTTTTGACCGCGCCGTACTTTGTCATGACGGTGGAACCCTCGACAATGGGAAGAATATCTCTCTGCACGCCCTCGCGGCTGACGTCCGCCCCCGAGGTGTTGCCCTTGCCGGCGATCTTATCGATCTCGTCGATGAAAATGATGCCGTCGTTCTCGGCGCGGCGGAGCGCCTCCTCTTTTACGGCGTCTTCGTCGATGAGCTTCTCGCTCTCCTCGGCGATGTAGAGTTGCATCGCCTCTTTTACGGTGAGTTTGCGCTTCTTGCGCTTGGGGGGGAGCACTTCGCCGAAAATGGACCCGAGGTTGATGGCGGCGCCGCCCGGCATGAGTTCCATGCTCTTGAGCTCCTCCCGCACGTCCGCCTCGATGACTACGCTGTCGAACACGCCCTTTCTGAGCGAATCGAGAAGATTGTCTTCAAAAACCTCGCGGGCCGTCTCGCCGCGATCGTTCTTCTTGAGCTCGGCGAGAAGTTTTACCATCTTTTTCTCGGCGGCGTCTGTGGCTTTCAAACGTACTTCCGCCGCCTTTTCGTCCTTGACAAGCCGATAGGCACATTCCACAAGATCGCGGACCATGCCCTCTACGTCTTTGCCGACATAGCCGACCTCGGTATATTTGGTGGCTTCGACCTTGACGAAAGGCGCCTTGACGAGTTTGGCGAGCCGCCTTGCGATCTCCGTCTTTCCGACGCCCGTGGGCCCCTTCATAATGATGTTTTTAGGGGTGATCTCCTCGCGCAGTTCTTGGGAGAGCTGAGCGCGGCGATAGCGGTTTCGCAAGGCGATAGCAACGGCCTTTTTGGCCTCTTCCTGCCCGATAATGTGCTTATTCAGTTCGTTTACGATTTGTTTGGGTGACAGATCCATAATAACTCCTTATTGATGATGCCTTATCGGCGCAAAAAGTCTCTTCGAAGTTTGAGTGCATAGATGCAAGCAAGACAAGGAATGCGCGGCTTCCCTGCAGGGAGCGTACCAATTCGTACGTGACCAAAGGGAAACGCAAGCATGACGCCGTATTGCGAAGCAGATATGCGCTCAAACAGTTTCGCAAATGATGTGGTCGTTGGTATAGACGCATATCTCGGACGCGATCTTGAGGGACTTCTTTGCAATCTCCTCGGCGGAGAAATCGGTGTTTTGCGCCAGCGCACGCGCGGCCGCCAAGGCGTAGTTGCCCCCGCTACCGATCGCACAGATTCCCTCGTCGGGCTCGATGACTTCCCCCGTGCCTGAGAGAATGAGCAGAGTGTCTTTATCGGCGGTGATCATCATCGCGTCGAGCTTTCTGCCGATCTTATCGCTCCGCCAAAGATCCGCGAGCTCTACCGCCGAGCGCATAAGGTTGCCCGCGAATTTATTGAGCATTCCCTCGAAGCGTTCGGAGAGTGCGAACGCGTCCGTGACGGATCCCGCAAAACCGAGAATGACTTTGCCGCCGTAGATGCGGCGGACTTTGATCGCCGAATTTTTGAATACAACGCTCTCGCCCATGGTGACTTGTCCGTCCCCCGCGATCGCCGTGACGCCGTTCTTTTTAACGGCACAGATCGTAGTTCCTCGAAATTCCATAATTACTCCGTAGAAAAAGAGATTTTACTTACTTTTACCCCGTTTGAAAGATTTCAAAACAGGTGGGACTGCATTTGAGGGGATTCTTCGGTCGCTATGCTCCCTCAGAATGAGCGAGGGACGCTCATCCTGAGCCGTAGGCGAAGGATCTCATAGACCCACGGACTCCGTTCAGGGGATTCTTCGTTACGCTCAGAATGAACGGAGGGAATCCGCGTAGGCGCCGATCTCTTCAAGAGAGCGTTCGGCGAGAAGGCGGCGCTTCTCCTTTTTGTCGCGCACGTTGCCGAAACCGTCGCAGAGAATGCCATAATTGGCATTCATGGGCTGGAAATCTCTGTTCGGCGTTGCGATATAGCGCGAGAGAGCGCCGATGACCGTCTTGTCCGAGGGAACGGAAGTCTGCTTCCCGTTCAGCCGCCGCCACAGGTGAATGCCCGCCATGAGCCCCGAAGCCGCGCTCTCCACATACCCCTCCACGCCCGTCATCTGCCCCGCAAAAAAGAGCACGGGGTTGTTTTTTGCCGAAAAATCTGCGTTCAGAATGTCGGGCGATTGCAGATAAGTGTTGCGGTGCATGACGCCGTAGCGCAAAAATTCCGCGTTCTTGAGGGCGGGAATGAGAGAAAATACCCGCTTCTGCTCGCCGAACTTGAGATTGGTCTGGCAGCCGACGAGATTATAGCTCGTGCCCGCCGCATTCTCTTTTCTCAGTTGGAGCACGGCATAGGGGCGCGTTCCGTCTTCCAAGACAAGGCCGACGGGCTTGAAAGTGCCGAAGCGGAGCGTATCTTTTCCCCTTGCCGCCATGACTTCGATGGGCATACAGCCCTCGAAGATCTCCCCTTTTTCAAAGTCGTGCAGGGTCGCCCGCTCGGCGCCGACGAGTTCCCGCACAAAAATTTCGTACTCCTCTTTGGTGAGCGGGCAGTTGATATAGTCCCCCGTCCCCTTTCCGTAGCGGTCCTGCGTGAACGTGCATGACGCGTCGATGCTGTCCGCCGCGACGATGGGCGCGGAAGCGTCATAAAAGTGCAAGCCGCCGCCGTACGTCTCACGGATATTCTCCGCAAGGCCCATATCCGTCAGAGGCCCCGTCGCGACGATCCCCTGCGCGGGCAATTTTTCGACGATTTTCGACGATATGTGCACATTTTTGAATGAACGGAGGGTCTCTGTGACAAGATGAGAGAACTTGTCACGATCGACGGCGAGCGCCCCGCCCGCGGGCACGCGCGCCTTCTCCGCCGCCGCCATGGTGATAGAACCGAGCACGCGCATCTCTTCTTTCAAAAGGCCGCAGGCGTTGCCGTATACGTCGTCGCTCTTGAGAGAGTTGGAACAGACGAGTTCGCACAGCGTTTCGCTCGTGTGGGCGGGAGAAAATTTGAGGGGCTTCATGTCGATAAGTTCGACTTCCGCCCCCTGTTTTGCAAGATAGTGCGCCGCCTCGCATCCCGCGAGGCCCGCGCCGACGATCTGTATCATTTTTTCGACTCCGACGGCACTTTGTAGCCGCACGAGCGGTCGGAACACTTGACGACGCCGCGGGCGGATTTGACGATGGCAGCGCCGCACTTCGGACACTTTTCGCCCGTGGGCATATCCCAGCTCATGAATTTGCAGGCGGGATAGCCGCTGCAACCGTAATAAGGTTTTCCCGTGCGCGAACGCAACTTCTTTGTCGGTTTGCCGCAATCGGGACAGACGCCTTCCAGAATATCCTCTTCTTTCTTTTCGCCGAAAGGCAACGTGGATCTGCAGGAGGGATAGTTGGGACAGGCGAGGAACTTGCCGAACCTGCCGCTCTTTACGACCATCATCGCGCCGCACTTGGGGCAGGGCGTGTCGGACACTTCGTCCTGCGTCTCGCTGACGATATTGGAACAAGCGGGATAGCCGCTGCATGCAAGATATGTGCCGTATTTCCCCGTCTTTCTCACCATGGGACGGCCGCATTTCTCGCATCTGATCTCCGTCATCACGTCGCCGTCGGTGGAAGCGTGGCGGAGCTGTTTTTCAAAGGGGGGATAGAAGTCTCCGATGATGGAGTGCCAATCCTTGCCGCCGTCTTCGATCTCGTCGAGCCGCTCTTCCATACCCGCCGTAAAGCCGACGTCCATGATGTCGGGGAAGTACTGTACGAGCATGTCCGTGATTCGGTAGGCGACCTCGGTGGGCTTCATGTATTTGCCCTCTTTTTCGACATATTTGCGCTTATTGAGCACGGAGATGATGGAGGCGTATGTCGACGGGCGGCCGATCCCCTTGTCTTCCATCGCCTTGACGAGAGAAGCGTCGGTGTAGCGGATCGGCGGCTTGGTGAACTTCTGCTCGGGTTTGACCGCGAGGCATTCGAGCCCGTCGCCCTCGTTGAGCGGAGGCAGAAGTCCCTTGGTCTCCTCTTCGCCCTCCGTTTTGACGTCCGCCCACACGGCGGTAAACCCCGCAAAGCGGAGAGCCTTGCCGCTCGCCTTGAGCGTATAGTCCCCGTTGAGGATATCCGCCTGCACGGCGTCGTATAGCGCTTCCGCCATCTGCGAGGCAATAAAACGCTCATATATGAGCTTATAAACGCTGTAGTGCTTCTTGTCAAGCATCTTTTTCACGGCTTCGGGCGTGCGCGAAAGATCGATGGGACGGATCGCCTCGTGCGCGTCCTGCGCGCCCTTTTTAGAAGCATATATGTTGGGTTTTTCGGGAAGATATTCCTTGCCGTATTTGGCCGCGATATACTCCCGCGCCGCCTGTTGCGCCTCCTCGGAGACGCGGGTGGAGTCGGTACGGATATAGGTGACGAACGCGATATGCCCCTCTTCCTCGACGTCGATGCCCTCGTAGAGGTGCTGTGCCATGAGCATGGTCTCGGGCGCGGAGAGGCCGAGTTTGTTGGAAGCGTCCTGTTGCAGAGTAGAAGTCGTGAAAGGCGCGGGGGCGTGCGAACGCGTCACCGTCTTTTTGACGGAGCCTACAACGTATTCCCCGCCGCCCAGAGCCGCCAAGGCGTTGTCGGCCTCTTCTTTGCAGGCGATCTTGAGCTTTTTGCCCTTGAGCTTCTCGAGAACGGCGCGGAAAGAGGGATGGTTCTTGCCAAGATCCTGCAGATCGCAGGAAATTGTCCAATATTCCTCTGCCACGAACGACGTTATCTCCCGCTCGCGTTCGACGACAAGACGGAGCGCGACCGACTGTACCCGTCCCGCGGAAAGCTTGTTTTGTATCTTATTGCTCAGAAGCGGGGAGAGCTTATAGCCGACGAGCCTGTCGAGCACGCGCCTTGCCTGCTGGGCGTCCACGAGACTATAGTTGATCTTGCGCGGATTTTTGAGCGCTCTCTCGACGGCGCGGGGAGAAATTTCGTTAAACTCGATGCGGTTCTCCCCCTCTTCGGGCAGCCCTAAAACGCTCTGAAGGTGCCACGAGATGGCTTCGCCCTCACGGTCGGGGTCGGTAGCCAGATACACTCTGTCGGCCTTCTTCGCCTCTTCGGTGAGGCGCTTTATCGTCTCTTCCTTGCCGGGAGAGGTGACATAGCGGGGCTCGAAATTCTTGTCGACGGCGACGCCGAGCGTTTTTTGGGGCAAGTCGCGGATGTGGCCGCCCGAAGCGTCCACACGGTATTTCCCCTTGAGATACTTTGAAATTGTCTTTGCCTTGCTGGGCGATTCTACGATGATCAGATCCATATATTATCCTGTTTTATAGTGCGCTGTATTTGTTGCCGCCCGATTTGACGGCGAGTCCTTTGAGCTCGAGCGCCGACAGCGCGGCGGACGCTTCGAAAATTCTCATGCCGAGCGCCTCGGCAAGCGCGGCGACGTGTACTTCGCCCTGTTCCCGCAGATATTGCAGAATTCGTCCCTCTTCTCCCTCTGCCTCGGGCTCCTCTTTCTCCTTGGATACAATGCCGTAGACGGAGAGGATATCGGCCGCTTCGGTGACGAGGTATGCTCCCGCCTTGATGAGCGCGTTACATCCCGCTCCCTGCGAGACGCCCGCATTGTAGGGAAGCGCGAACACGTCTCTGCCGTAGTCGAGGGCGCGGCCCGCCGTGATGAGAGCGCCGCTCCTGACGCCCGCCGAGAGGACGAGAACGCCCTCGCTCAGCCCCGCGAGAAGCCTGTTCCTCGCATGGAAAGAGAATTTTGCGGTGCCCGTCCCGAGCGGATATTCGCTGAGGATGAGACCCTTTTCGAGAATTTTTTCTTTCAGCGCCGTATGCGCGGCGGGATAACAGACGTCGATCCCGCACGGGAGAACGGAGATGAGGTTCCCGCCCGCAAGAGCGCCCGCGATCGCCGCGGCGTCTCCTCCTTCGGCGAGCCCCGTCACGATCGTGAAATGTTCCGAGAGCTCTGCGGAGAGAGTTTTCCCGAACTTTTCCGCCCACGGCGGCGTGATGCGGGAACCGACGATGCAGAGCTTCCGCCTCTTCAGAAGTTCGCGCCTTCCCGCGCCGTAGAGAATGAGAGGCGGGTCGGAAGCGTTGCGCAAGCTCTCGGGATAGTCGTCCGAAAGAAACGTAACGATGAAGATCCCCCGTTTTTCGAGCATGGCGGTGTAGGCGGAAACTTCTTTTTCTTCCTCACCGTCGAGGTGACGGACGGCGTCGCCCCCGCGCACGGCGGCAAGCCCCGCGCGGTTGTTCATGCCTTTTACGGCCGCCGCATAGATGACCGTTTTTTCTTCGGGGGTATAGTTCATACCGATCAAACCTTGTCGAACAGACGGTAGGAGACGGCCTCGAACACATGCTTGGGCATGATCTGTTCGCTGCTGTCGAGATCGGCAATGGTGCGGGCTACTTTGATGATACGCGCACGGGCGCGCGCGGAAAGTTCCATTCTCTCGAACGCGTCGCGCAGAATTTTATCTCCCTCGCGGGTGAGAACGCAGAATTCCTGGATCTCTTTCTCCCCCATTTCGGCATTGGTATGAATGGAAGAGCCCTCGAAGCGCACGCGCTGGATCCGCCTCGCCTCATTGACCCGCTTTTGCACGGCCGCGGAGTCCTCGCGGACTTCGGAAGACGTGAGGTCGTCGTATGTGATGTTGTCCACTTCCACTTGCAGATCGATTCTGTCGAGAAGAGGGCCCGAGATCTTTCTCCTGTACCGCCTGATCTCGGCGGGCGTACAGGTGCATACCCTGTCCGCGGAGCCGTAGTTGCCGCAGGGGCAGGGGTTCATGCTCGCGCAGAGCATGAAGCGTGCGGGATATGTAAAGGAACCGCCCGCGCGGGAAATGGTGATGCAACCGTCCTCGAGGGGCTGGCGCAGAGCCTCAAGCGTGGAGCGCTTGTACTCGGGCAACTCGTCGAGGAAGAGGACGCCGCCGTGGGCGAGAGAGATCTCGCCGGGGTGGACGATCCTGTTCCCGCCGCCGCACATGGAGACGGTGGTCGCCGTGTGGTGCGGGGTGCGGAAAGGCCGCTCGGAAACGATGCCCTCTTCGCCAAGAACGCCCGCCACAGAGTGGATCTTCGTGATCTCGAGCGCCTCCTCGAAGCTGAGATCGGGCATGACGGTGGGAAGACATCTTGCGAGCATGGTCTTGCCGGTGCCGGGAGGGCCCGACATGAGCATATTGTGTCCGCCGGCGACGGCGATCTCGAGCGCCCGCCTTGCAACGGGCTGTCCCTTGACATACTTTAAGTCTGCCGTACCCGTTTTATGCCTGCCGGGAACAAATTCTTTGAGTTCGAGGGGCGGGATCGGCCGCATGCCGACGAGATGGCCGACGACTTCGGACAGCGACGATGCGGGATAGATCTCCGCGCCGCCGAGATATCTCGCCTCTTCCGCGTTCGCCGCGGGAATGATAAAGCGCGTATATCCGTGCGATTTCGCCGAAATGAGAATGGGGAGAAGCCCCGCAACGGGACGGATATCGCCCGTGAGAGCCAATTCGCCCAGGAACACGATATCCTTTACGTCCGCGCCCAAAAGCTGTTCGCTCGCCTTGAGAAGACTGACGGCAATGGCAAGGTCGAATGCCGCGCCCTCTTTCTTGAGATCGGCTGGGGCGAAGTTGATCGTGATTCTGTTCATCGGAAAGAGCAGTCCGCTGTTTTTGAGGGCGGAACGGACCCTTTCCTTGCTTTCTTTCACGGCCGTATCGGGAAGCCCGACCATTTCGTAGGACGGGACGCCCTTGTTGACGTCCGCTTCGACCTCTACGGGCACGCCCTCGAGGCCGCTGAGCGCATAGCAAATGATTTTAGCGATCATAGATCCCCCTTATGAATATTTAAAAGAATTTCCCCATAAAGCTTGCGGGCAACGGTACCGAGAAAGTAAAGATCGCAAACAGCGCGAAGCATACGAGCAGAAGAACGAGCGCCGTGATGGTCACGATCTTTGCGGCAAGCCCCGCTTTTCCCTCGCGCTTCATGCAGTCGTCTGCCGCGTACGCCGCGAGCATAAAGGAGAAGATATAGGCGAGGAAGATAAAGCCGAGCGTTCCGCCGCCGCATGCAGCGGCGATGAGCGAGAGCACGAGCCCGCACACAAGCGGCACGATGCGGCGAAGATCTTTGCCCTGTTCGGAGAAGTTGCGCGCGATCGTTACGATCTTATACACGGCATACGCAAGGCCGATGAGACCGCACACCGCGGCGACCGCGTTGATGACGACGGCCGTAACGGCGTAAGCTTCGCCCGTGCCTTTGAAGAGGGTGAGGAACACGCTCCATGCCGAGGGAACGGACCCAAGCTCGTTCACCCCGACAAATCCGCCGATAAACGCCTTCCAGCCGAGCGAGAACACGTTCGACGTGGGAGAAGCGGGATCGTCGTAGAACTTGACGAGGGGATAATAGACGGGAAGGATGAAGAGCAACGAGAAGATGACCGTGCCCAGAATGAGCGCCACGGGGAACACAAAGCCCGCCGAGAGGTTCTTATAACGGTTTTCGTTCAAGACCTTGGCAACGGCCCCCGTGTCTTTCGTGCCGTCTTCGGCCGCAGGCTTCGCTTCGCACTCCGCGACCGCCTTATCGAGATAGTATCTGTTTGCCTTCTGCTGGCGGATCATCGCCGCGACATAGAGGGCGCACACGCCGACGACGGGAATGAGCATCGCCCCGTTGACGCAGATCGCCGCGGCGGAGGCAAGCCCGCCGAAGATGAGAGGCGCAAGGCCCTTAAAGCCGACCCGCCGCATGCCCTTGCGGTAGAAGACGTCGACGAGGTAGGCGGCGAGCAACAGGAAGAAGAGCCCCGCCGTGAGCGGCGTGCCGACATGCCCGAGAGAGAACGAGAAGTCGCATAAAGCATACAGAAGCGCGAAGATAAAGCCTGCTCTGTCGCTCTTGAACAGGTTTCTCACAAAGAAGAAGCCGAGCACGAGAACGGCAAACGAGAAGAGCATGGGCATAAATCTGAGGCCGAACGGGCTCACGCCGAACATCGTCGTGCCGAGCGCCACGAGGTCCATGCCGAGCACGTTATACACGCTTTCCGCGTGATAGACGCTGGTGTCGCGGTTGTTGAGGTCGGTGGTATAACGGTCTCCGACGCGCATCTCCGTGACTGTGAGAAGAGAATAGAACTCCGCTTCGGTGAACGTATCGTAAGAGCTGACGGGCTCGGAGGGAAGCTCGGAGGGCTGGGCGTCGAGAAGAGCCTCGGCCTTCGCTCTCGCCTCTTCGGCCGTCTCGCCCGTGTCGGGCGTTGCGGAGACGACGCTCGCGGGAACGATATATCTCTCGCTGGAAGCGTTTGTCGCGTCGCTGGGTCTCCCGACGAAGAGGACTTCCGCCACACGCATGTTCGCGCTCGTCGCGGAGAGTTCCCAATAGCGATAGGTGCTGATCGACCAATTCGTCGCGAACGTGAAAGGGTTGATCCAACGGTAAAGCCCGCCGTACTCTTCTTCGGTCTCTTCGGCCTGCGGCTCCGTCCCCTCTTCCGTATTTTGCGTCTCCGTAAAGAGGTTTTCGACGCTTCCCGTCACCTGTCCGCCGAAATAATCGTCGGAGGAAGAGCTGCGGCGCACGGATACGCCCGCGGGAACGCCCGCCTCGGCGTAGACGGCGTTGACGAAGAGATACACGTCGTCGATAAGAAGACTGACGCTACGGGTCTGTTCTTTCCCCTCTGCGTCGGTATAAGTTTCGGAGACGCTCGACTCGAGACGGAACACAACGGTGGAGGTCTGCCGCTCGCCGTTCCCGTCGGTCACGGGCGCCCTGAGCTCGAAGTCGTCGCCCGTGGTACGGAACGAACCGAGCGTGCCGAGCCCCAAGGCGAGGAACACGAGCGCCACCGCGAGGAACGCGATGAAAAACGGAGTGAGTTTTTTTCTTGTTTTGCCTGTTTTCTTCATAAGAGGTATTCCCTATTATAAGTTATTCTGTCTTATTCTAACCCATTGCGGTAAAATTGTAAATGATTTTTCGGACATTTCGGACAAATTTTTTTCAGTTTAATGCCGATTGTTGACAAATCGTTCCGAAAATTGTACCCCAAAAAACATATTTGACAAAAAAACGGTCCGCCGTGACTTTCGGCAGACCGAATTTCTTATTTCTTTTCTTTGATCTTGGCAGCCTTGCCCGTGCGCCCGCGCAGATAATAGAGCTTTGCCCTTCTTACCTTGCCCGCTCTCACCACGTTGACATACGCGACCTTGGGAGAGTGGAGAGGGAAGCAACGCTCGACGCCGACGCCGAAAGAAAGACGGCGAACGGTGAACGTTTCGCGGATGCTGCCGCCCTTTTTGGCGATGACCACGCCCTCGAAGTTCTGGATACGCTCTTTGCCACCCTCGATGATACGATAGCCAACCTTAACGGTGTCGCCAACGTTGAACTGAGGGACGTTTGCCTTTAAGCCTTCCGCTTCGATTTGCTCGATGAGCCCCATGACTTTACCTCCTGTAATACGCGGCGTTCGTGCCGAAAAAGCAGAGGACCGCCCGAAGTCATAAGCCATTATATCGGATTTTCGGAAAGATTGCAACCGTTTTTCACCGAAAAATGAAAAATTATAAATTAAAAATGAGCGGCGGGAAGCGGAGACGTCCCGTCGGGATCTTCTTGTTCCATTCTCTTCACCTGCCGTATGCCCTGTACAACGGCATAGGCGTCGCGGCGGAGAAGGGTGCGCGAGAGGAGCACGCCGTTCTCGTATACGAGAAGATAACTCTCGCTCGCGATTCCCTGTTTGGGCGCGCGCAGGATCCTGTCTTCCTCGCCTTCCACGATCTTTTCGGCGGGAGGGTCGGCGACGAGAAGCACTTTGCTCTCGATCTCGTACTTTTTGCCGTCGGGAAGCCCGTAAAAGGTAAATTTCACCTCTCCCCCGCCCGCAAGTCCCAGAAGATAGACGGGCACGTCGTACGGATTTTTGAATTTCAGATCGGAATACTCCGACACCATGGCGTCCCGCGAGGGGGAGACGTAACCGACCGCAAGGGAATGCGGCCTGCTCTCCGTCACTTTGAGCCCCGCAAGAAGCGCGGCGTTCATGAGCGTTGTGCTCACCTGACACACGCCGCCGCCCACGCCGGGGACGAATTCCCCGCCCGAGATGACGTTTGCCTCCTCAAACCCGTTTTCCCGCGTGCGTTGTCCCACTGTATCGTTAAAAGAGAATTCCTCGTCGGGCATGAGCACGGTCCCCGAGATCTTGCTCGCCGCGAGCGCGATGTTGTGCGCGCGCGGCGCATTGCTCCCGTCAAAAGAAGTGGAATAGGACGCCAGCGCCCGCGTACGCGCACGCAGACTTTTTTCCGTGACATGCGGCTCGACGGGAAATGTGTAAAGGGTAACTTCCGACCGCCCGCTCTCCAGCGCCTCCGTCACGTCCGACAGCAATCTTGCGTAATCGCACGCGCGGCCGTTTTTCTCCGCGCTATAGGCAAATCCGCGTGCGGAAAAAGACATCGTTGCATCATGCGCCGCAAAGCTGTGACGGGCGCACAAGCTCTGCAGGTCTTCTTCGAGAGCCACCCAAACCCGCTTTGCCGTGGCATGCAGTTCTTCCCCCTTTTTCGCGCGGCGCAGAAGATCGGCAAGGTCGTCGGAAAACCCCGTTTCGAACAGCTCGTCTCCCTCTGCGGTATGCACGGTGAACGGCAGAAGCGCGTCGGCAAGTTTTTGCCGTACGGCCTGCTCGGCCTCGCTATACGGGAGCCCGCCGACCGCCACGCCGTCGACGACGACTCCTTTCTTCACTCTGCCGATCGTCCAACCGCCTAAAAAAAGAGCGCTCCCCAACAGAAAGAGCGCAATATCCAGCAAAAAAAATTTTTTCATTCGCTCCTCAGAGGCGAAGTCCGAGCGCCACGAGAAGTTTTTCGTCGGGTTCGAAGACGGGATAGCCGATCCTGCGCGGCGAATTTACCGCGTGGAAGTCAGAGCCGCCCGTCTTTAAAAGACCTCTCCCGTCGGCGTAGCGCCTGAATCGCTCCGTCTCTTCCAAAGTATGTTGCGAATGGACGCATTCTATACCGTCGAGCCCGCGGTCGGTGAGGGCGTCCATGAGTTTGCGCTTCTCCCCCTCCTCCATGCCGATGCGGCCGGGGTGGGCGAGAACGGCGATGCCGCCCGTTTTATGGATGACTTCGAGCGCGTCGAAAGGAGAGGGACGACCGATCTCCGAATAGGCGGGCTTTCCGACGTCGAAGAGCTCGCCGTAGAGATCGCGGAACGGGATATTCGCCTTCTTGCCGACGGCGCGGACGACGTGCATCGTATGCAGAGGAGCGTCTTTCACGGTCATCTCCGCAAGCGCGTCTTCAAGCGTCGCATGAATGCCGAGACAGGCGTTCGCTTTCTTCAGAATATCTGCGGCGCGAAGCAGGGCGCTCTCCTTTCTCTCCTGCAAAAACGCGTCATATGTTGCGTTTTTTCGGCAATTATACCCGAGGACGTGCACCTTGCACCCCGCGTAAGCCGAAACTTCCCAACCGCTCACAAAGAGGAGCCCCGCCTCTTCCGCGGCCGCTTTCTTTTCGGCGAGACCGTCCATGGAATCGTGATCGGTCATGGAGATGAGCGCCGCGCCGTTCTCCTTGGCAAGACGGGCGATCTCCCGCGGCGGACAAAGGCCGTCCGAGTAGTAAGTGTGGATATGCAGATCTGCTCTCATACGATGATTTTCCCCCCGTGGATTCTGATCTTATGGCAGTCTGCCCCGTATAAGACGCGTTCGGCATGGGTACAAGTGAGGATACATTGCACGCCTTTGACGCGGGAGAGCAGTTTTTTCCGGCGGGGGAGGTCGAGTTCGCTCATCACATCGTCCAGAATGAGCACGGGCGGTTCTCCGGCGATCTTTTCGAAGATCTTCATCTCGGAAAGCTTCATCGAGAGCGCCGCCGTCCGCGCCTGCCCCTGCGAGGAAAACCCGCGCGCGTCCTGCCCGTCGATCACGATCTTTACGTCGTCGCGGTGCGGCCCCACGGTAGTAAAACCGAGCCGCAGATCTCTCTCGCGCGAATTATCAAATTCTCTTATCAATCTCGCCTGAATTTCTTCCTCGCTCTCCTCTCGGCCGTCGCTTTCGAGTTCGAGCTTTTCCGCCCCGTCGGTGAGGAAATAGTGCGCCTCTTGGGCGAGGGGAGAAAGTTCTTTCAAAAAAGCCCTGCGGCGGAAGACGATGCGGGCGGCATAGGTCGCAAGTTGCTCGTCCCAGACGGGTAAAGTCTCCAAAATCAGCGATATATCGTGATTTTTAAGCAAATTATTCCGCTGATCGAGAATTTTTTGATAGCGGAGAAGCGCCGTGCAATACTCTCTGGAAGTCTGCGAAATGGATAAATTCAAAAATCTTCTTCTCTCGTCGGGCCCGTCTTGTATGAGCCTGAGCTCCCCCGGAGAGAAAAACACCGCGTTCATGTTCCCCAAAAGATCCACAGCCCTCGTAAGTTTATTCCCGTTTACATACAACTCCCGCTTATTCTCGTAAATGACCGCCTTGAGAAAGACTTTTCCGTAGCGGCTCACGAGCTCCGCCGCGATACTTGCGGCGTTTTCCCCGTGGCGAATGAGCTGTCGGTCGTGGCGGATCCGAAGAGACGACCCCGTGCAGAGGTAATAAACGGCCTCGGCGCAATTCGTTTTGCCCTGCGCGTTCTTCCCCGTGAGTACGTTGAGTCCCTCTTCAAACGAAAAAGTCTCGTCTTCGTAATTTCTGAAGTTGTGCAGAGCCAAATTTTTGATCACCATGTCGATTTTACCGTAAAATCACTTTCTTTTCGGGCAATTTTGTATTATAATGGAACGGAAAGGAAATGCTTTCTCAGCTATTATAACAAATTCCGAAAAAAATTCAAAACGTTTGCGAGGATAAAATGTCAGAAAATACGCAGTACGAATATTTGTGGAAGAAAATAAGGGAACGGGCGGAGCGCGTCATCAATCCCCTTTCCTACGAGCGCTTTATCCATGTGCTCGAACCCGTCGACATCACGGGCCGCACTCTCGTTTTAAAGGCGGAAGACGAACTCATCGCAAAGACCGTGACGGCGCATCACCTGACGCAGCTCAGAGAGGCCGTCAAATCGGCCGACGTCGGGCTCTCGGACGTCGCCATCATCGTCGACGGCAGCGAGGAATATACTCTCGACAATATCCCCGACGCCTATGAAGACAGCCCCGTCATGGTGGACAAGCGCTACACGTTCGACTCTTTCGTGGTCGGTTCTTCCAACCAGTTCGTCTACGCCGCCGCGAAGGCCGTTGCAAACGACCCGGGCGTTGACAACAATCCCCTCTACATCTACGGAGGCACGGGGCTCGGCAAGACGCACCTGATGCAGGCGATCGTCAACGAATTGCAGGAGAAAAAACCCGCTCTGAAAGTAAAATATACGACGAGTGAACAATTTCTCAACGAGTTTGTAGACAGTCTCGCCCGCAAAGGAGAGGGTCGGGAGTCGCGCTTCCGCAACCGCTACCGCAATGTGGACGTGCTTCTCATCGACGATATTCAATTCTGGGCGGGAAAATACGGCGTGCAGGAGGCCTTTTTCCATACGTTCAACGAGCTCTCCTCGCAAAACAAGCAGATCGTCATCTCGTCCGACTGCCCCGCAAAAGATCTAACGACGCTCGAAGAGAGGCTCCGTACGCGCTTCGAGGGCGGGCTTATCGCCGATATCCAACCGCCCGACCTCGAGACGAAGATCGCCATCCTCAAGCGGAAAGCGCTCGAAAAGAAATATCTCGTTCCCGACGACGTGCTCGGCTTCCTCGCAAAAAATTCGGACAGCAACGTGCGCACCCTCGAGGGACGGCTCAACACGGTAATTTTTGCGAGCAAACTGCACGAAGAGCCGATCACGCTCAAGCTCGCCGCGACGGCATTGCAGGAAGCGATCAACGTAGACGAAACGGCCGTCGTTACGCCCGAGACGATCATTCGGGCGACATGTACGCATTTTTCGGTCAGAAAAGAAGAACTTCTCGGCAAAAACAAGCGTGCGGAACTCGTGCGGGCGCGGCAGATATGCACGTATCTGATGTGCGATATGCTGGCGCTTCCCCTCGTCACCGTCGGAAAAGAAATGGGCGGCAGAGATCATGCCACGGTCATCTACTCCCGCGACAAGGTGATAAGCCTCATGAAAGTGAGCGACGCGATGGTGAAAGACGTCAACGACATCAGAAGCGCTGTGCTGAAACAATAGGTTCGATGAATTCTTTTTTAAGGACCAAAAAGAATTCATCGAGGAGTCAGGCGCCGTATTTCACAGGAAGTCCGCAACCGCCGACTCCGTATTTCATTCAGACATTAAGGTTCCCGCAGGGTACCGAATGAGGTGCGCTCAAGCGGGGAGCCCCCGCGAGATTCTTTGGGTCAATTCCTTCGACTTCGTTCTTTCCCCGTTTCCACTTCGCGCCAAGGACGGCGCTCGTGCCGTGCTTAGTGCAATAAGAATGCGCACGGGGCAGAATGACGCGGGGCCGCAATTTTGGATCTTAAATTTCTTATGAATACTTTTTCGGAAGGGAGCTGCGACGCCGTTGTGATCGGCGCGGGCCATGCGGGCTGTGAAGCCGCGCTCGCCCTCGCAAGAACGGGGCTCAAAACCGTCATGCTTACCCTCAATGCGGATTCGATCGGCTTTATGCCCTGTAACCCCTCCGTCGGCGGCACGGCGAAGGGGCATTTAGTGCGTGAGATCGACGCGCTCGGCGGCGAAATGGGCCTCAATGCAGACCGTTGCGCCCTTCAATACCGTATGCTCAACGAGGGAAAGGGCGCCGCAGTGCAGTCGCTCCGCGCGCAAGTGGATAAGAACAAGTATCACACCGAGATGAAGCGCGTCCTCGAGCATACCGAAAACCTCCGCATCGTACAGGGCGAAGCGGCGGAAATCTTGGTGGAGAATTGGGATGACACCCCCGCAAGAGAGAGCCGAGAGAGGCGCGTTGTGGGAGTAAGGACGACATACGGCGGCATTTTTTCCTGCCGCGCCGTTGTCGTTGCGACGGGCGTCTATCTCAACGCACAGACGGTCACGGGCGAATTTGTCGTCGCGGGGGGGCCGAATGGGTTCGCCCGCGCAACCGCTCTCACCCAAAATCTCATCGACCTCGGCTTCCACGTGCGGCGGTTCAAGACGGGCACGCCCGCCCGCCTCGACGGCAGGACGGTGGAAGTCGGCGCGCTCGACATTCAAAACGGCGAAAAGACATACCCGTTCTCCTTTTTAAACGGGGACGTCCCCGACTTTCAGACCCCTTGCTATCTCGGCTGGACGAACGAGGAGACGCACAAACTCATCCTCGACAATCTCAGCCGCGCCCCACTCTACAACGGCCTGATCTCCTCTACGGGCCCGAGATATTGTCCCTCCATCGAGACCAAAGTCGTGCGCTTTGCCGATAAATCCCGCCATCAGCTCTTTTTTGAGCCCGAGGGCGCGGACACTTCGGAAGTCTACGTGCAGGGGCTCTCCACCTCATTGCCGCACGACCTGCAAAAGAGCATGTATCGCACCGTGCGCGGGCTCGAAAACTGCGAGATCGTCCGCTATGCCTATGCCATTGAATACGACTGTATCGATCCGCTCGATCTCTACCCCACCCTCGAATTCAAAGGGGTCTGCGGGCTCTTCACGGCGGGACAGATCAACGGCACGAGCGGCTACGAGGAAGCGGCGGCGCAAGGGCTCATGGCGGGACTCAACGCCTCTTTAAAGTTGCGCGGCATGCCCCCTCTCGTGTTGAGACGGGACGAGGCGTACATCGGCGTACTCATCGACGATCTCACGACAAAGGGCACGGAAGAGCCTTACCGCATGATGACGTCGCGGGCGGAATACCGCCTTTCTCTGCGGCAGGACAACGCCGATTTAAGACTCACAGATTACGGATACAGATGCGGGCTCGTCACGGAAGAGCGGTATGCGGCGTACACAAAACGGGCCGCATTGCGGGAACTCGCCATAAAGACGCTCAATGAACGCGCCCCGCATGCGGCGGCCGACGAAGCGGTGCGGGAGCACGGCTTCCCGCCCCTTTCCTCGGGCGTCACCTACGCCGACCTCATCCGCCGCGGCCTCTCCCTCGGCGAAATACGCGAAACTTTCGGCATTTTGCCCGATCTTCCCAAAGACGTGGCACTCTCCTGCGAGACGGAGATCAGATACGAGGGTTATCTGAAACGGGCGGAGGCGGAAGCCGCAAAGGCGCGGCGTATGGAACAAAAGCCCCTGCCGCCCGATCTGGACTATGCCTCGATCGAGGGGCTGAGGCTTGAAGCGCGGGAAAAGCTCAACCGCATCAAGCCGCTGAGCCTCGGACAGGCGGAACGCATTTCGGGCGTATCTCCCGCCGACATCGCCGTCCTCATGGTGTATTTAAGTTTAAAAAAGAACTGACAAAAAAATAAGGCAGCTGAGCTGCCTTATTTTTTTGTTATTCATCGAAAGTCTCTTCATCCGCCTTTTTCTTGTTTGCGGATATGACGTTTTCCTCTTCTGCGGGCGCTTCCTTGCTCACCGCGGCCGTCTCCGCTTCGGGAAGCTCCTCAACGGATGCGCCGTCTTCGGGCACGGGCTTCTTCTTTTTGGGAGACCAGAAGAAGAACAGCGCGCATGCCGCGATGCCGAGCACGAGCACGACGTCGACGACCGCCCATAGCGTGACGAAGAGCGGTGAGAAAGGCGCCGCCGTTGCGGTCTGCGATTCTTGCCCTGAGGTGTAGAGGGTGTCGATATAGGTGAAGAGGATCGCCCTCGCCGATTGGCGCGCCGCATATTCTTCGCCTGAACCGTCGAAGTTGATGGAAGCGGGCGTTGTGGAAGTGCTCAGCCACATGTCGTTGCCTGCCTTGATCGCCCTGCCGTAGTTGCTCATGTACGTCTGTCCCCAGTCGGTGATGACGGAACCCTTAAAGCCCCATTCCTCTCTCAGAAGATCGGTGAGGAGCGCGTGGTTGTAACCCGACCAAACGGCGCCGACGCAGTTGAACGCAGACATCATGGCGTTCGCGCCGCCCACTTTGACGGCGATCTCGAACGGCTTGCAGTAGTTCTCGCGGAGCGCCTGTTCTGTTACCCATGTGAACCATTCGTTGGAGTTCTGTCCGCTCTCGGCGAGGGCGAAGTGCTTCAGATAGCAATAGACATTCTCGTCTTTGGCGCCCTTGATAGTCGCGGCCGCCATGTGGCCCGAGAGTCTGCCGTCCTCGCTGTAATATTCGTAGTTACGGGAGTTATAGGGCGAGCGGTGCAGGTTGACGCCCGGCGCATACCAGCCCTGTACGCCCATCGCGGTGCCGACAAGTCCCTGCGCACGGCCGATATCGTACATGAGATCGGTGTTCCATGAGCAGCCGGAGAGGGTCTCCGCGGGGAAGATGGGGAACGCGGTCATCGTGTTCGCGTCGACGACGTTGTTGTTGAAGCCCGCAGGACCGTCTTTATCGGTGTTGCGGGGTTTGCCGATAGACTCGAGCGCCACGGTCTGGAAGCCGCTGATACCGATGAGATTCTTGATGTCGTCCTTGGTGAGCTGGTCGAGAAGGATCTTCCAGTTGTCTTCCTGCGAGGCCTCGTCGCCCGAGAAGAGAAGATCGAAGAGCCACGTCTGCGTCGTGAGGGCAACTTTGTCGTCGCCGTTGAGCTGGGCATAGGTAGCGTTCAGAGAACCGCCGTTGCCGTCGTCGATCGCCATGATGACGTACGCCTTGCCGTTGCCGTATTGATACTGGGAGACTTCCTGTTTGATCTCGGGCGTATCGTAACCCGTGTAGACAAAGTTCGCCTTGGCGTTGTTCGCGGCGTCCGTGGCGGTGCCGACGGGAGTCGTCGCTTCGGCATAGTTGGCGAATTTATTGGCGCGGGAGAGGTATTTCACCCCGCCGTTGACGCCGTTACTGCCGTCGACGGGAACGTTCGCATAGGCGGTGTCGCCCGTGAAGAGGTTTGTGACTTCGGTGCCCGTCACGGGGTCGGTCTCGATCTTGATCCCGTTCGTCGTGTTGAATGTGATCGCCTGTCCCTCTATGGGCGTATGCGCGTTTTGCATGAGCTTGATGGCGTAACCGCCCTTGTCGAGTTCGTAGCCCTTGAAGCCGTTTGCGTTTTTATCGTAATCGTCGTAAGAGGCCATATCGTACGCGGTGAACGTGAGTTCCACTTTCTCCTCGTCGCCCGGTTGCAGAAGCCCCGTCTTGCCGAACGCGAGCAGGTTGACCGACGCCTTTTCGATGCCGCCGCTCGTGTAGGGCGGCGTATAGTAGAGCTGCACAACTTCCTTGCCCGCATGATCGCCCGTGTTTTTCACGGTGACGGTCGCGGTATACGTGCCCGCCGCGGAGAGTTCCGCACCGTCGGATACCTTGCCGCCGTCGAGCGTCACGGAGTCGAGGGTCTGCGAAAACGTGGTGTAGCTCAGTCCGTAGCCGAACGGGAACTGCACAACGGAGTCATAGTCGAAGAAGCCCTCGGCGCCTGCCGTCTCATACCACTTATAGCCGACATAGATGCCCTCTTTGTAGGCGATATTGCCCGTAACGCCCACATTGTTGTAGTTGGAGCTGTTTTCCTGCCAACTGTAGGCATACGTATCGTTGAGCCTGCCGGAGGGGCTGATCTGCACTTCGCTGCCGTCCGCAAGCACTTTGGACCCGTAGAGAATGTTGGGGATCGCCATACAACCCGACTGCCCGGGGATACCGACATACAGGCAAGCCTTGATGTTGTCGTACTCCTCGAGGAATTTGAGCTCGATGGGATTGGTCGTATTGAGAAGAACGGTGACGGTGAACCCGTATTCCTTGAGTTTGTTGAAGATGACCTTTTCCTCGGCAGTGAGCTCGAGGAAAGAGCCACCGCCGTAGTTGCCGATATTCTTGAGTTCTTCGCCGCCGCCGTTCTCCGCCCCCCAGCGGGAGAGTACGACGATCGCCTTGTCCGAATAGGCCTTGGCGCTTGTCATGAGTTGCTGGGTATAGAAGCTCTCGGGGGGATTTTTCAGGCTCTCCGCAACGTTTGCGCCCGTGGAGCCGCCCGAACGGTAATCCGCGTCGAATGCGGAGAAATCGACATATGCTTTCGTCAGATCCTCGTTGTATTCGAAGCCCTGCTTCTCAAACGCCTCAACGAACGCGACGCGCTTGGGTTTTTCCGCTGTGATATTGGTACCGCCGCTGCCGCCGCCGACGAGAAGGAAGCCGTTGTCCGTTGCCCCCCATCCGAAGAGGTTTACTTTGTCGGACGTGGAGTAGGGAAGATAGCCGTCGTCGTTTTTGAGGAGGACGATGCTGTCTTCCGCGACGTTTTGCACAACTTCATCGGCATATTCCGTCGCTTCGCCCGAAACCTCGTCCGTCACGTTGGAAGAGTCGGCATATCCGCCGAAGAACCCGTGCAGAAGGGGCGCCTGCCATTGCAGTATGATGTTGCCTGCGATGAGAACGGCAACGAGTATGACTGCGATCGCCGCAAGCACGATCTGTTTGATACCGAATTTGAATTTCATGTTTTCCTCCTTGTTTTTATTTGAAAAGAACGGTTCGGGCGGCGGTCACCCGCCGCCCCTTTTTTGGGTCAGATGTTTTTGAAAATTCCGTCGAGGCCGCAGCTCTTGCCGTCCTTCTCCCACTTGAACTCGGAGAAGGTAAAGGTGCCGGCTCCGATCTGAGCACCATCTACGGGTGCCATCGAAAGGCTGATCCCAAGCATGGAGTTTGTGATCGTGATATTGTTATCCCCGACGACGATCGGTTGGTCTTTGCCGTTGACACGGATGGTGCCTGCGGCAGTGGAGTGGATCTTCATGGTGAATGTGTATCCGTCGCCACCCCCGTTGAACTTATAGAAGATCTGGTTACTGTACCAGTTATTCGAAGGCCCGCTGAGCGTCATCGTCACAGTGCCGTTTTCGAATCTTGCGCTTGTGACGTTTTGCGTCTCCGCCCAATATACCATCGTTAAATAGGGAGCGTCTGCCTCTGCAACATTCTCCATGTCATAGGCGGGGTCGGTCTCGATGGTCTTGCTTACGGCATTCGACCAACCGGAGGGAAGATATTCAGCGTTCACGGGAAGAGCCTGCACTTTGATGTCATATGTTCCCTTGAATAACGTGGAAGTGTTGAGAGTATCGCCATTCTTGACTTGGATCGTCTGAATAATGGTATCTCCGCTGAAGAAACCGATCTGATAGCCCTTGACGCCGACCGTGTTGGGATCGGTAAAAGAGATCTTACCGCTCGCATCGATCGCAAAGTTTGTAGGCGTAGCGAGATTCTTCTGCTGCGTCACTTCTTCCCAATTCCAATTCTTAATGGTGATCTCGCCGTTCATCACGGGTGCTCCCGCGCCATAGACGCCCATTTGAATGCTGAAAGAAGGATTGGCGGTCTCGGTGTAGACGATATTGATATCTTTCTCGACATCTTTCTCGAGCGCAACGGACTGACCGTTGACGGTGATCGTACCGTTCGTGTTCAATGTCATCTTTGCTGTGAGACGATAGAGCTTTCCTGTCTGGTTCCCGGCATTTTTAAAATAGAGTTGGACGCTGTAGCCGAGACGAGGACCGCCGGTAGTGGTGTAGGCGAAAACAAAGGTCTTATTGCCAAGGTCAAGCAAATTCTTGGTCGCCGTTGCCGTGCTGCCTTCCCAATCCAAATGGTCGAGCCAATGATACCACATGCCGGGATGATCTTTGGCTTGATCGTCCGTCTGTTCGAGTTTGGATGCCATAGGGGCGCCGTCCGTGACGGTGTAGGTGCCGAGAGAGACCCAACCGCTGTCTCTGTGGTCTGCGTCGCCGCAAGCGCGGAGCTTCACGGTGTAGGTGCCGTTCATGTGCTGTTTGTCGTCGATCTTCCCGCCGCTGACGATCTCCTGCGTGGAGACGAGCGATTCGCCCGAATAGAGACCGATTTCAAAGTGGTCGACGCCATCTTTCGGGAAAGTGATGTTGACGGTGCCGTTTTCAAGGGTCGCGGTGGGATCCGCGAGGGCCTGCTTGCTCCCCGCCGCCCACTTGACGGACTTGATCGTAAGATCCATGCCGTTCTCGGAAGTACCCGTCATGCTCGTTTCCGTCGCCATGGAGAGGAAGAGGGAGTAGCCCTCCTCGGTGTAGTACACTTTGTACTCGTGCTCGCCCGCCGTGATGTGCGTGGTCTCGCCGTTGATGATGATGTCGCCGTCTTCGGAAGAGACGAGAGTAAGCGTCACGCTGTACTCCGTCCCGCTTTGGTTGGCGCTGTTCTTATACCACATGCGGAAGATCCAGTTGCAGACTTTCCCGTCGATGGGCGTAACTTTATAGTTGAAATTGTAGCTGTAGTGCGTGTCGCTCGCGGCGTTTGCCGTGTAGCTCATCGAGCGCATCGCCATGGTGGCGTTCCACTCCGCCCAGTCGCCGATCGCGGCATACCAGAACACGAGCTTATCCGTGACAGTGCCAACGTTGTCGCCGAACGTCATGGCGTCGTTGCCCTCCGCCGTCATATCGGTGAGTTTGATGTCGGAGAACGTGTAGGTGCCTGCGGGAAGGCCGCTGTTCTCAACGGTGCCCTGCCAATCGTCGGTGGGCTTGCCGAGGAGCATATTGACCGCAAGACCGCCCGTATAGAGGAAGTAGACCTTATAGGTATTTTCACCCGTCTTCGCGTCGATGCGCGTCCCGTTGATGACGAACTGTTTGCCCGTGAGAGGAATATCGTTGTTTTCGGTATCCTTGGCGCTCATCTTGAAAGAGTATTCATACAGATGTTCGTTCTGCATGCCCGCCTCTTCGTAGTAGACCTGGTTGGAATACCAGCTCGACTCGCCCGTGAGGGTAAGCGTGAGGGCGTTATTCTTATAGAAGCTCTTGTCGAGGTTGAAGAGATCCCACTCCGACCAGACATAGTACCTGCCTACGCCGCGGTCGACGTCGCGGTAAGACTGAAGCACCTTATAATCGGGACTGCCCGAGACGGTATAAGCAACGCTTACCGCGCTCCAAGCGCTCTTCTGATAAACTGCGGAACTGCTGTATGCATACACTTTGAGCGTGTAGCTGCCGGCGGGGACAAAGCTGTCGTCGAGGTACATCTTGCCCGCGTTCTCGGGTCTGTTCCCCGCGGCGTCAGCGACGTCGGGAATGCCGCCCCTGCCCTCGAGGATGTCGCGGTCCTTGACGGGCTTCATAACGACCTGCGTGTAGGCGGGCGCCGCGTCGTCGGCATTTTTGAAGAAGCCGATAACGTACCCTTCGAGCGCTTCGTCGCTGTTGGTATCGGTGATCGTAAGTTGTTTGTCCTGCGCTACGCTGAATGCGGTGGGCGCCGCAAGCGTCTGCGCCGAGTAAGGCGTCCACTCGAGCGCCGAGAAGTTCAGCGTGCCTTCGGGATATTGGTTGATGGGGTTGACGCCGTTGCGCATCTTGTCGTGCGTGGCGAGATTGATCGAAACGGAAGCCTTATCGCCCGCGCCCTCGATATAATAGACCGTAACGTCCGTCTTCCCGACTTTGATCTCCACATCTGTGTCGTTTACGGTGATCCAGCCCGCCGCCGAAGAAGTGACGGAGAAAGTGAGCTTGTAGACCTGCCCGGCCGTGAGCCCCGCATTCTTATAGAAGAGCTGTACGCCGTACCATCTCCAGCCGGTGTTGCCGCTGACGGCAAGGTCGACCGCGCCGTTTTCATAGCCGTCGCCCTTGACGGTCGGGGTGGAACCGCCCCAGCCTTCGTCGCCCGTCCACGTCCACTTGCCTGCATTGTCGCCGAGGGAATTGCTCTCGCCGCCGTGCAGAACTTCGTACCAGCCGTTGGGCGCCGTCTTCCAAACGATGTCGACCGTAACGGTCGCCTCGGTGTTGCCCGTGGATCGCTTCGCCGTGACCGTGATGCCCGTGCCAAGCTGGTGCGCGGTGAGGACGCCGTTATCGACGGAGAGTACAGACTCGTCGGAAGAGGTCCAGACTGCCTTTTCGTCCGTCTCCTGTCCCGAGCGCAAAATCTTTGCCGTGAGCGTCTTGCTCTCGAACGTTTTGTCCTCGTTGCGGAGTATCGTCAGTTTCCCGTCAGTGAGCCCGTCGCCCGAAATGACGATCGAGAAGTCTTCAACGGTGACCGATACGGTCGCAGACTTACCGGAAGCATTGGTCGCGGTGAGGGTCGCCTTTCCCATGCCCTTGCCCTGCACGGTCGCGATGCCTCTCTGCGCCACTTGCGAAATGAAGTCGACAACGTTCTTATCGGACGTCGTCCATGTGACGTTGGAACCGTCTTTCGAAGTCGCCGTGAGAACGCGGGTATCCCCGACGCCGAGGGTGAGCTCGGTCATGTTGACGGAGATGTCCCCGTTTTCCGATCCGCCCCCGCAAGCCGAGAGCACTGCGAGCCCCAAAACGAGGGCGAACAGGACCGAAAGAACAGTTATGAGTCTTTTTTTCATACTTTCCTCCTTAAATTATATCTGAAACGGCAAGAGCCGAAGATACCGAAAATCGCGACATATGTGCGATCTGAGCAAAAATTTTAGGCGTAGACGCGCACATAGTCGATCTGCATGGCGGCGGATTCGAACGAAGCGTCGGGGCGGCGCCCCTGATCGTAATTGCCTCCGACCGCAAAGTTGAAGATGATATAAAACGGCACATTGAAAGGGGCGGAAGGATCGTTTGCCCCGAGCGGAGAGTTGGTATACCAAGAAGTATTGCTGAGCCTGAACGTCTCCGTTCCGTCTACAAACCACGCCATGTAGCCGCTTCTCCACTCGAGCCCGTAGGTGTGCCATTCGGAAATGGACGAAGATGTGTGAACGGTGCGGAAAGAATAGGTGGAGGGGTTTCCGCCGAAGTGCAGGGTGTTCCCCACTTCATAGGGAAGCCGTCCCTTCGCCTCCATGATGTCGACTTCTCCGTTGGCCGCCCAGCCGCCATAGCGGTTGTTCGTGCCCATGCCCGCCTCGGGCTGGGGAAGCAGCCAGAACGCGGGCCACATGCCGACGCCCTCGGGAAGCTTCATCCGCGCCTCAAAGTAGCCGTACGTCCAAAATCCCCTGTCGCGCGTCGCAATGCGGGCGGAAGTAAATTCTCTGCCCTCGGGAAGCCCCTCTTCCCGCGCGGCAGTCACCGTGAGCACTCCGTCCGAGAGGGACACGGCGTCTTCCGTATAATATTGAAGTTCGTTATTGCCCCAGAATTTGGGCCCGTAGGAAGTTTTGCCGTTGTTGACATAGACGTCTTGCACACCGCGCTGAAATTCCCACTTTGTCGCGTCGAGCGCGTCGCCCTCGAACTCGTCCGACCAGATGAGCTGGCGCCCGCGCGCTTCGGGATCGATGACCGTCACGGTGTAAGAAGAAGAGAAATCGCCGTAGGTGGCGGTGACGGTCGCGACGCCCGCACCCGTTGCGGAGACGACGCCGCCCTCGACGGAAGCGACCGACTCGTCGGACGAAGACCATGACGCGCGGCAATTTGCGGGGAGCCCCGTGCCGAACGCGATGAAGTTCCCGACGACGAGATTTGCGTCGGACGCCGTTACTTTCACGCCCAGCTCGAGCGGTTTCACGACGACGGTGCACGACGACATCTCGCTCCCGTTGGACGCGGTAACGACCGTCTCCCCCTCCGAAAGTCCCGTCACAAGCCCCTCCTCTACGGTCGCGACTTCCGCGTTGGAAGTCGTCCAGAACGTATTTCCGTCTGCGGGGTCGGGAGAGAGCAGATACCGCCCGCCCACGGCGATCTCCGCGGCGGAAGCGAACAGGTCGATGCCCGTTACCTTGACGGGTTCCTTGGGGGCGGGAAGCTCGGGAATGCCGAGATCGATCTCGCACCCCGTGCAACACAGCAGAAAAAGGAGCGCGACTGTCCAAACGACCGCTCTCCGCATGATTTTTCCGCTCTTTTGCCGACTCATGCTATGAAACGCTCCCCCATACACCCCACAAAGAGGCGCCATATCACGATTTTTATATACAAATTATAACCGCGAAACAAAATCTGTCAATGCGTTTTGAAAAAATAATACGCGAAACGGTTTATTCTGTCATTTTTTCGGGCTTTTTTGCAATCTACTCACAAAAGGAGGGACGGCGCGCACGGCCGTCTCACAGATCGAACGCGATGGCCGTGATATCGTCGTTGAATGTGCCGCAGAACTCCTTGAGGGCGGCCTTGAGACGTTCGATGAACCGTTGGGCGTTCCCCGAACGGCGCAAGATCTCTTCCGCGCGCTCGAGAGAAAACTGTTCGCCGCGGGCGTTCCTGCTCTCCGTCACGCCGTCGGTGAGAAGGACGAGGATATCCCCCTTTTCGTAGGGGATCTCCGCGTCTTCGTACCTGAACCCCGGCATCCATGTGGAGACGGGCGGGGCGCTCATGACGATCTCGTCGATGCCCTGTTCCCGCTTCAAAAGCATGGGCGCATTGTGCCCTGCCGCACAATATATGAGTTTTTTCCCCTCCCGCGCGATGCGGACGGCGACGGCAGTCACATAAGACCGCTCGTCGAGATTGAGTTCCTGAAACTTTGCGTTCAGCCCGAAGAGGGCGCGGGCGGGGGAAACTTCTCCCCTGTCCCAGCCCGCCCGCACAAAGGCGGAGAGCATGCCCGCCGAGATCCCTTTCCCCGAGACGTCGGCAAGCACCCCCATCGTATCGCCCGATGCCTCGTAGACGTCGGGAAGATCCCCGCCGATCTCGCGGCACGGGATATACATAAAAGAATAAGGCGCGTCGCTCTTTGCGGCGGGAAGAAGACGCTGCTGGATGTCTTGCGCGGAGGACATTTCACGGGCGATCTCCGTCTCGTAGGCGTTGTCGGCGAGCCCGAGAAAGAGGCCGTCGCCCATGGGACGAATTTTGACGCGCAGCGTGAGCGCCTCCTTTCCCTTGCGGAAGACAAGTTTGCGGAAAGAAACTTTTCCGCCCTTCACGGCGTCCAGAAAGAACTCCCTCAGCGAGCAATAGGCGCATTTTACGCCCTCGCCGCATCTGATCTCCTCCGTGCATGAGATGGCGTCCGCGAGCGTCCCGCGCTCTTTCACGGCGCCGAAGTAGGCGCGGAAAGCGCGGTTGCAGTATCTCACGCGCAGTTTATCGTTGACGACGATCGCCGCCGTCGGTATGTTTTCAAGGATCTCTTTATACAGGTTCCCCATTTCAGCCTCGATACATGCGTAATTTTCCGCTCACGATCTTCACACGGAGTTCTTTTGCGGGGAAGAGCTCTCCGTCGAGTTGCACGCTCTCCGTCCCCTGCGGGTAAATTTCCGCTTCCTCGCAGAGCACACGGTGGTAGATCTTGTTCCGATGCAGTTTGCCCCGCATGAGTTTGAGCAGGTATACGGGAAGAACGATCTTTTTGGGACAGTCTACGGCGATGAGATCGATCTTGCCGTCGTCCAGAACGGCGGGCGGACAGATGGGGATCCCCCCGCCGAACTGCGAGCCGTTGCATGCGGCGGCAATGAGAACGGAATATTCCTGCTCCGCGCCGTCGGCGACGATCTTCATCTTCACGGGTCTGTATTTGATGAGAGAGCGGACGAGGCTCGAAAAGTACGACATTTTCTTCCCCTCCGCCTTTTTCCGTTCCCGCCGCTCGAGGATATCGACGTCGATGCCGAGCCCCGCGATGTTCATGCTGCGAAGCCCGCCGCCGCAGTCGAGAAAGTCGGTGAATTTCGGCTCGCCGCTTAAAATGAGTTCGGCGGCGGCCGCGCCGAAAGGAATGCGCGCCTTTATCGCAAAATCGTTGCCCGTGCCCGCCGGAATGAGCCCGAGGACCGTCTTTTCGGGGTCGGCAACGCCCGAGAGGACTTCGTTGAGCGTCCCGTCCCCGCCTACGGCGACGACGGCCGTCTCCCCCTCCTGCGTGAGACGGCGGGTCTCAAGGAGAATGTCTCCCTTTTTCCGAGAGCGGAAGACGTCGTAAGCGGCGCCGCGGCTGAGGAAAATTTCCTCGGCAAGGGCGAGCGCCTCTTCGCTCTTTTTTGCGTTCGGATTTACAATGAAATGATACATGATTTCTGCGTTTTTCTCCTCTTTTATGATACAATAAACGCGGAAATTTTGCAAGATGTTTGCGGAAATTTTTTTCTTTCTCCCTTCCGCGCTCCCGTATGTCCGCGCGATTGACAATCAAGAAAAAAATTGCTATAATCGGGCCATGCGAAAAGTTTTGCCCGAAATATTTTTGAAATTGGCAGACGGATGCAAGTCTCCCCTGTATCTTGTCGGCGGAAGCGTGCGCGACTGCCTCGACGGGCTTCCCCTCTTCGAAAATGCCGACTGGGACATCGCCGCCGCCTGTTCGGAAGAGGAACTCACCGCCGCGGCGGAAAAGGCGGGGTTCGCCGTCCGCGCCGTCTATCCCCGCACGGGGACCGTGAAGCTTACGGGCGAAAACGGCGTGTCGTGCGAATTTACCCGCTTCCGCCACGATACCTACCGCGCGGGCGTCCATGCGCCCGCGGAAGTGACGTTTACCGACGATCTCGCAGTGGACGCGACGAGACGGGATTTTTGCTGTAACGCCGTTTATTACGACATACGCGCCGACCGTTTTGTCGATCCGCTCGGCGGGATCGGCGATATCCGCGCCAAAAAACTGCGCACCGTTGCGCCCGCGGAAAAGGTGTTCGGCGAAGACGGCCTGCGGCTCATGCGGCTTGCGCGGCAGGCGGCGCAAACGGGGTATACCCCCGACGAAGAATGTATGGCGGGCGCAAAAAGCCACGCGAAGCTCATCGGCGACATCGTGCCCGAGCGCGTCTTCCGCGAACTCATGCTCCTGTTGCATGCCGACGAAAAGCAAAACGACTGCACGGCGCCCTACCGCGGTCTGCGTATCCTCAAAGAGACAGACGTTTTAAAGGAGATCCTGCCCGAACTCGCCGCCGGGGACGGCATGGCGCAGAACGCGCGGTTCCACGACCACGACGTCCTCGAGCACTCTCTCCGCACCGTGCTCTACGCCCCGCCCGCCGTCCGTCTCGCCGCCCTTCTCCACGACGTCGGAAAGCCTTACTGTATGCTTGAAAACGGCAATTACCACGGCCATGAGATCGAGGGCGCGCGCATCGCAAGGGACATCCTGACCCGTCTGAAGGCGCCCGCCGCCGTGACGGAACGGGTCTCTCTTCTCGTGCGCCTGCATATGCGCGATCTCGACCTCAAGATGAAAGAAAATAAAGTGCGGCGGGAGCTCGTTTTATACTATCCCTTTCTCGACGAATTTTTCGCCGTCAAACAGGCCGATTACTCCGCCTGCAAAGACGACCTGTCCGAAGCGCCGACCGTCGTCAAATGGAAAGAGATCCTCTCCCGCATGCGCAGAGAGGGCGTGCCGTTTTCGCTGAAAGAACTTGCCGTGAACGGCGCGGATGTGCAGAGCGCGGGCGTTCCCGCAAAGAACACGGCGGACGTATTGCACGCGCTTCTTCTCGACTGCGCGGCCGACGGCGCAAGAAACGACCGCAAACGGCTCTTAAAGCTCTCCGCAGCCGCCGCGGCGAAGCTGAAAAACGTTTAAGGCAAAAAAAAGGAGGCACCATGTCCACGATCCTGCTTGTGATAATCGCTATTTTATGCGCTGCAAACCTGATTGCGCTTCTCGCTCTTCTCTTCCGAAAACAAAAAAAAGACGGGGGCATGTCTGAAGACGAACTCTCCCGCCTGCTTCAGACGACGGAGCGGATATCCTCACTCGCCGATTACACGGCGCGGGCGACGGACAACCTGAACCGCGTGACGGAAGCGCGGCTCAACGCCATTCAGAACAGGCTTTCGGAGGACCTCAAATACATCGTCGACGCGAACGCGCAAAACCTCGAACGGATCCGCCGCACCGTGGACGACAAGCTCACGAGCTCCATCGACGGCAAGCTCTCCGACAGTTTCGACCAGATCGGACGGCGGCTCGAAAAGATGTATGAGAGCGTGGGCGAAATGAAGGCGCTCTCGGGGAACGTGGCCGACATCAAGCGGGTGTTCTCCAACGTGAAACTCCGTGGGACGTGGGGCGAGGCCCAGCTCGACGCCTTGCTCGATCAGATGCTCTCACCCGAGCAATACCGCCGCAGCGTAAAACTCGACCCGCTCGGCAATACGATGGTCGACTTCGCGATCCTTCTCCCCTCCCGCGACGGCGAGACGGTATATCTGCCCGTCGACAGCAAGTTCCCCGTGGAAGAGTTCGAACGGCTCGTTGACGCTTCCGAACGGGGCGATCGGGAAAACGAGCTTCTCTCCCGCAAAAATCTCGAGAGAGCCGTGAAATTGCAGGCGGAGTCCATTGCCAAAAAATACATACTCCCGCCCGCGACGACGGATTTCGCGCTGATGTATCTGCCCTCCGAGGGGCTGTATGCCGAAGTGACGAAAATGGCGGGACTCTCCGATTTTCTCAGGAAGAGACGGGTCATTGCCTGCGGACCGACCAATCTCGGCGCCCTTTTGAACACACTGCAAACGGGGTTCAGGACGGCCGCGATCGAGAGGCGCTCGGGAGAGCTGAGAGAAATGCTCGAAACATTCCGCCTCGAATTTGCAAAGTTCGCCGAACTTCTCGAAAAGACGAAGAGAAAACTCCGCGAAGCGCAAGACAGCGTGGAGAGCGCCGAAAAGAAGACCAATTCCATCGGCAGAAAGCTGGAGACGTTCCGCGGGCTCGGCGACGGGGAAGACGGCGCGGGCGGCGCGGAAGAGTAGCGCACCGTGCGGCGGAGGGGAATTGTTAAAATTTGTATGCCGAAATACTTGATTTTTTTTAACATGCGTATTATAATTGTAAAATGGATACGATCCGTTCCGAAAACTTCATGTAGGGAGCATTGAGCATGGCAGACGAAAAGAAGAATACGGGCAACAACAGACCCGAAAACGACGCGGCGGCACAGAAAGCGCAGAAAGAGGCGCAGATGAGAGCCCAACGCGAGGCGGCAGAAGCGCAAAAAGCCAAGGAAAAGGCCGCAAAAGAGGCGCAGTTGAAAGCCCAGCGCGAAGCAGCCGAAGCGCAAAAAGCCAAAGAAAGAGCCGAAAAAGAGGCGCAATTACAGGCAAAGCGCGAGGCGGCGGCAGCGCAAAAGACCAAAGAAAAAGCCGCCAAAGAAGCCACGGCCGCCCAAAAACAAGCGCAAAGCGGGACGGACGGCGAAAAGCATAAGATGACCCGCCGTGAAAAGAAAGAGCTTCTCGCGGCGCAAAAAGAATTCGAAAAACAGGCCGTAGCGGAGCAAAAGATCCCGCTCCGCAACCAATACAAACCGCGCGGCATCTTCTGGCGCGTCTTCGGCGTCTGCCTTGCGTTCTTTTTGGGGATCTTCTCCGCCCTCGGCGGACTTGCGGGCGCAGGCGCCATTTTGCTCAGCGGCCCCTCCAAAGACGTGCTTTCCACGCTCGGCATCGAAGATCCCGAACAGTTCCTCAGCACGGCCTATCTCGAAAAGTCTCTCTTCGAAGTCTATGAAGACGTGATGAAAGACGTCAACCTGCTTGCAAACCCCTCCGAGCTCACGCTGGAGACGTTCGCCAAGTATTCTCCGCTCATCGACACATACCTCAACGATCTCGTCGATCAGAACTTGCAGGATCTCGGCATTTCGCTCGATCTCAACGCCATCAAGCAGCAGAAGTTCTCCGAACTCGGCAGCTATGCGAAGAACGAACTTCTTCCCCAGGTGGAACTCGGGCCCATTCTCGGACTCGACACAGGCGTCACGCTCGAGAAGATCAACGATAACGCGCCCATGTACGCGCTCAGCTACGGCAAATTCGGCGTGGACTACACGATCGGCGAAGGGACAGACGCCGACGGGAACGCCACGACCGTCGTCGAAATGAAAGACGGCAAAAAACCCAAGAACATCACCGACCTCATTCCCACGCTCAAGGCGGACGCACAAGACGGGGATAACTACGACGGCGGCATCATGGACGTGCTCGGCGGAATCGAGCTCGGCTCTTTCCTCGGCCTCGACATTCGTCTCGAGAGCGAAAAAGACGCGGGCGACGCCATAGTCTACACGCTGTGCTATGGCACCGAGGGCACCGACTACCGCTTTGAGAGCATGCAGGGCGCCGAGTACGTACAGGCGATCGAGGGCGGCAAGGCCGCAACGACGGTCAATACCCTCCTCAACGAATCCGACTCTTTCCTCAACGATCTTTCCCTCGGCGCGCTCCTCGAACTCAACACGGCAGAAAAAGTTGCCGACCGCGACGCGAACTCCATGATGTATTCCCTCTGCTACGGCAATGAAGGCGAGGATTACGAGATCTCGGACGACGGGCTCATCGTGATGAAAGCGGGCCACGCGGAGAGAACGCTCGGCGACCTCACAACGAACTCCTCCGCCGTTATCGACAGTTTGCAGGTGGAATCCGTTCTCGGCATCAAGCCCGGTTCCGACGCGATCATGCGCACTGTCGCCTATGGCAACGAGCTCAAGAAAGAAAACGGCGAATATGTTAAAGATGAAAACGGCAAATACAAGACGGAGACCGTTGTAGACGACGAGGGCAACGAGACCCTTCAATATGTCGGCGGCGGCAGATATATTCTCGAGGGCGAGGGCGACGCGCTCAAAGTCGTCATGCTCCCCGATCCCAACGACCCCGACGGAAAGCCCTATCCCAAAAAGACAGTGGGCGATCTCACCGCGGAAGACGCCAACCTTCTCGACGGCGTGACCCTCGGCTCCCTTCTCGAGATCACCGAAAGCTCCTCTGCCATCATGCAGGCCATGCAGGATTGGACCATCGACGACCTCAAAGACCAAGACATGATCGAGAGCCTTGAGATCGGGCAGATCCTCGAGATCGACGACTCTTCTTCTGGGATCATGAAAGCCATGCAGACCTGGACGCTCTCCGATCTGCAGGACCAGAGCAAAGTGGAATCCCTCAAGATCGGCGACGTGCTGAACGACAGTTCCTCTTCCAAGCTCATGAGCGCCATGTCCGACTGGACGCTCGGCGACCTCAACAAACAGACGCGGATCGAGCGGCTCAAGCTCAGCCAGATCATCACGATCAACGCCCAATCTTCCAACATCATGAAAGCCATGCAGGATTGGCGCATCAGCGAACTCTCCGACCAATCGAAGATCGACGCGCTCAGCCTGTCCGACGTCATTACGATCGACCTTGCGAGCCCCGATACGCCTCAGATGCTGAAAGCGCTGCACGATATGTCCATCGGCGAAGTCTCCACGAGCATCGATACGCTCACGCTCGAAGACGTGCTCGGCGAAGACGCTTTCACGGGCAACAAGATCCTCGCAACGCTCCGCCACAAGCAGATCAATGAGATCGGCAATGCGATCCAGCAACTCACCATCGAGCAGGTGTTCGGCGACGAGATCCGCTCCTACGCGAAAAAGTCGGCATACGATCCTCAGGTCCGCGTCAACCAGACCGATAAGCCCGACGCAGGCTCGGTCGTCACCCGCTACTTTGTGACAGGCTCGCAGACGGAAGTGTTCGCGGGCTGGTATAAGGGAAGCGACGAGGCGGGCTGGACGAAAGTAGACGACGCACTCGTCAAACACAACGCATACGCCGAAGAAAAGATCTATGTCGAAAGAAGCGTCGACCATTACCTCGTCGTCAACTACGACAACGGCGATTCTTCCCAATGGCAAAGATACTCGGGACAAGAAGAAGTTCTGTCCGACGATTTCTCCTGTTATTATCTCGACGCGGAAGGCGTGCGCCATGACCTCGAGCCCGTATATGCCTATAAGCACGACGGAACGGCGGTAGAAGGAAAGCGCATCCTCACCGAGAAGTCGGAAGGCCAACCCGATAAATACTACTATATGCTCAAGACGGATGTCACATTGCGGTATGCCCCCGAGGACGGCGGCACTTCCTATGCGCAAACACAGGTCGAAACGCGGTACTTCGGCACCGTTCAAGGGCAGCAGAATACCGAACTCGTCGCTTATCATGCGGGCGTGTGGTATCTCCTTCTCGAGATGGACAACGAAACGGGCGCCGACACCCCTATCACGGAAATGGGACATCTCATCACGAAGATCACGGGCGAGATCAACTCCATCACGCTCGGGCAGATGTATCTCCACGAACTGATCGACGAAAGCCCCGACATCTCTATCGAGCATTTCCAATACCAGAAAGATGACGGAGGTTACTATACCAACCTCAACGAGCTGACGATCAGCGGCGTCATCAAGCTGATCCGCCACATCTCCGAAACATTCGGCCACTGAGAAACTTTCCCGCCGCCCGCAAGCGGCGGGTTTTTTGCGGTTGACGCTTTCCGCAAAAAAATCTCCCTTTTCTCCGCGGAAATCCGTTGACGAATGGGGAAAAAACGGCTATAATAGTTACAAACCTTGCATGCGGAGATCGCATGCCGAATAAGTCCGGGAGGTGAAAATTATGCAGAAGTACGAGATGCTCATGCTCCTCAAGAGCGACATGGAAGACGAAGCGAGAGAGGCGGAACTCAAAAAGTATGCCGATATCGTGACGTCGATGGGCGGAAGCGTAGAATCTGTCGACAAATGGGGCGTCCGCAAAACGGCCTATCCCATTCAGTTCCAGACAGAAGCCTACTTCGCTCTCATGAACTTTGTTGCCGAAGGCGCCGTTATCAAAGAGCTCGACCGTGTTGCGGGAATTTCAGCCGACATGCTTCGCCGTGTGATCACAAAGAAAGAGGAAAAGTAAAATGAATAAGGTGTTTTTGATCGGAAATCTCACGCGCGACCCCGATATGTCCGAGACCAACAGCGGGATCCCCATGTGCCGCTTCTCGATCGCCGTCAACCGCAGCTATTCTTCGAGCGACGGCGAAAGACAGACGGATTTCTTCAACGTAACCGCTTGGCGCGGGCTCGCCGAAAATGTCGGCAAGTACTGCAAAAAGGGCAACAAAGTGGCGGTATCGGGCAGTATCCAGATCCGCAACTACGAAGATAACCAAGGGAACCGCCGCACCGCGGTAGACATTGTCGCGCAAGATATCGAATTCCTCACTGCGAGGAACCAGAGCGCAGGAGACGACTTTTACGACGTTCCCGCCGCACCCAAGAGCGTCGGCACGGGTACGCCCAAGAAAAAGCCCGCGCTCGAATCTTTTGACGACGACGGTGATATTCCGTTCTGAGTCCCCAAATTAAAAATTCAAGGAGAATGATCATGGAAGAAAACGAAGAGCTCCGGACCGTTGAGGAAGTTCACGAGGAACCCACGGAAGCGGAGATCAAAGAGGAGATGAAAGAGACGACAGAGCCCCGCCGCGAACGCGACAGAGGCGACCGTCCCGCAAAGCGCGGCTTCAAAAAGCCCAACTTCAAAAAAGTCTGCCTCTTCTGCCAGGAAAAGAGCGCCATCGACTACAAAGAGGTCAATAAGCTGAAGAAGTTCATCAGCGAGGGCGGCAAAATCCTGCCCCGCCGCATGACAGGCACCTGCGCGAAGCACCAGAGAGAGGTCGCCATCGCCATCAAGCGTGCCCGCGTCGCAGCTTTGATCCCTTTTAAGGCAGACTGAGCAAACAGCATTTACACCGCTTCCCTCCGCGGGGAGCGGTTTTTTTGCAGACAAAAAAGGAGACATCGCTGTCTCCTTTTTCTTTTGTTTTATCCGCTTACTCTTTGTTGGAGAAGATGAACCCGCTGACCGTGACGCTCGCGTCATGATCGTTGTCATCGCCGCCCATCGAGTCGACAAAGATGAGAATGTTCTTCACCGCGCCCTGCTCCATCGTCTCGTCATAGGTGATGGTGAGGGTGACTTCCTCGCCCGCCGCAAGGGTGACTTTCGTGCCGCCCCATGTAAGGTCGGTGTAGAGGTCCGAGCCGCCGCCCGTGCAGGTCGCAGACTTATTGGTGCAGTCCGTGCCACTACCCGAGCCGTCGCCGTTGCTCGTATCCACCCGCGTTGTGCCCTGTACGTCCACGCGAACGGTGACGGCGGTATCCTTGTTGTTCTTGATCGTGATCGTGAAAGTGTTCTTCCCCACGGCGAGTTCGGCGCAGTCGGCGGTCACGGGCTTATAGGTGTTGCCCTTGCCGACGTAGCTGAGCGTCCACGATTTATTCTCTTCGCCCGCAGACATGGTGTAGCCCGAATTGGCCTCCATGTTGAAAGTGAGCGCAACGGGGTCGCCCGTGGGATCCGCCGGCGTAGGCGCATAACTGCCCGTTCCCGTGAAAGCCATATCGGCGAGCAACACGTCACCGCTGTGCTTTGCGGTGTCTTCGTTGATGCAGGTGTCGAAGTACATCTTGACGTTGGTGGGGCCCATCGAAGTGTCGTATGTAACGGCGCAGACCGCCGTTGCCCCGGCTTTGATCTCGAACTTGGAGCCGCCCCATGCAAGATCGGTCCAAACCTCCGCGCCGTCCTGTGTGGCGCTTTGGTTGCAGGCGACGATATTGTTATCACCATGCTTCGTGACGCTCTCGATGTCGATGCGGAAAGTGAGCTTTTCGGTGCCGTTGTTCGTCACTTTTACGCTGAAAACGTTCTTCGTGCGGGCGATCTCGGTCGCGTCCATCCAAAGGTTCTTATAGGTCGCGCCCGCAAGGTCCGCATAAACGACGCGGAGCGTATTTTTTGCCTCGTCGGAAATGACGACATAATCCTCCGTATTGCCCGTAACCGCGAGCTTGGTACCGTTCACCGTAACGCCCTTGTTGTCCGCTGCGGGAAGGGAGGGAGCGGGTTCTTCGGGAGCCTCGCCGCTCTTTGCGAACTTGAGCGCAGAGACGGTGATATTGCCCGCGTGCGTTTCCTCATCTTCCCACTTCGCGGTGTCGGGCATGAGCTGGATCCTGTCGACCGTGCCTTCATACTTGATGACGCACTCTACTTCGGCACCCGCAGGAATGGTGAAATAAGAACCGCCGTTCGTGAGGTTGGTCTCCACGGCCGCGCCGTTCATCGTTGCGGAGACGTTGACGTCCGAACTCTTGGTATAACCGCTCGCCACGTTCTCCGCGTCTTTTTCGTTGTTGATAAGACTGATACGGAGATACACGTCCTTTTCGCCGTTGTTTTTGACCGTGAAGTGAGCGAGATCGGCATTTGCCGCCGCGGCGGGAGCCGTCATTTCGATGTTCGTATAGGTAGCGCCCTCCGCCGCCGTATAAGTGACGTCTGCGGACAATTTGTCCTCAGAGAGGGCAACGGTGAAGGGTTCGCTGTCCGCAAAGCCGAGCTCTTGCGCCGCCACTTTGCTCCAATCTGTGGCATCGGCCTTCGGGGGTTCTTCCCCTTCTCCCGCGAATTTCAGCCCCGATACGGTGATGTTGCCGCTGCTCTTGTCCGCCTTGTTGGTGGAGGAGTCGATCATGAGCTGAACGGCCGACGCGATCCCCGCATATTTCACTTCGCACACGGCGGCCTTGCCTGCCTCGATCGTGAAGAAGGAGCCGCCGTACACGAGATCGGTCTCAACCTTTTCGCCGTCCTGCGACGCCGCGGCGTTGATCGCCTTGTCTTCGGCGTTTTGCACGTTGATGCGGAGAGAGACGGGAGCGGTGCCGTTGTTCTTGGCGGTGAGCTGCATGAATCCGTGTCCCGCGGCAGCCTCGGTGACGTCCGTCTGAACGTTGTGATAGCTGTTGCCCGCGACGTCCGTATAGGTGATCTGCGCGGACTTCTTATCCGCCGCAGGCGTCACGGTGTATTCCTCCGCGGAAGCGAAGTTCATCTCGACCGCGGTCTCCTTGCTCCAATCGCCCTCGTAGGCGTCTCCCTTTGCGGGGGCGTAGGGATCTCCCGCGGGAGGGGCCTGCTTCACGGCCGAAGTCTTGACCCACTGATAGTCTGCAGTCTTTTGGTCGGGGCCCTCGAACTTGCCCATCCAGCCCTCGGCGGTATTGTCGCCGAAGCCGGGTGCGCCCGCCCAATAGTTCATGAGGACGCGGCCCGCCGTCTTGGGGAAGGCCTCGCCCGCCTTGATATTCGCCTTGTCGACGCGGTAGACGGGCTTTCCGTCCACGAACCAAGTGATATAGTTCTCCGCCCAGCGGAAGCCGTAGTTATGGAACTCCTCGCTTGCGTCGAAGCCGAGATCGTACATGTGCTCGTGTCCGCCCGTGCCGTCGGCAAAGTAGTTGAACTGGACTTTTGTTGTGTCCTTGCCGAGGAATTCGATATCGATCTCGTCCCAAGGGTTTTGCGTGCCGTCCGGCCATACGTCGTAGTTCCCCGTGCAGACGAAGAACGTCGAAGCCGTCCCCACGGATGTGGAGGGCTTCATGCGGACTTCATAGTCGCCGTAGCCGAAGTAATAGGCCGTACGCGCCTCCCCGCCGTACCACTGCGTTCTCGCCTCGAGCGTGCCCTCGGGATTCTCCGCAAGGCCGAGGTGCATCTGCCCCTCCGAATAGGTGAGTTGGGAAGCGTCCCACTGTGTGTTGAACACTGTGCCGTTGGTGTAGCCGCTCGTCGGAAAGAGAACTTTTTTCCCGGGATCTCCCTTGGAGAAATCCGCAAGATAATCCCCCGTGAGCGCGGCGTCCGTCAAATTTTTCTCTGTGCCGTTGCCGCCGCAGCCCGCGAGCGTTCCCAATCCGAGCGCTGCCGTAAGCACAAGCGCAAACGCTGTTTTTGCTTTCATACTGTTTCCTCCTTATCATTGTTCGTCAACATTTTAATAACAAAAAACGCTTCGGTCAAGAAGCGTTTCTCAAATTGCAGTTTTGTTACATCGATTGCGGGCGGCGCCCCCTCATCCCTTTTTTTCTTTCTTGCCGACATGCGGAATGGGCTTCCAGACCAGATTTTTCACAAAGAGAGATACGACGTCGAGAATGACGTTGAGCAGCAGGAAAAACGGCCAGAGGAGGAGAGCGGCGAGGCGGCGGAAGAAACCGACCTTGGGGATGCGCCTGCGCTCGAGGAGCATGAGCAGCGCGCCCGTAAGCATGGTGATCGTGTAAGAAAAGACGAACGCGGCCGCCGAGACGATGGCATACAAGATCCATACCTTTGCGGCCTCGTAGCCGAAGAGAGGCGCAAAGGCGATGAGGCCGACTTGCAAGAGCCAAAGCCCGACGCCGATCGCGCCCGAGGGAAGGATAGAGACGGCGATGTCGTACTGTGAAAATTTGTTGTCTTTCCCCCCTTTCTTCCGCGGGGTAAAGAGTTCCCTGACAAGGCGCGCAAAGCGGGTGAAAAAGACGATCGTATGCCCGCGCGCCCAGCGCAGCCTCTGCCGCAGCATGACCGGCACGGAGGTGGGCTGTTCGTCGAAAAATTCCGCCTCGTCGCAGTACATGATCTTATTGCCCTGCGCGATCTGATCGGCCGTAAACTCCCAATCCTCGGTGAGCGTGACATAGTTCCAGCCGTCCTTTACATAGCTCGCAGGCATGACGTAACCCGTCCCCGAGACGCGGGTGGAACAACCGCAATACGTTCTCCCGCGCGCCTCGAAGCGGCATGCGGCAAGAAAAAAGATCCCGTAGAGGCAGGACATATAGTTATCGCCGAAGTTGCTCGAATTGCGGAAAGAGGTGACTGCATACTTCCTGTCGTAGAAGAGGTAGGCGTCGTTCATCTTCGAGAGATAGCCGGGAGGCAAAATGTTGTCTGCATTGATGATGAAAAATCCGTCGTAAGACTGCGTGCCGTAGTCCCTTTCGATGCACTTGAAGAGGTAACGGTAAGCAAAGCCGAGCACGCACTCCTTGTCGTTGTCGTACTCGTACACCATCGCCCCGTGGGCGCGGGCGACCTCCGCCGTTTTGTCGGTACAGTTGTGCGCCACGACGAAAACCTGCAACTTTTCATGCGGATAGCCGTTCTGCCAAATGCTGTCGAGCAGTTCGCCGATGACTTTCTCCTCGTTCCGCGCGCTGATGACAATACCGTAGCGCAGTTTTTCCTCCCGCTTCGGAAAGCGCTTCCCCGCAAAGATGCCGATCACCGAAAAAACGCCGTAATGGAACATTGCCACGAGAAAAACGAACCATATCGCCCCGAAAACAATGCCTACGATTTCAAGATAACCCATACTTTCTTCCTTTATCCCCTTCTTCCCGTGCCGCCACGGTGCGGGAAGACCTTACTGTGTGTTCTGCGCGCCTTCGGCGCCGAAGATGATGTTGAGATGAAAGACGTCTCCCTTGACGTACGCGGAGAGTTCTCCGCCGTACTTGCGCGCGATGAGCCTGAGCGAGCGCATGCCGAAACCGTGATGCTCCCTGTCCCCTTTCGTCGTGACGGGCAGACCGTCTGTGAATTCCAACTCGCCGTCGAAATAGTTCTCCTCTTGCACGAGGAGAAGATCGCCCTTTTGCTTGACAACGAGGTCAATGATCCTGCGCTCGGGCTCTGCGATCTTTTTAACGGCGTCGAGAGCGTTGTCGATGAGGTTGCCGAAGAGGCAGTAGAGGTCTCCCTCCTCGATGAAACCGAGCTTTCCGCCGTCGATCATGCAAGAGATGTTGATGTTGTTCTGTTCACAATAGAGGCTCTTTTCGGTGAGGAGGACGTTGAGGAGCGGACTGCCCGTCTCGATACGGGAATCGTAGATGGAGACGTCCTTGCGGATGTCCTCGAGCACGGGGACCTCGGAAGCGAGCATCCCGAGCCTGTAGCGGATGTCGTGACACTTGATGTTGATGAGGTCGATGGTATCCTTGGAGATGTGATACTGCCGTTCGCTCTGACGGATCGCATGCTTGAGATAATCAACTTCGCGGCTGAGTTCCCGCTCCTCGAGCGTCTTATAGGAGAGCAGAAAGACGATGATACAGCACACGGCCGAAAAGGCATTGCCCGTCTCCCTGAGGACAACGAGATCGGCGGCCTCAAATCTGTTCTCCCTCTCCACGCTGAGACGGGCGAAGTAGACGTCTTCGAAAGAACACAGAATGATCGTGACCGCGAGGGCAGACACGGCAAAGGCGAGCATGCGGCTGTCGAGATCGCAAGTGGCGAGCCGTCCCGCCACGCGGCGCAGAAAAAAGAAATATTCCGCCGCCGCACACGCGAGCAGGAAAGAATAATAGATGAGACGGTAACAGAGACTGAAGCGGTCTCCCCATCCGTCAAACAAGCGGAAAGCTTCCCCCGCCGTCCAGAAGATGAGAAAGAGCTTGTAGGCGAGGTTCTGCGCCGCATAGGCGAGCGCACAGCAGAAAAGGACGGTGAAAAAAGGTCCCTCAAAGCACCAGGCCGCAAGCGAAGTAAACACAGTAAAGAGAACGAGATAGACGGCGATGCGGCCGAAAGCGTTCTCCCCGAAAGCGGAATAAAACCATGCGGCGAGCAGCCCGACGGCAAAGAGGGCGACAACGGAGAGCGGGAGCCGCCACGCGAATCCCTTACGCCGTTTGAGTTTTCTGAGAAGCATCGCCGAAAAGAGAAGAAGTTCCGCAAGAAATTCGACGATGATCATGCCGAAAACGAGAAAAACTTCAGTCATGTTTCCCCTCCGCGCCCGCAAAGCGGCCCGCCAGCTCCGCGAGGAAGGCATTTCTCCGCGGACGGCTGATCATGAGGGTCTCGCTCCCGACCTGCACGGTAAACCCTTTCACGCTCACGATGAACTTCGGATTGACGAGATAGCATTGGTTACAGCGGAGAAATCCGAATTTTTTGAGTTCGTTTTCCACTTTATACAAAACGCCCGTCATTTCCACAACGCCGTCCACGAGATGATAATAGAGACGGTGGCGTACGGTCTCCACATACATGAGCTTGTCCGTGGAGATGCGGCACAGTCCGCTTGCCGTGTTGACCGTAATGGTCTGCTCCTCGTTCATGACATAGACGTCGAGCGCCTTGCGGAACTTGAGCGCAAAGTCGTAATAGGAGACGGGCTTGAGGAGATAGGCAACGGCGTCGACCTCATACCCCTTCTGCGCATACTGCATGAGATTGGTGATAAAAATGATGGAGACCGTTTTGTCGGCGGCGCGGAGATCCACGGCGGCGCTCATGCCGTCGCGGCGCGGCATCTGGATGTCCAGAAATACAACGCTGTAGATCGCCTGATAGCCCTCAAGGAACTCTACGGCGTCGCGGAACCGGTCGATGTGAAATTCCTGCCCGTTGAGCCGCGCGTACTGCGCAATGTGGCTTTTCAGAATCTCGGCGGCGCCGTCTTCATCCTCAACGATCGCAATATTTCTCATAAAACAACCCTCATCCGTATTCTAACAGATGAGGGCGGAGTTGTCAATATGAAAGAATTGAGCGTTTCCCTTTATTTTTCGTTCCCTTCGATCCCGTCATTTACATTGTTCACATCGCCGCTTTCGCTTTCTGCCGCCTTTCCCGCGGGAGCTGCAGCTTTCTTGTTCCTCACGATCGTGCGGACGAGGAAGTATCCCATAACGGCCACGCCTGCCGCAAGGACGACTTCGACGAGGACTATATACCATACCCAGGTGAGATCGTATACGGCGCCGCGGTCAAAGGCGATATCCGCATTCGGATCGAACGCCGTCTCGGCGTTGAACGTGTCGACAAGCGTCCATAACACGTCGTGCGCGGCGTCTTCAGACATCTTCGCCGCGATCTGATTGTTTTTGAGGGGATCGAACGCGGGCGCGGTGAGGCCGTTTGTGAGCCAGATGTCGTTTCCGGCCCATATGCCGCGGTAGGGAGGCATGTATGTCTCTTCCGAATTCATCCAGTCGGTGACGACCGTGCCCCGGAAACCCCATTCTCCGCGGGCGATCTCGGTGACGAGGGCGTGGTTCGCACCCGTCCAAACTCTTCCGAGGCGGTTCATGGCCGTCATGAGCGCATTCCCGCCCCCCTCTTTAATCATGATCTCAAAAGGACGGAGATAGGTCTCGCGGAGAGTCTGTTCGGTGAGGAATGTGAAGAGGCCCTCGCGGTTGTACTCGCTGTCGTTGACGGCGAAGTGCTTGACGTAGGAATAGACGCCCATGTCCTTTGCGCCTTGCACGGTCCCCGCGCAGATAAGGCCGGAAAGGAGACTGTCTTCGCTGTAATATTCGCCGTTTCTGCCGCCGAAAGGATTGCGATGCAGGTTTGCGCCGGGTGCATACCAGCCGCGGAGGCCGTCCATCGACTTGCGCTCCCTGCCCACACTGCGGCCGAACGCAAGCGCGAGGTCTTCTCTCCACGTCTGCGCCAGCATCGTGGCGCTCGGGTAGGCGATGAACATGCACGTCGTGCCGTTGCCGCCCGTGACGCGGGTATTGAAGCCGAGCGGGCCGTCGAGGTCGACATACTGCACCTTTTCGATGCTTTCGATGGCCGCCGTCTTGAAATAGCCGTCCTGCACGAGGTTGAGAAGTTCTTCGTCCGTAATGTTGGCGATGAGCTTTTCCCAGATCTCGTCGTCGTAGCTCTCCGTGCCGAGGACGTCTTTAAACTTGAGGCCGTTTGATTCCCGCGTACGCTTCGCATCCGTTTCGCTCGTATAGGCGAGCTGTTCCGCCGTCGGCGCGACCTGCTTTGCAACGCTTTCCGCCTCCGCCGTCCTGTTGCGGGGAGAAGAGATCTTCAGGGGATAGGTCCCCTTGAAGTCGCGGCGGGAAAGATACTTGACAGGGGTCTCCTCGTGCGAGCCGTCGAGATCGGCCTCGTCGATCGTCTGATCGTTCCCCTGCCCGTTCGGATTCGTGAAGCGGTTTTCGACCGCATTCCCCGTGTCCGCATCATTTTCGTAGCATACGGTCTCGGACATGGTATAGGCAAAAACCGTTTCGGCGCTCTTGATCTCATGCGCATTTTGCATGAGTTTGATCTCGTATTTACCTGCGTCGAGCTCGTAGCCCGTGTGTCCGTTTTCGTTGCTGTCGTAGCAATCGTAGGAGGCCATATCCTGCACGCAGAGCTCCAGCGTAACAGTCTCTTTCTCCTGCGGCTGAAGCACTTTTGTCTTTTGGAAGGCGCCGAGGACAACGGAGGATTTCTCGATCCCGCCGTCGATATAGGGCGCCGAATAGTAAAGTTCAACGACGTCCGCGCCGGGGAAGCCGCCCTCGGGAGCGAGGTTCTGCACTTCGACGGTAAAGACGATCGTATCGTCCGCCTGAAGTTCCCCGTCCCTCTTCGACGTCCCGCCGACTTTGACGTCTTTTACCGTCCAGCTGAAATCGGTATAGGAGAGGCCGTAGCCGAAAGGCCACTGCACGACGCCATTGTATCCGGCGCCATACTCGTTCTGTACGTCGTCCCAAAAACCCTCCGCGTCCGCCGTTTCAAACCATTTATAGCCGACATAGATACCTTCGGAATAGTCTACATAGGCGCGATAGCGGCTGTCCTCATTCTTGCAATTCGCATAGATCGTGCCCGCGCCCGCCTCGTTCGACCCCTTGTCGCCCTGATTGACGGCGGAGGGCGTCGTACCGAGGATGTCGTAGGCATAAGTATCTACCGTTCTGCCGGAGGGGGAGACCTTGACGCGCTCCGTTCTGACGCTGCCGTCCTCGTTCTTTTCATAGACGGCAACGCCTTCCGCGTCGTAAGTGGGAGCGCCGTTTTCGTCGCGCACGGGTACGGGGGCGTCTTTATAGCCGCGGAGGACGTTCACAAGCCCCCTCACGCCCGTGAGCCCCGTGATCCCGACGAGAAGCGCCCCGTCGATCTTGCCGTTGTCGAGAAAGCCCGTCTCCATCGTATTGGCGGTGTTGAGGATGACGATGACCTTTTCGCAAAGTTCCGTCGCGACCTCGATCATGGCCTCTTCCTCGGTTGAGAGCTCGAGATAATGACGGCTGTTGTCGGTGATCTTGTCGTTGCTGCCCGACGTCTTCTGCTTGACCTGTCTGAGTTCGAGGTCTTTGCTCTCGCTCCCCGTTCTGCCGATAACGACGAGCCCGACCTTGGAATAGCTCTGAATGCTGTCTTTCAGGCTGAGATATTGATCTTTGGAGGGTTCGCGGAGCACGAAGATCTCTTCGCTCCCAAACGAAACGCCGCCGCGGTATTCGAGATAGTCCTGATCGCCGTACGTCTTGCTGTGCGCGGTGTAATAATCTTTATAAAGGTTATAGAGATCCTGATTGTATCCGATACCCGCTTCCTCGAGGGCGGGAAAGAGTTTGATCTTGGGAAGATCGGTGTTCGCATAGCCGGAGCCAAACGCCATCGTCATCCAATCGTACGCCGCCCAGCCGAATACGTTGACTTTCTGCAATTCCGCCTCCGAAAGAGGAAGGGCGGGCGCGCCGTTTTCATCTTCGTTGTTCTTGAGGAGCACAACGCCCTCCTCAACGATGTCCTCGCAGAGGGCCTCCCCGTCGGCCAGCGCCGCCGCGTCGACATTCTGCGAACGGCCGTACAGAAAGAGACTGATGTCCTCATAGAACATCGTCGCCGCAATGACGAGCACGAGCATGATCGCAACGACCAGCGTCATGCAGGGCGAAAAGATCGCAACCGCTTTTTTTGTTGACATTCTCTTTTTTGCCATGTTGTTTCTCCCTTATCGTTCTGCCACGGATTATACCTTTTTTTCTCTCTCTTTGCAATCCCCGCCGCTTAATCTGTTTTTTTGTTTCACAAATTGCATCGCCGCCCCGCCACGGCCAATTCTTCCCCCCATAAGAGCGCGGCGGGATATACGCAATATGTCTTACGGTAATTTTTGATTTTTCATTTTTAATTTTCTTGACTTCCGTGTATACATATGCTATAATACCTACAAATTAAGTAGGAAATGGAAGTACATATGAAAGTTTATGCCGACAATGCGGCGACGACCAGAATGCGCGCCTGTGCGCTCGGGGCGTACGTCGATACCGCAGAAAAATTTTACGGAAATCCCTCCTCTCTCTACACCGTCGGGCAAGAGGCAAGATCCCTCCTCGAAGCGTGCAGGGCGGAGATCGCGGCGCTCCTCGGCGCTCAACCCAAAGAGATCTATTTTACCTCGGGCGGCAGCGAATCAGACAATCAGGCCATTCTCTCCGCCGCGCATCTCGGGAAAATAAAGGGAAAGACGAAGATCGTCTCCACGGCGATCGAACATCACGCCGTTCTCCATACCCTCAATAAACTCAAACGGGAAGGGTTCGAAGTCGTTTTGCTGCCCGTCGGTACAGACGGGATCGTCCGTCTCTCCGATCTTGAAAAGGAGCTCGACGGCAATACCTGCCTCGTCTCCGTGATGTTTGCGAACAACGAGATCGGCACGCTGCAACCCGTAGAGGAGATCGGGAAACTTTGCAGGGAGAAAAAAATTTTCTTCCACACGGACGCGGTGCAGGCGGTCGGACACACGGCCGTAGACGTTCGGGAAATCGGGTGCGATTATCTGGCGCTCTCCGCGCACAAGTTCGGCGGCCCCAAGGGCGTCGGCGCGCTCTATGTGCGGCAGGGGGCTCCCCTCTATCCCCTCATAGAGGGCGGTGCACAGGAGAGGGGCAAACGCGCGGGGACGGAAGATCTCCCCGCCATCAAAGCCATGACCGCCGCCATGAAAGAAGCGGTGGAGACGGTTCCCGAAACAGAGAAAAAAATCAAAATATTGCGCGATAAACTCATTGCGGGGCTCGAAAAGATCCCCCACAGCGCCCTCAACGGCGACAGGGAAAAACGCCTTGCCGGCAACGTGAATTTCTGCTTTGAGGGCATCGAGGGCGAATCCCTCCTTTTGCTCCTCGACGACATGGGGATCTCCGCATCGTCGGGTTCGGCATGCACTTCCGGCTCGCTTGATCCCTCGCACGTGCTCCTCGCGATCGGGAGAGTGCACGATGTCGCGCACGGCTCTCTCCGCCTCACGCTCAGCGCCGAAAACACCGAGGAAGAGATAAACTATATCCTCGAAAAAGTCCCCGAAGTCGTGACTTATCTGCGGAATATGTCCCCCGTCTGGCGCGATCTGCAAGAGGGAAAACGGCAGTATATCCTGTGATTTTTTGGAGCTTTTGTATTAAAATTGCGGCAAGAATGCGCTCGGACAATTTTTTGAAAGATGCGCATGGCACGAGGAGCCTCATTCCGACCCCCGCAAGGGGTGAATGAAGCGAGTCGATGCAAGGCTCCTCCCAAGGAGAAGCTGTCGCCAAAGGTGACTGAGGGGGCAAACGTAAATCATGCGGCGAGATGCTTCGGTACATCTTTTACGGATTGCGTACAACTCCTGTTCTCAGCATGACGCCGCCCGCAACCCCTCGGATACTTTCTTTTCGAAGGCCCGCGAGATTCTTCGCTTTGCTCAGAATGACGCGCGGGGTAGGATGACGCGCAGGCTGACGCCCTACGCGTCCGCGGGCCGAGCAAAGAAATGTTTGAAACCATTCCGAAATCATGGCGCATGGCGGGGTTTCCCCGCCTAAGCGCACCCCATTTGGTACCCTACGGGAACCTTATTGTCCTTGCATATAACGCATCCGCGGCCAACCCGATTGATGAACGGGGAAGGTTCGCTCGAACGTTTCTTTTCGTAGGCCGCAGGCCGAGCAAAGAAATGTTCGAAATCATTCCGAAATAATGTGCCTTAGGCGGAATTTACTTCCGCCGTGGGCGACTCAATTCGGCGCATACCTGCGCCTTGTTGTAATTGCATATAACGCTTCCGCGGCCAACCCGATTGATGAACGGGGAAGGTTCGCTCGAACGTTTCTTTTCGTAGGCCGCAGGCCGAGCAAAGAAATGTTCGAAACCATTCCGAAATCATGTGCCTTAGTCGGAATTTACTTCCGCCGTGGGCGACTCAAGTCGGCGCATACCTGCGCCTTGTTGTAATTGCTTATAACGCTTCCGCGGCCAACCCGATTGATGAACGGGGAAAGTTCGCTCGAACGTTTCTTTTCGTAGGCCGCAGGCCGAGCAAAGAAATGTTCGAAATAAAGAAATATTCGAAAAACAAAAAAGGAGACACCTATGTCATTATACAGCGAAAAAGTAATGGACCACTTCAGAAATCCGCGCAACGTCGGCATCATCGAAAACCCCGACGGCGTGGGCGAAGTCGGCAACGCCAAATGCGGCGACATCATGAAAATGTACATCAAGGTCGAAGACGGCATTCTCACCGACGTCAAATTCGAAACGTTCGGTTGCGGAAGCGCCATCGCCTCGAGCTCCATGGCGACGGAGATGATCAAGGGCAAGCCCTTAAAAGAGGCGCTTCTGCTCACGAATAAAGCCGTGACCGAGGCCTTGGGGGGACTTCCCGCATACAAGCTCCACTGCTCCGTGCTCGCCGAAGAGGCCGTGCAGGCGGCCGTCCGCGACTACTACGTCAAACACAACATCCCCTATGATGAAAAGGACTTCCCCGCTCTCGACCACGAGCATGACGCTGAGGGGCACGGGGAAGGCGAGCAGTGATCGTTTCGACAAGGGGAGAATACGCGCTCCGCATCATGGCGGCGCTGGCGGGGAGAGAAGATTTCACCTCTCTCAGAGACGTCGCGCTCGCAAACGGTATCCCGCATAAGTATTCGGAAAACATCATGACCGCCCTGGCCAAAGCGGGGCTCGTGGAGGGCTCGCGCGGGAAAAACGGCGGCTACCGTCTGAGCCGTGCGCCCGAGGCTTATTCCGTCGCGGAGATTCTCGAGGCGATCGAAAACTCCTTTTCCGTTACGAACTGTATCAAAGAGGGCGGCTGTCCCCATGCGGACACCTGTACCACGCTCCCCATCTGGAGAGCGCTCGACGAAAACGTGCACGAGTTTCTTTCCCGCTATACTCTGAAAGATATTTTGCCGCCCCCCTCCGCGCAATAAAAACAGGGAGACCCTTTTCGTCTCCCTGCTGTTTTTTACGATTTCCGCCCATTTCGGGCGTTTTTTATATTCCCGTTTCAAAATATCCGTCTGCGTCGAAAGTCACTTGGAGCGTCTTCGGCTGGCCGTCCCTCGAAACGACGACGGTGAGCGAGTCCCCCTTCCTGACTTCCAGAAGCAAATTCGTCACTTTATAGCGCCGCGTCGCCTCGACCGTCTTCCCGCCGAGGGTCAGAGAAACGATCGTATCGCCGACGTCCATGCCGCTCTTTTTTGCCGCGCCTTCCGTCACCGAACGGACGACAAGTTTTTCCGAGCGAAAAGTTCTGCCCGAAACGGGATCGAACACGGAACGGCTCTCCGCCGTCTCGATGGTGATCCCCAGCCGCGCATAAGAGAGCGAGCCGCCGTTCGCCCTGATATTTTCCGCCACGGCCATGGCATGGTCAACGGGAATCGCATAGCCGACGCCCTCCACGCCGTTCGCCTCGCTGCGGGCGTTGACGATGCCGATGAGTTCCCCCGCCGCGTTGAAGAGTCCGCCGCCCGAATTGCCGTGATTGACCGTGGCGTCCGTACGGATCTCGAGCATGCTCACTTCCCCGCTTCCGTCTATGGATTCCATGGTGACATATTCGGCGTCCACGGAAACGACCCCCTCGGTCACGGAAATGCCCCATGCCTCGGGATTTCCGATGGCGTAAACTTTATCGCCCGCGAGGAGCGCGTCGGAGTCGCCGATCGTGACGGCCTTTGCGGCGCTGTCCTGTACGATCTCTCGGTTTGTGTACGTCTTCGCCCCGCTTCCCGTTGCAATGACCTTATCGCTCCCCTCAACATGCAGAAGGGCGATGTCTTCCGAAGCGGAGCCGCCCGTGTAAGTCGCCGTAAGCTTCTGGGCGCTCGTCTCGCTCCCGTAGAGATAGAGTTCGATATGGTTATAGATCCTCTGCGACGCCGCGCTGTAAACGACGTGATAGTTCGTCATGACGTCCATATCGCCCGAAGCCGCGTCGACGGACAAGATCACTCCGGCGCCCGCGCTCGCGGAGCTCGAATTCATATACGCCACGACGCTGACGGCCGAGAGCAGAGAATTTTGCAGATAAGCGCCGCCGTCCCCGAGATCGAGTTCCTTTAAAAATTCAAAATATGTGCCGCTGAACGAGCCGTCCGCAACCGCCTCTTCCCACAGACGGCGATAAAGCGTGGAAGTCGGAGTCGTCTCCGCGAGCCAACTTCCCTCGCTCTCCGTATATCCCTCGCTGACCGCGATATCATAAGGATAGTTATTGTCCCCTTTGCCGAGATCGAAAATGCCGCAGGCGGTTAGCACGACGGCCATGCACGCGGAAAGCGCGATCCCGAGCACAGCGGCCGATTTCTTTTTCATATCAAATACCTCACTTATATGCTTTCTTTAACATTATAGCACAGCTTTTTTCAGTATGCAAGAAAAATTGTTTTTGCAATTTGATATTGCCGTTAAGATTATGTGAAATCTATCATACGCATATGCGCGCTCCTTTGCGTAGAACGAGGGGGTGAGCGGCATATCCGCCCCGCGTTCCGTTCTCGTATCGCTCCAAAAAGATAGTGCCTGCCGAAAGGCGGGCACTTCGGAACGCGGCTTTGCCGCTCATAGCAGAGGTATAGACGTCAAATACGCACCTCAAACGAGGTGCGTATTTGCTTGTTATGGTGGAGATAAGAAGGGCGGAACCCTGCACACTTCCACGCGGTCGATTTTGACGAATTATCGCCCCGAAACGGCCGTTTTTGTGCCAATTTGATGCCTTTTGACTCTCGCTCTCGAACCGTTCAAACGTCATATTGTCGAACTCACTTCCGCGGGGATCCGTCAAAATAAGTCGCTTTCGGCGGCTTTTTGAGTGCGGTATCTTTGCGCTCTCCCGTGCTTTTCCGAGGCCGCCGCTCTCTCATTCTGTCAGAATGGTCAGTTTGGAGAAGGCAAATGTCTGCCTGTAAAAGTTTTCGGGTCGGGCAATATAATCCCTCGTCTCAATCACTGTCCCCGTAATGGGGGTGTATGCGTCCATGAGAACGTTGAATGCAAACGTGATTTTGATATGGTCGTTGTCGATTTTGATGATACGCACCAATTCCCGAAAACATCGTTGCAAGTTGTCAAAGGAACGGTCGGAAAGCCTTTCAAAATACTTTTTCACGTTCTTTCTGATCCGCAGCGGGTTGTAATCGGGAAACGCGGCGATTTCCTTTTCCATAAGCTCCTGCTTGTACTCGGTCTTATGAAGGTTTGCCTGAAGGGTATCGATCTGCGCCTCGATCAACTGTTGCAAGGGGGAAGCTTGCTCTCCGCTGAGTTCCCTCTCCAATTCGGCGATTTTTTCTTGGATAACTCCTACGGTTTCACGCGACGCGTTCCATTTGTCCCGAAGTGCATTGTACGCCCGTACATAGCAATCCTGTATGAATTGCTCAAGTCGGTTGGCGTTTTCGGGCTTGAAGAGGCACCCCGTCAAAAGAGTGTGAACGTAGTCGTCGAGATAGTGGCTGTTTATCATCCGTGTGGGGCAGGTGCGTCCTTTGGCTCCGCAACGGTAGACGGGATATCGTATGCCGTCCTTGGCCGCGCTCGACCCGCAGATCGCCCGCCCGCATTCCGCACAGCGGAGAAGTCCCGATAAGAGGAATTTCCGCTCTCGGCGTATGGGCGTATATATTTTGTTTGCCTTGCGGGAATCAAGCAAAGCCTGAACTTTTTCAAACGTCTCCCTGTCGACGATCTGAGGGATCGCGCCTTGCAGACGGATGATGTCATGCTCGGCACGGTTCCTGTGATTGTTTCGGTAGCCGTTTTCGTCCTTGGAGACGGTGCGATTGTAGACGTATTCCCCGATATATTTTCGGTTGCGGAGAATATCATAGAAGTGCGCCGTAAACAGGCGTCCGTCCGAATGGCGGTATCCGTTTTTGTTGAGATAATCGCGGATATAGGTGTATCCGTATCCCTCAGACGCCATACGAAAGATGATTTTGACGGCTTCCGCTTCCTGTTCGTCAATGACATACCGCTTTCCCTTTACGGTATAGCCGAGCAGAGGCGTCCCGCCGTGTGCTTTTCCCTCAAGGGCGTTTGCGACCTTCCCTGCGGCGCATTCCCGCGCCAGTTTCTTGGAATACAGCTCGGCCATTCCCATTGACATGAGTTCGTAAAACTCACCTTCGGGCGTTTCGTTGAATCCCTCGATCGCGCTGACGATTTTTGCACCGTATTTTTTGAAATATTTTTTGTAGTATCTTCCGTCATCGACGCTCCGCGCCCACCTGTCAAGGCGGTGTACGATGATAAGCTGAAATTCCCGCTCCTTTACGTCTTGCACCATTTGCTGGAAGTTCTTTCGGTTGGCGTTCGTCCCCGTCTGCGCTTCGTCTACATATTCACGGATCAGGTGGATTTGATGACTTGCGCAAAACTTACGGATGTCGGCGAGTTGCACGGTGATACTTGATTCCTGTTGCCTGTCCGACGAATACCGCGCATAGGCAACTGCATTGATAGCTGACATGTTTTTTCTCCTTCGTTCTGTAAAATAGAAAGAGCGCACAGCCCCGATGAGCTGTGCGCCGTGTCGTTTATTGACGGAATATGATTTGAATTTCGTCGCCCGTTTCGTCGATTTCGATTCGCTCGACGAAGAGGTCGATGAGCAGTCTTGCGTCCTCATCGGAAGCAAACAATTCTTCCACGGTGAACGGTTTTCCGCCCACCATGTCCGAGGTCATGGCTTTCGTAGCCGCGATTTGGCTGTCGATCTCGGCGATCTTCTCTTTGAGCTTTTCCTGCGTCTTTGCATACTCTGACGCCTTGTCCTCATATCTTTGCGTGAGTATGGCATTCGGCGTGGACGCGGCGCGGGAAAGGAACTTATCAATTTGTCCGTCGAGGTCAAAGACCCTTCGGGACAATTCCGCTCGTTCCTTGTGAAGAGGCGCATTGAGACAGGACAATATCTGTTCCGCGGCAGACGTATCTTGAAGATAGCCGTTGACGCTCTCCGTGAGAATGAACTTCACTGCGGATTCAAGATAATCCGCGTTGATATTCTTGGTCAGACAAGTGCCGCCGTATCTCTTGTGGTGTTTCGGACAGCAGTAGTTGCGATATTTACGCTTTCCTCGTCCGCTGGCCGTTGAAGATACGCCGCTCATCGGGCCGCCGCACTCTTTGCAGAACAGTTTCCCCGTTAAGAGATAGTTGCTTGCGTCCATGTGCGGACGACACTCGTTTTTACGCTTGTCGAGAATACTTTGAACTCTATCGAACAGTGCTTTGTCGATGATGGGTTCAATGTGTTCGTCAATTCGGACTTCATCAACGTGTTCGAGAAGGACTCGATCCTTCTTCTTTTTGCCGCCTTCGCGGTTATAGATATACGTGCCGCAGTACTTCTCGTTTCGGAGCAGAGCATTCAATGAGGAATAGCTGAACATCTCGCCATTCCTTGTACGGTAGCCGCTTTCCGTCAGTTCCTTGATAACGCTTTGATAGCTTTTACCGTCGGCAATTCCTTGGAACATGAGACGGATCGCGGGAGCCTCGCTTTCGTCGATGTAATAGTGCCTGTCTACGGTTTTAAGTCCGTATGGAGCGACGCCGCCGACCGTCTTTCCCTGCTTTGCGATATTGCAGTCCGTCTTAATGACATCGCTTGCAACACGGCGGGCATGGAATTGGTTCTGCGCAAGCAGAATGCTTCGCATGAATTCACCCTCTGCGGTATCGGCGTTGTTCACGTCGTCGCCCGCGAGAAGGGTACAGCGGTTGCTTTTCAGGAACTTGATTGCCGTTGCGGCATCCGCTAAATCACGCGCCAAACGGTCGAGCTTCATCACGACCACGACGTCGATCTCCATGCGTTCCGCACTTGCAATCATCTTGAGATATTCGGTGCGGTTTTCGCTGAACATCCCGCTGCGATCGTCCTCTTGGTAAATACCTTTGAGTTCGAGCAGGTCTCCGTATCGGGCAATGAACTCTTTACATTGCGCGATTTGCGTCGGGAGCGAGGTCTGTTTTTCGTCCTCTGCGCTCTTGCGGGCGTAAATGACGGTTCGGAGCTTTTTATCTCCGTGTGCGCTTCGTCAATAAACTGAGTTGACGCTTTAATGCGTCGAGTTCTTGGGTGTCAAGATTTCTCATCTTCGTCTCCTTCGCCGTCTTTGCGGCGTTTTGTCAGAATGTTAGCAATCGCTGTATTGAGCTTGGATTGGATGGCGTCAGGAAGGCCGTGGGCGTCCGCATGGGGGAACGCGAGGTTCCCCCTGTGGCGTTTCAATTCTTCTTTGGAGAAGTGGATAGGTTCTATCATGCTTCACCTCGGAAGATTTCATCAATGGCCGCGGCATCGTCTACGGCATAGTCGCTGATCGGTGTCTCCTGCAAAGGGGCAGGTTCGGGCGCGGGCGATTGCGCTTCCATTGGTTCCAAATCGGGATTAAAAGCAATTCCCTCTTTGAAAATGAAGTGAATCGCACGAGTCCCGTTGAACTTACAATCATAACGGCCTGTGTCGCATTTTGTAAGTCCGCGTTCGCGCCAACGTTTTTTGACCGTTGTCGTCTCGAAGATGCCCGCCGATTTAAGGACTTCGTCAACCTTATGGCTGAACATATAGACCTCATTCGACATACGGACAGTGCCGTAATAGCTCCCCGCGCCGCAGTTTTCCAGCGTTTCGTGCTTTACGTTTTCGTTGTAGCCCGTCCAGTCGAAGTGCCTTCGGTTCTCCGCGATGAAGCTTCGGATCGCCGTCTTACCCTTCAAGGAGATGTCGCGCTCGGCGACGTTCTCCTGTTCGGGCTTCAACATGATGGAAAGCAGTTCATCCGCATTGAGGGTCAAGGCAAAGCATTCGTTCATAAGTCCGACGGTGAGATAGATTGCCGCGTACTTTTCCTCGAGACGGTCCGAGAGGCTATCCCTTACCGTCATGAGAGCATGAACGCGCTCCCTCGACTGCACATAACGGTCATAGAGGTCGCCCTCTTTGATTTTCCCGAGATATTCGGCAAAATCATAGCCCGTAAAGCCGTAATTCTCACGCACGGTGTGCTTGATGAGTTCGGCTGTCTTGGCGTCAGGCGTCCAAGTGATGCCCTGTGTCTGCAAAACGCGCACGTTCTGCCCCTGCGTCATATTCCCGTTATCGAGGATCGGCGTCTCGCTCGAAATGACGACGAGGCCGCTCCAATTCCCGCGACTGTCCTTTCTCGTGCCGTCTGAATTGCAACGGGCTTTTTCTTCGCCTGTTGCCAACGTGTAGATAAGGGTGTGCAGATCAAGGCGGTCATTCGCCGTCGTATCGTCAAGGGCGATCGGAAGTCCGTTGATACCTTCCATGGCCGCGTAAATCGCGTTTGTGGTGGCAAAAAACGGGTGGATCAATCCTTCGCCGTTGGTGACGGTGGGGCAGCCGAACGCGCTCACAAGAAGCTCCTCGGCGGTCGTTTTCCCCGTACTCGACGCCCCGCAGAGGTTGACGATCACCGTGCGGAGATCGGGTACCATGTCCTGCAAGCGTGAAATGACGGGTGCGGCATAACCGAGCGTCATGGCAAGCGCAAGCGTCGGAACGGGATACACCGTATTTCGGAGAAAGTCCTTGTACAGTGCTTCGTCGCCGCTTCGGAACTTAAAGCCCTTGCGGTCGGAGTAAGAAACCGACGACCCGATGGTGTTTCTGTCATAGAGGAACAGCTCTTGCCCGTCTACGACTTTCCAACCAAGCCCATGATGGATAGACCTGACCGCTCTCTTCGCCTTGCATTTCCTGTATTCGTTATACAGGTAGTCTGTGATTGCGTCCCTGAATCGTGGGTCTACCACGACACGGTTTTTACTTAATTCCAACAAAATGGAGTCTCGCGCATAGAGCGTCTGCATATCCAAGTCAAAGGACCACGTTTCAATGTTATGGTCGTTTACGTTGATATGAAGTTGCTCGGACGTGTTTTTATCCAATGCGCGGATGGTGTACTCTGCTGTAAAAGCGGGAGCTACATCATAGGTGAGAAATTTTGCGGACTGATAATCAAGCTGTCCGCGAGCTACAATTGAGAATAATCATATATGTTTCTCCAAAAAATTTTTAGTAGGGATTGGCGAATCTGCTAATCCCCCAAATACATTATAACACGGTATCATGTGTATGTAAATACGATTTTTCAAAAAAAGTAGCCGCAAAAACAGCTACTTTTTTCTCTTACGCGGACTCCGAACTCGGAAAGTTCCCTGCACCCGCCACAAAGCGGCACATCTTTTCGGGGATCTGTTTGTTTTCGATGAAGTGTTTGAACCCGACGCCGACGCGGACGAGGACACGGGTCTTTGCGGGAATGGTGTACGTCTTGCCGTTGAGAGGACTCGTCCAATTCTTTTTTCCGTCAAAAAATCTGCCCTCAATGGTGAGGTAGTTCTTCTTGATGACTTTGTAGCCCATTTTGACGTATTCCATCGTCAGTTTTTGTTCTTCTTCGATGATGCTGATAACGTCGGTGAGCTTGAGGTTGAGCCTTTGGGATATGAGCCTTGCAAAGGTCATTTGGTCGATCGTCTTTACCGCAAGACGTTTCGCGGCGGGTCTTTGGGGTTTCTTGTCTGTTTTCTTGGGCATAATGTTCTCCTTTGATTGGTATTTTTTTGAGCCGTGCGGTCGGGGGTTTGTACGTCCCGCACGGCGGTGGCGTACATTCTTCCCCTCGCCACAAGAAACGCCCCCACTCGGCACGGAACGGGCGGGGGCATTCTCCCTGTATGGGGCGGGGGCGGCGTGGAACGTAGGCCTATTTCTCGGCACGGAGCGGGTCGCGCTGAAAACACACGAACCCGTTCCCCGCGTCGTCCGTGATATACACGGTTTTAAGCCACGCTTCACTGTCTGTTTGAATCTGCTCTTGCGCTTCGGGGGTGTGCGCATGAAGATGATAGATTTCCTCGGCGGCACACGCGTCCTGCTTTGTTTCGAGAATGATAACTGCGCTTTCTCGTTCGCCGCATATAAGGAGCTGTTCAAGGGTATATACCGCAAACAAAATCTCCTTTACAATGCAGACATACTTGACTGTTTGCCGAAATTGTGATATACTATTTTTGGTTAAAAGAAAGAGGTGGAAAGATGATTAACTTTTC
>CANQHG010000003.1 GCA_947623655.1 uncultured Clostridia bacterium | reverse complement strand
GCGCCATAGCCAAGTGGTAAGGCAAGGGTCTGCAAAACCCTGACTCCCCGGTTCAAATCCGGGTGGCGCCTCCAGACAAGGGCGCCCGCAGCGGCGCCCTTTTTGCTTTTTTGGGGAAACAGAGAAGCAATGCTCGCAAAAAATCTTTGCTTTGCAAATCTTTTTCGGGAGCCTTGTTCCTTGCGTCTTACGAAGCAGATCCGAGGTGACTCCGAGCAATTCAATATTTGCGCCGCTGTGGTGGAATTGGCAGACGCGCGTCGCCGTAAGCTGCACTTGGAGCGCTTCTCCTGCGGAAAAGCGCAAGTGCGTTCCGCTACGGCTCCTTTTCCCGAAAAATCTTTGCTTTGCAAATCTTTTTCGGGAGCCCTGTCCCTTGCGTCTTGCGAAGCAGACCCGAGGTGACTCCGAGCAATTCAATATTTGCGCCGCTGTGGTGGAATTGGCAGACGCAAGGGATTTAAAATCCCTCGAACGCGAGTTCGTGTCGGTTCGAGCCCGACCAGCGGCACCAAAAAACGACCCTAAAATAGGGTCGTTTTTTGGTGCCAACGGGAGGGCGTAGCCCGCCCCGCGCGCGTTCTATTACACTAAGCGCGGCACGAGCGGCATAGCCGAGAAGTCCCGGCGGCACCGCGTCGCGGTGCTCCTTTTCCCAAAAATCTTGCTATGCAATATTTTTGGGGAGCCCTATTGGTTTGACGACTTCTTAATTCGGTTTGAGGTCGACAGGGATAATCGAAAGATATTCGAAACAAGCAAGAAAATAAGGAGAGCAATGCTCTCCCCGTACAGTAGTTGCATTAACAGACATCGTCATGTTTTCAGTGTAAATTTATTGACTTATTGCTGCCCATTTTCTCCATATAAGCAATATATCGTTTAATCTATTGTCCCCAGATCCGCGCCACTTTTTGTTCAAAATGTCCATGATATAGATAATAACAGTGTTTCTCTTGAAAGCATTTTCATTTACTTTCCAAGTCGAAGATACCATATTTAAATTAATCTTTCTGCTTATAATTGTACCTGTACGTTCATCCTTTTTTATTGTCACATACTTTTGAATAAAGCGAAAGGCAATAATTGAAACGATCTGCATGTCTGCATGATTAACTACTATCTTCTTATTTTTGTCACGCCGATTCCCCTTAAACATTGTGACGAAACGAAGTTGCTTGTTTAAAGAGATCAAGAGGAATAGTCAAAGCATAATTAGAATCTACCTCACTTGTTCAAGACAAGCACACGCCGCACTCTCACAATCCCAACTTTTCGGAGTAAGGCAAGGGAAAATCAAGATGAAATCATTGGAAGAACTACGCGCCGATCTGCGCTTCATTCGGGAATATTACAAGCTCAAACGCTCGATGAAACGCCACTTTGAAGTCACCGACCACGGCGACTATAAAAGTTTGATTGCGCGTTATAATGCACTTGCAAAGGCGGCTCCGAAGCGGCAGGCGCAGATGTATGGGGGCTATATCTTCAAGAAAAACGCAAAAGGCACTTGCGCAGGGGTGGGAAGCCACCGAGAAATACATTCAAATTTTGAATAAGCGGCTGTTGCTGTTTTGCGGTCGCACCGAATTGAAAAAGGGGGCGGAAAGGTCTGCTCCCGTTTTCTTATGAAAAAAGAACGTAGGTCGAGGTTCGGCTTACGTTCTTTGTGGTGTACCCGCCGGGGTTCGAACCCGGAGTCGACGGCGTCGGAGGCCGTAATGTTATCCAATTACACTACGAGTACATATAAAACGATGTGCGCGCTCTTTGCGCGGGCGGCATAAAGGGAAACCAAAAGCGTCCGTCGGAGGCAAATACGCGCTCTGTTTACGCTACGGATGCGAGTAAAAACATTATAGCACATCTTTACGAAAAAAGCTTTATATTTTCGTCGGTTTGTGGTAAAATGAAGAAAAAATTTTCGGGGAATGGGAAATGCCGCAAAAAACCGTCGTCGTCGGAATGAGCGGAGGGGTCGACAGCTCGGTCGCCGCGCTTCTTTTAAAACAGCAGGGATATCGCGTCATCGGTCTCTTTATGCGGAATTGGGAAGAGACGGACGCGAACGGCGCATGTACCGCGGAGGAGGATTTCGAAGACGTTAAACGCGTGAGCGACCTCATCGGGATCCCGTACTACACCGTCAATTTCGCAAAAGAATACATGGACAGGGTTTTTTCGTACTTTCTCGCAGAATATAAGGCGGGCAGGACCCCCAATCCCGACGTTTTGTGCAACCGCGAGATCAAATTCGGGCCTTTCAAGGAGTACGCTAAAAGGCTGGGCGCGGACTATGTGGCCACGGGTCATTATTGCGGCGTCTCGCATGAAAACGGCGTGCATCGTCTTTTAAAGGCGGCGGACGGCAATAAGGATCAGACCTATTTCCTGAACCAACTCTCGCAGGAGCAGCTCGAAGGCGTGCTCTTTCCTCTCGCGGAGTTCGACAAGGCCGAGGTGCGGCGCATTGCCCTCGAAAACGGCCTTTCCACGGCGAAAAAAAGGGACTCCACGGGTATTTGTTTTATCGGCGAGCGGAATTTCCGCAAATTTTTGCAGGAATATCTGCCCGCATGTCCCGGGAAGATCGTCACGCTCGACGGCGAGACGGTGGGCGAACACGCAGGACTCATGTATTATACTCTCGGCCAGCGGCGGGGGCTCGATCTCGGCGGCAAGAAAGGGGAAGAGGGGCGGTGGTTTGTTGTAAAAAAAGATCTGGAGCGCAACATTCTCTATGTCTCGCACGGCGACGAGGGTCCCCTTTTCTCAGACGGCTGCACCGTCTCGGGCTTCAACTTCATCCCGTTCGCCCCGCCCGAAGATGAATTCATGTGCACGGCAAAGTTCCGTTATCGGCAGGAGGAACAGCGCGTCAAAGTTGTTAAAATCGACAATAAGTCGTTGAAAATCCATTTTTGCGAACCGCAGAGGGCGGTGACGGAGGGGCAGTATGCCGTTCTCTACGACGACAGACAGTGTCTCGGCGGCGGCGTCATCGAAGGGACATGGAAAAACGGGGGAGAAAGAGAATGGACCGCGTGAAGAATATCTTTCAACATCTTCGGCCCGACCCCGAAAAGCTGCGGCTCTACGGGTTTACGGCGGAAAACGGGGCGTATCTCTACCGCACGTCCATTCTCGGCGGGCAGTTTGCGCTCACCGTTACCGTAAAAGGCGGGGAAGTTTCGACTTTGCTTCTCGACGCGGCGACGGAAGAACCCTACGCCCTGCACCTCGTGGAAGAGGCCGCGGGGGCGTTCGTCGGGCAGGTGCGCACGGAGTTCGAGGCCGTGCTCAAAGACGTTGCCGCCCGTTGTTTTGTAAAGGAAATTTTCAAATCCGAAGTCACAAAATCGCTCATATCCCGCGTTTTTTTGCTCTACGGCGACGAACCCGAGTATCTTTGGGACAAGTTTCCCGAGAACGCCGTCTTCCGCAGAAAGGACAACCGCAAGTGGTACAGCGCGATTCTCACGGTCGGGAGAGAAAAACTCGGCCTTGCGGGCGGGGGGAATGTGGAAGTGCTTGACGTCCGCGCCGATCCCGAAGAGATCGTCCGCCTTGTCGACGGCCGCACCGTGTTCGGCGGCTGGCACATGAACAAGAAGCATTGGATCTCTCTCCCGCTCGACGGAACGCTGCCGATCGGGGAGATCGAGAACTTTTTGCGGACAAGTTATGCGCTCGCCGCAAAAAATTAAGGTATAAAATTTATTTCACCCGTCAATAACCTCTCGCGAAGAGGTTATTTTTTATGAAAAAATTCGCATTTGTGTTGATTTTGGCGGTGATCGCGTTCTCAGTCGCGTTGGGCGGGCTCGGAAGCGGAGAGAGGGCGGAAACGGAGTATCTTCGCGTGCACATCCGCGCGAATTCCAATTCCGAAGAAGATCAAAACGTGAAATATAAGGTCCGCGACGCCGTTGTGGAGTTTCTCACTCCCACCGTTGCGGCGTGCGAAAGCAAGGAAGAGGCGTATGCGGCCATCAATGAAAAACTCTCCGTCATCGCCGCCGTCGCAGACAAGACGCTCAGGGCAAACGGCTATCAATACGGCGCGAGGGCAAGCCTGAGGCGGGAGGAATTCCCGACCCGCGTATACGAAAACGCGACGCTCGAAGCAGGCGTATACGACGCGCTCATCGTGGAGCTCGGCACGGGCACGGGAGATAATTGGTGGTGCGTCGTCTATCCGCCCCTCTGTTTCACCGCGGGGAACGGAAATATTGTCTATAAGAGCAAGATCGCCGAGATCGTGCGGAAGTTTTTTGGATGAGAAGTTGCAAAATCCGCGCGGTTGTGATACAATACTGCCATTGCAACTATTTCGGAGTATGTATGGAACAAATCGCACAGACCATTGCAACTGAACTCAGTTTGAACGAACAGTATGTCCAAAACGTCATCACCCTGCTCGACGAGGGAAACACGGTGCCGTTCATCGCGCGTTACCGCAAGGAAATGCACGGCTCGATGGACGACCAGACGATCCGCGCCCTCGCCGACCGTCTCGAATATCTCCGCGGCCTTGAGGCGAGAAAGGCGGAAGTCATCAAAACGATCGACGGCCGCGGCCAACTCACGCCGGAGCTCGAACAGCAGATTTTAAACGCAAAAACGCTCGCTGAAGTGGAAGATCTCTACCGTCCCTACAAACAAAAGCGCCGCACGCGGGCGACCGTCGCCAAGGAGAAAGGGCTCGAACCCCTCGCACAGATCTTGTTTGAACAGGCGCCGGATTGTCCCGTCCCTCTCAGGGAAGCCGAGAAGTATGTCGACCCCGAAAAGGGCGTCAATACGCCCGAGGAGGCGCTTGCGGGCGCGGGGGACATTATCGCCGAGCAGATCTCCGACGACGCGGCGATCCGCAAGTTTTTACGCGAATTTTATATGAAATACGCCGCCATTGCGTCCTATGCGGCGAAGAAAAATCCCGAGGACACCGTTTACCGCACCTATTACGATTTCAACGCGCCCGTCGCAAAAGTCGCAGGCCATCAGGTACTCGCGATGAACAGGGGCGAGAAAGAAGAGGTGCTCAAAGTGGACGTCGAGATCAACAGGGAGATGGTGGTCGAACTCATCGCCCGCCGCACCGTCAAAAAGCCCATGTGCGCTTCCTCGCAGTTTATCCGCGCATGCACGGCAGACGCCTACGACCGCCTCATTGCTCCCGCAACGGAGCGTGAAGTGCGCAGCGCGCTCACGGAGAGCGCTTCCGAGGGCGCGATCGGGCAGTTCGCTCTCAACCTCAGACCTCTCCTCATGCAGCCGCCCGTCAAGGGCTTTGTCACGATGGGGCTCGACCCCGGGTATCGCATGGGCTGCAAGGTCGCAGTCGTCGACGGTACGGGCAAAGTGCTCGACACGAGCGTCGTCTATCCTACATACGGCGAGCGGCAGAAACAAGAGTGCATCAAAACGCTCGCCGCGCTCATCAAAAAACACAAAGTCGCGCACATCGCGATCGGCAACGGTACGGCGAGCCGCGAGACGGAGCAGATGACCGTAGAACTCATCGCCTCTCTTGGAAAGGACGCGGGCGTGAGCTATGTCATCGTCAACGAGGCGGGCGTGTCCGTCTACTCCGCTTCCAAACTTGCGGCGGAAGAATTTCCCGAATATGACGTCAACCTGCGTTCCGCCGTCTCCATCGCAAGAAGATTGCAAGATCCTCTGGCCGAGCTCGTCAAGATCGACCCCAAGTCCATCGGCGTGGGACAGTATCAGCACGATATGCCCGAAAAGCGTCTCTCGCAGGCCCTCGACGGCGTTGTGGAAGACTGCGTGAATGCCGTCGGTGTGGACGTAAACACCGCTTCCGCGCCTCTCCTTGCGCGCGTGTCGGGGCTGAATGCGGGCACGGCGGGGAATATCGTCAAATACAGGGAAGAGAACGGTTCGTTCACCTCGAGAAAACAGCTTCTCAAGGTCAAGGGGCTCGGCGCAAAGGCGTTTGAGCAGTGCGCGGGCTTCCTTCGCGTCCCCGAGAGCGAAGAGGTGCTCGACAACACCGCCGTCCATCCCGAGAGTTATTCGGCGGCGGAAAAACTTCTCACGATCTGCGGCTATACGATGGCGGAAGTCAAGGCGCAGCAGATTGGAAGGCTCGAGGAGCGCGTAAAGGGCTACGGCGTGGAGAAGGCGGCCTTGGCGTGCGGCGTGGGCGTTCCCACGCTACGGGACGTCATGTCCGAACTCATGAAACCGGGGCGCGACCCCCGCGACGAACTTCCCGCTCCCGTCTTAAGGACGGACGTGCTTGACATCAAGGACCTCAAAAAGGGCATGGAACTCAAGGGTACGGTCAGAAACGTCATCGACTTCGGCGCATTCGTCGACATCGGCGTGCATCAGGACGGCCTCGTCCACATCTCCAAGATCTGTGACCGCTTTATCCGCCACCCGTCCGAAGTGCTCTCCGTCGGCGACGTCGTTACCGTATGGGTTCTCGACGCGGACGAGAAAAAGGGCCGCATCTCCCTTACGATGCGCCGTCCGAACGATCTGTAAAAAAACGCACATATGGCACAAAAAAAGGACTTCCCGCGAAGTCCTTTTTGCTTATATGTAACTTTTTTTCAGTACAATTTTTTATTGCAGATCTTGTCGCGGCGGAAAAATTTTCCGATCGCGTTGAGCATACTGAAGAGACGGTCGACGGAGATGTTTTTCTGCCTGATCGCGTGCTCTTCGAGGAAGATCTCATTGACGGTCTGGTTAAGCGTCTCCTTGGAACAATCGCCCGAAAACAGACGCTCGCAGATCTTATCGCCGTATGCCTCGGCTTTTCTGATCATTTCATCGACATATTCGCTCGAGAAATCGTAGTGATTTTTCTTGAAATCGTTGCATATGCCGAGGTCGAGGTCAAGAATGGGAATGTCGGAGTCGAACTCGGTGCGGTAGTCGTACCGCGCGTCGAAATGCAGAATGATGATGAGATCGAATTGTTCGCCGTTCAGAAAGTACGATCCCTTTTTGAGAAGGGGATAGAGGGGGATGTTGTCTGCCGCGCCCCCGTCGATCGCGAACCTGTGTTCCAGAAAGGAGGGAATGATGCACAGGAAAGGGAAGTTGATCGCCGCCCGCAGATATTTCTCCCAGCAGGCGTTGTATTTCCCGAGCAACCAATAATAGCGCACCGAAAAAATGGGAACATAGCACACGGGGAAAGCGAGCGGAATGGTCACGCGGTCGGACGGCGAGACAAACGAGGAGACATATTTCCACAAGAGCTTTTTAAAAAACACATTGTAGAAGAGCTTCGCGCCCCCCGAGATGTCGATGCGGCGATAGGCGCATTCGAACATGTCGAGTTTGTCGGTCGCGAGAGCGTACGCACTGAAAAGCCCGATCGAGGCGCCCGATACCACTTTGATCTCGTCGCGATCCACATGCCGAAGCAAGGCTTTCGTGAAGCCGATCTGGTAAGCGCCCTTACTGATGCCGCCCGAATAGACGAGGCCTATTTTGAGCTTAGGTCTTTGACCGTTTTTTTTAGCTGTTCAACCCCTTTACCGATGACGTCGCCGAGTTCTTTCGCCTTCGTGACGGCGGAATCGATCGTCTTCGACACGGTGGGCTTTGTGCGAAGAAGCTCTTCCGTTTCGGCGACTTGTCTCGTCATGCTGTTGATGTAGTTCGTCAGCTGTTCTTCGGCGTTGCGGTAAACGTCGTAACGGCGGGCTCCGGAGAACTTTTTAAGGATCTGCCCAAGCATGCCGATGGAGTTGTAAAGCTGTTGCAGGTCGGCGTCTTCCATGGGAAAACGGGAGCGCTTCAACGCTCTGAGCTCACGCTTCGTCACCGTATTGAGAGCGCGGACGGCCTTTTTGTCGACAGAGTAACATTCCGCGATCTGCGCCAGAAGAAGATACCTCTTCAAGTGAGATAATTTTTTTTCGAGACTTACGCGTTTTGTTTCGTCCATAACCTTTTCTCTTGTTTAGTAAATTGACTTTATCAACCCGAATATTATAACATTCCTCCTTTCGGAATGTCAAGGAATTTTAAATCATATTTTTTCAAATCAACAAAAAACGGCAAGCCTTTTTTTGTAAACGTATGAAATTTATTGAAAAAATTCCCGCCGTCGGGAAAAATGTATAAAAGTTTTCACCTTGCGCACATTGTGCGTAAGGAGGAATTTATGAAGAAGTTTTTGGCAATCGGCGCAGTGGCGCTCGCCCTTGTGGGAGCGGCCACGGCGGGGGTGACGGCCTACACCGTCTCCGTCCGTCCATCGGCCGATACGGCGCTTGAGCTTGTCCAAGAGGCCGCCGTTCTCCGTCAGGGGAGCAAGGGCGGCGAAGTAAAGGAAGTCCAGCGCAGGTTAAAACAGTGGGGCTACTATACGGGCGCCGTAGACGGCATCTTCGGCGCGGGTACCAAAAAGGCGGTCATCGCCTTTCAAAAGAAGAACGGTTTGACGGCCGACGGCGTAGTGGGAAAGTCGACCTATCGTGCGCTCGGCATGAACGAGAGCTACAACGCCTTGCAGGGCGGCTCTTCGTCGGGCTCGGGTTCGGGCTCGGGCGGCGGTTCTTCTGCGGGGAGCTCTTCGTACAGCTCTTCCGATCTGTATGTGCTCGCAAAGTGCATTTACGCGGAAGGGAGAGGGGAGAGCTACACCGGGCAGGTCGCCATCGGTGCGGTCATCATGAACCGCGTCAAGAGCCCGTCTTTTCCCAACACGGTCGCGGGGGTCGTCTATCAGAACGGCGCTTTCACGGCAGTCTCCGACGGGCAGATCAATCTGGAGCCCGATCAGACGGCATACAACGCCGCCCGCGACGCCATGAACGGCTGGGATCCCACTTACGGGTGCCTGTATTACTATAATCCCGCCGTCGCGACGAGTTCGTGGATATTCAACCGCAAGACGGTAACGGTCATCGGCAAACACGTCTTTGCCATTTAAGGAGGAGATCATGGAAAAGAAAATCGGAAAGAATGTATCGAGCGGCGCCGAAAAGGTGGAAAAAATAGAGGAATATACGGCAGAGACGGTAAACGAACCCGTCAAGAAGACGACGACAAAGAAGACGTCGGCAAAGAAAACGACCGCCGCAAAGACGGCTGCAAAGAAGCCTTCGGCAAAGCGCGCGGCGCTTACCAAGGCGGAGAAAGCGGAAAAAGCGGCGGCGGAAAAGCGCCTCAAAAAGGCAAAGGCCAAGGAAGAGGCCAAAGAGGAAAAAAAGGCCAACAAGATCGCCTTAAAGCAGAAAAAACTCGAAAAGAAGGCGGAGATCAAGCAGAAAAAGCTCGACAAAAAGGCGATGGTCGCCGAAAAGAAAGCCGAGCGCAAGCAGAAAAAACTCGATAAAAAGGCCGCCCTCAGGGAAAAGAGAGTGGAGAAAAAGGCCGAGCGCGCCGCAAGACGGGAACTTTTAAAGAACGAGACGAAGGCCGAGCGGCAAAAGAGGCTCGAGCGTGAAAAGCGGGAAAGGGTCGCCCTGAAACGGCAGAAGGCGGCTTCCCGCGAAAAGGCGAGAGAGGAAAAGATCAAATCGCGCCGGGAAGCGCATGCCAGAAAGGCTTCCGACAGAAAGCACAGGCGCGAACAGCGGACGGCGAGAAAGGAAAACCGCCGCGGGTTCGGCGGCTGGCTTGCCGCGGTCATTTCGCTGGGCGTCGCAACGCTCGTTCTCGGGACAGTCGTCACGGCGGGAGCGTTCCGCCTCAACGATATGGCTTCCATCGGCGAAACGGGCGCGCGCACCACGCTCTATGAGCTCGTGTCCGTCTCCGAAGACATGGACAACAACCTTTCCAAACTGCGCGTCTCTTCGGGCGTCGACGAGCAGCGCAGACTTCTGACGGACATTCTTGTCGACAGCGCCCTCATCGAGAGCGCCATGGAACGTCTCCCCGTGGACGCGGCGACGAGCACGGACATCTCGGGCTTTGTCAATGAGACCAACGCCTTTGCCGAAAGCATGCTCACCCGCCTTTCCGAGGGCAAGACGCTCACCGAGCGTGAAAAGAGCAGGATCGCCGACCTCTACAACGTCAACGCCAAGATCTCAAGCGAACTCAACGCGCTCGCAACGCACATGAGTTCGAACGACGTGATGGACTTCATCACGGGAAATGCGGGTACCATGTCCGAGAGCTTCGGTTCGATCGGCGGCGGAATTCGCGAAAAGATCGAGGAGATCGCCGACGCACCCTTCGCCAAAGAGGGCAATATCGGGAAAAACAAGCTCACCGAGCTCCCCGAGATCACCGAAGCGGAGGCCGAACAGAAGACGAGAGAGTATTTTTCGGCATACCATGTCGCGGATGTACGCTTCACGGGTGAAACTTCCGCGCAGGAAGCCCCGTGCTATAACTTCGTCGTCACGGACGAAAACGGCATGGAGATCTTTGCCGAGATCACCAAAAACGGCGGAAAACTTGCGTTCTTCGACAGCTACGAACAGTGCACGGAGAAGAACTTCGAACTTGCGACATGCGACGGTCTCGCCAAGGAATTTTTAGCGGGACTGGGCATCGGGAACGTCGAGGCGGTGTGGCTCTCCGACGCGGGCATGGTGGCGAACCTCACCTATGTCACGATCGAAAACGGCGTGCGCATTTATCCCGAGATCATCAGGGTGCGCGTATGCGAGTCCAAGGGTCGGGTCATCGGCGTCGACGCGAGAGGGTATCTTCTCAACGACGAGACGCACGCGACGAGGGCAAAACTCTCCGAGGCGGAGGCAAAGGAACTCCTCTCCGGCGAGCTGGAAGTCACTTCGTCCAATCTTGCCGTCATTCCCGTCGGCGATGTGCGGACGCTTTGCTACGAATTTGCCTGCAATGCGGGCGAGGAGCAGTTCATCGTCTATCTCGACGCAAATACGGGCGCCGAGGTGCAGATCTTCCGCGTGAAGAACAGCGCCACGGGCAGCTATCTCGAATAAGAGGTTCAACAAAAAAACGCGCGCCGCGGCACAGCCGTGGTGCGCGTTTTGATAAAGTTTAAACGTTGAAGCAGCTCCCGCCGATAAATTCGCGGACCAGGGAATTGCAGGGGATGATCGAGTCGTCGTCGATCTGGCGGAAATATTTGAGCGTCTTGATGAGCCTGTTCGCGGTGAGATATTGGGGAGCCGTGGGCTCGATTTGCATGAGGGCTTCCATCGCTTTCTTCTTGAGCACGCAGAGCTCGTAACCGAGGCTGGAATTGAACACAAAGTCCGCATTCTCCTGATTGGGATAGATCCAGCGGAACTCGCCGTTGCGTACCGACTGCCACATATCGATCGTATTTGCGGCGGAACAGTTCCTGAACTGCATGTCGCGGACGATCCTTCTGATGAGCCGCGCGTTCGTGATGGAGAGCGGGGAGTGGTTGTCGATATTCAACTGCGCGTGAGGCGCGATATAAATTTTGAATTTTTGATGTTTCGGGATAGATTTCGTCAGTTTTTCGTTGAGCGCATGGATCCCCTCGATGATGATGGGAACGTTTTGTTCCACTCTGATCGTCTTGCCCGCTTCGCGCTTGTCGAGTTTGAAATTGAAGTGCGGCAACGTGACTTCTTCGCCGTTGATGAGATCGAAGAGGTCTTTATTGAAGAGCTCGATGTCGAGGCAGTCGATATGCTCGAGGTCGAGCTTGTCGATGGGTCTGCCCTGAAGCTCGCAGATCTTGTCTTTTTCGAAGTAATAATCGTCCATCGAAATGGTCACGGGGTTGATCCCGCGGGACAAGAGCTCGATTCTGAGACGGTTGCAGAACGTCGTCTTGCCGCTCGAGCTCGGCCCCGCGATCGCAACGAGCCTGACGTTTTCGATATCGTTCTCGATCCTGTCGCCGAGCTCGGTGAGCTGTTTGTTGTGGTATGCCTCGCACAGTTGTACGAATTCGAGCGTCTCGCCGTTGTCGATCTTGCGGTTGATGTCGTTCACGGTCTGCAATTTTGCCTTTTCGGCCCAGTTGAAAGCCCGTTGCAGCGTTCTGCAGTAGACGGCCTCTTCCTCGAATTCGGGGATATTGGCGTCGAGATCGTGGCGGGGGTACTGAATGATGAACCCGGGGCTGTAGGGCGTGATCGTATAGTTGTGGATACAGCCCGTTGAGGGCACCATATAGCTGTGCAGATAATTATAGTAATCGCCGCACTTGTAGAGATGCACCGTATTCTCGGGACGGTATTTGAGAATTTCGATCTTGTCGTCGAGATGATATTTTTTGTAGATCTCCGTCGCTTCCTCGATCGTGACGGTGACGCGCTCGATGGGAAGATCTTCCTCGATGATGCGCTTGACTTCCTTGGAAACGGCGTCGACCGCTCTCGACATATTAAAGCTCTTGGTGAGCGCCCGACAGGAAATAGAGCGGGAGATATTGTAAGAAAATCTTATTTTGACGTCGGGATAGATATGGTAAAACGCCATTGCGACGATGTAGCGCAGGGTCGCGCTGTACGCTCTGCCCGCTTCTGCATTGTTGAGATTGAGAAGCTGAATGACCATGCCGTCGTTCTTTTCCGATAGTTTATAGTTGAGCTCTTTGACCTGAGCGCCCACCTGGCACACGACGAGGTTTTTTCTTTCTTTTTCTTCCACGAGTTCCAAAACCCGCGTTCCTTCCTGCACGGCCAGCTTGCGGCCGTTGAATGTAACTTGAATCATGATTTTCCCCTTGAACTTATTTAGTACCATATTATACATCAAAAAATTCGGCTTTGCAAGAGTTTTTTGAAAAAATTTTTCTGTTTTTGTGATTTTTTCACGGTAAAAAGAGAGAAAACTCCCTGAAAATTCTTTTCACGGAGGGGCGGAGGACGCATTTTCGGCGTAAAAATTAAAAAAATTTGTTTGAAAATCTTTCTGTTGCGGTATAATATAAACGAACAAAGGAAGCGGCAGGTACGGTCCGATCCGTCGGGCGCACACCCCCGTCCCATTCGCACCGATAGCCTCCCGAGTCAAATCTTATTATAAGGAGATTTTTAAGATGAAAAACGGACTTCAGACAAGAAACAACAACTACGACCTGTTCGACGTATTCGACGACTTCTTCAAACCCATGTTCTTTGAAGAGACAAAGGAACTGAGGACGGACATCAAGGAGACGGAAAACGACTATGAGCTCGAGATCGAGCTCCCCGGCTTCGGCAAAAACGAGATCAAAGTCTCCCTCGAAAACGGCTATCTCACCGTCAGCGCCGAAAAACAGAAGAAAGAAGAAGAGGGCAAAAAGTACCTCCGCAGGGAGATCCGCGAGCAGACCTCGAGAAGCTACTATGTCGGCAGCGAGATCACGCGCGAGCAGATCAAGGCAAAGTACGATAACGGTATTCTCATGCTCACCGTTCCCAAACAGGGCCCCGAGAAGAAAGAAGAGAGCGCTTTTATCGATATCGAATAAAATCACGCTCATATTGTGCAAAAAACATCAAAAAAGCAACGGATTTTCCGTTGCTTTTTTTGATATACGAAAACCACGCGATAGCCGCGTGGTTCAAAAGAGGCTTTGCCGATAAACATGAACGTTTCTCTGCTCCCCCTTGAGTAGGAAATATTGCATATATCGTAAAAAAAGGAAAGCAAGGCTCCTCCCGAGGAGGAGCTGTCACGGCTACGCCGTGACTGAGGTGGGCATATTTCTGAATCGTTGCCCACCCCCTTAATCCCCCCCTCGGGAGGGGGTATCTCGCTGCCCCTTTCAGAGGAAGTGGCAAACGTTGTGAGCATAAGCCTTCCCCCCGAGGGGGGAAGGCTTTCACACTCCTTTCGTCACTCGCGTTGCTCGTGACATCCTCGCACGCGGGTGGATAATTATTTGATATAAGAATTTCAGGCTTCCCTCTTCGCTCTTTCTTTAGCGGCCTGCGGGAAAGCGCGGCGGAAAGAGAGGGGCTCTTTCAGACGGCGGCGGCGAGCTTCTTGCGTTTTTTGAGCTGCGTCTCGATCTCCGTGCACGTTTCAACAAGCTCTTCGCCCGTCTCGGAGACGTCTACGCCGTCGAGAATATTCTGCAAGTTGTATTCCGTATTGAGATAGCGGATGGTCTGATAGCCTATCAGTGCGGTCAAGGTCCCGTTTGCAAGCCCCTGCACGGAAGAGTCGACGAGCGTCGAGATCAAATTCCCCAGAATGGGAATTCCCTTTACGGCGTCGCCCATCGTCTTGACGACGGCGTTCCCCACGTTCATCCCGCCGAGCCCCAGCGCGATCATGGAATTTTTTATCACGGCGACAAAGATCTTCGCGAGCCGCACGTCGGAGGGACGGAACCCATAAAGGAACACGAGATCTTTGATGAGTTGGGTGTTGACGGCGATGACGAGCGCCGCGTCGATCCTTTCGGACTGAGAGAGCGCGGAATACATCGCCGAGCGCATGGAACTCTTCATGATGAGGGACTTTGCCGTCTTTTTCACCGAACCCTTATAGAGAGAGGTGAGCGTCTCTTTGAGCGCCTTGTCGTCGCCCGTGTTGCGCGCAATGGCGAGTTGGCCGACGAGTTCGGAGTCGTACCAGCCCGCGCCGTCGACGCTTGCCGTAAAATTGATCATTTTATCGGCGATATCTTGCCGTACTCTGCGGTTGTGCCGTTGCGCGGAGGAGGCGCCCGCCGCGTTGACGTTCGTCACAAAGTAGGGCGCGCGTATGATTTTGACGAGCGGGACGACAAAGACGCAAATATACAAAATGAGGCAGACGGCGCCCGTGGCGTAGCCAGCATATTCGTTGATCTCGTACATCCTCAGAGAGACGAGGAGCAAGAGGACGAACAAAAACACGCCGACGAGCGTAGCGAGAAGGCTTAAAAAGAACTTTGCCCCCTTGACGTTCTGCCGCTTGACATATTTCTGCTCATATTCATAAATTGACATTTTTTCGCCATTTTCTTCGGCGGTGTTCTTTTTTTTAGCCATGGTTTTCTCCCGAGCATATCTTTTCTTTATCATATCATAATTCATGAATTTTGTAAAGAGGGGGGAAGAAAAAAGCCCTTTCCAAACAATGGAAAGGGCGCGATCCCGTAGGGCAACGTGCTCCGTATGTATACGCCCCCCGTAGGGAGAAGTGCTCCGTATGTATACGCCCCCTCCGTGGGAGGGGGGATAGGGGGGTGGGGCGAACTAAAATCAAGGGCGGTTTGGATGCCCCGGGCCGCCGAAATTGCCGCCGGGGCCGCCCGGAGGGGTGTTGCCGGGATTTTGCATGTTTCCCGCAGAGCCCACCGCCGTGATCGTGGAGGAGACGGTGAAACTGCAAAGCTCGGTGTCGCCGCCGTAGAGTTTAAACTTTTGCCCCGTGACGAGTTCGGGACAGGAGACGATCACGGAGCGGCAGCTCTTTTTTATCGCGATCGAGAAGATCGCCGCGCCCGCTTCATCCGTCAAAGACAAATTCGTATTGGCCGCAATGGCCTGATTTTGCGCATAGGAGAGCACATTTTGCTTGGAATTGCTCGCGGGCGTCTCCACCATTCCCATGGGCCCGACGGCCAGGAGATAGCCGCCGTCCATCAGGATCCCGCCGTCCGCGTCGAGCGCCGCATTGCCGTCTGAAGTGGGGCCGAACACGATGAGCGTACCGCCCGTCATGCGGATAGAACCGTTGGAATCAACGCCGTCGCCTTCCGCATTGACTTCGATCGTGCCGCCCGTGATGAGGATGTGGCAGTTCTGATTGGCCTGTCCCATGGGAAGCGTGGTTCCGTCCGCGGCATTGAGACCGTCGTCGACGGAGCTGACCGTGATCTCTCCGCCCCCGATCTCCACTTTTGCGGCCTCGAGCCCCTCGTAGCATTTCGAAACGGAAATGTTTCCGCCCGAAACGGTGAGAAGAGCTTCCGCATGCACGCCGTCGTCGCCCGAGGCAATGTCGAGCGTGCCGCCCGAGATCTCGATCTTGCCGTCCGAATGCACGGCGTCGTCATTTGCGTTGATCTTGATCTCTCCGCCCTCGATGCCGATCAAATATTCGTCGGATACGATCTCGTTTCCGTCCGCGCCCCAGTCGATGGCGCCGGCCTTGATGCCCTTGCCGTCGCCGCTGTCCGAAGAGGCCTCGGTGATCCTTTGCGGGGCGCCGCCGTTCGTTGTGACGTCGAGTGTGCTCTCGCCCTTGATGAGGACAAACGTATCGGCCTGAATACCGTCGTCGCCCGAGGCGATCGTCACAGTACCGCCGTCGATCAGCACCCAGCCGCCGTCCGCATAGGAGAAAGCGGGAGCAGATGTGAGGTCGTCGTAGGCGTCGATCTCGGCGTGGAGCCCGTCGCCGTCCGCTTCGAGAGTCAGCGCCGCCTCTGTGACGGCGATCGTGTTCGCCTTGATCGCATTTTTGGTCGATTTGACGGAGAGACTTCCGCTGCCGTTGATGACGAGCGCTCCGTCGCAGGTGATGGCGTTCGTTTCCGCGGCGGCCGTCTCGGCCGTATTTTCGCCGATGAGGGTGAGCGTGAGGTCGTAGTCGCTCGTGATAACCTTTTCGTCGGCGGAGAAAAGGGTTGCGCCGTTTAAAAATAAACGCACATTTTCCGCTTTCACACTGATTTTTCCCTCAAGCGCCCCCGTGACGAGGTAATCGCCGCTCTCCGAGATCTTTCCCGTCTGCGTGAGCGCGATCGCGCCGTCGGGAACGGACTCGCTCTTTTCCGCCTCGCCCGCCGCGTCATTGGCGTTTTCCATGCTCTCGGAAAGGGTGACGTCGGGCGCGTCGGTCACGATGCCGCCGCCCCCGAGCTTGTCTCCGGGGTTGAAGTTTTCTCCCGCACAGCCTGCAAGGAGCAGCATGCCGAGGAGAAGGGGAAGCCATATATATCGTTTCATAAGATCCTCCATTTTCATAAAATAACACATATATATGATAAAAAAGAGAGAAAAACATGAAAATTGAGGAGGATTTCCCATCATGTCATGTTTTCGCGGCTCTTTATCGTGTAGAAAAAATCCGTCCCCCGTGCGGGGAACGGAAGTATTTTTTCAACCTCAAAGGACGAGTCCGAGGATCGCCCACAGGAGCAGACCGTACAGCAGGATACCGAAGCATGCCGCCCGTCCGCACGTTCTCGCGAGCGCGTTGTTGCCGTTGTATTTCACGAAATAGAGCACGATGCCCACAGGGAATGCGAAGAACGACAAGAGCTGCCAGACGATGACCGACGTGTTTGTGAACGTTTTGATAAACCACGGCCCGATCGACAGGTAGAAGTTGATCGAAGTGTGAAAATCGATCAGCCAACCGGCGGCAAGGAACAATACCGCGATGACGAGGTACAGCCATGCGATGCCGAAAAATCCGCTTGCGTTCGTGCACAGGTTCATGACTGTGGAAATGAGACCTACGCTGATAAAGAAAGATACGTCGTGTTCGTCGGTATGGTTTGCGATGTAGCAATAATACACGATCATGAAGCATGTCAAGATCAGCGTGATGATACCTAAAGCTGCCATTGAAATTTCCCCCAAATATGACTTTGTTTCATTATACAACCGTGCCCCGCCGTTGTCAAGACGGATTTTGAATTTTTTGTGAAAAAATCGGCGTGCACGAAACGCTTATTTTTTTCATAGGATGAAGTGACTGTACCTATGAAATACCCTCGGAGGTCCTGCATATGCAGTGGTTTATGTCTCTTTTCCCGTGGGAACAGGCGCTCCTCGCTTCCCTCATGCTCTTCTCGCTCACGACGCTCGGCGCGTTGTTCGTCTTCTTTTCCAAGGGCGTCAAGCCGTCCGTGCTTACTCTTTTGAACGGGTCGGCGGCGGGCATCATGATCGCGGCTTCGTTCTTCTCTCTTCTCCTCCCCGCACTTGAATATGAGAGCGTTTTGCCGTCTTATGCAACGGTGACGCTCGGCTTTTTTCTCGGCGGCGCGTTTATCATCGTGAGCGATCTCTTGCTCGGAAAGCGGAAGAAAAAATCTACCCGCTTCGGCGACGAAAAGAACGCTCTCCTGTTTTTGGCGGTCACAATGCACAATATCCCCGAGGGGATGGCTGTGGGGGTCGCATTCGCCGTTGCGGGCGGGGAACACGCCGTTCTCTCCGCCTTTTTACTTGCGCTCGGCATCGGCATCCAAAATTTCCCCGAGGGACTGTGCGTCGCCTTTCCGCTGCGGTCGAAGGGACTTCCCGCATGGAAAAGTTTTCTGTTTTCCTCGCTCTCGGGGGCGGTGGAGATTCCCGCGTGTATTCTCGGGGCACTCGCGGCGGGACTTGCGGCGGGGCTGTTGCCTTGGGCGCTCGCGTTTTCGGCGGGGGCGATGGTCGCCGTGGTCTGCTCGGAACTCATTCCCGAATGTTTTGAAAACAGCAAGACGCTCGCCTCTTTCGGACTTATTTTCGGCTTTTGCCTGATGATGATTTTAGATGTGGCGCTAGGGTAGGGTCGGACTCTTTATTTCGAACGTATTTCTTTTGCATTCGCAAAAGAAATACGTTCGAGGGGTCGGCTTAGTATATTTCCGCGCCTTATCACCCCACGACTAAGGCACGTGATGTTGGAATGGTTTCGAACATTTCTTTGCTTTGCCTACGGCCTTCGAAAAGAAAGTGTTCGAGGTCTACGGGACGGCGTCATGCTGAGAACAGGAGCTGTACGCAGTCCGTAAAAGATGTACCGAAGCATCTCGCCGCATGTTTAACGTTTTGCCCCGCGAAATTCCAACTTCGTCGCTACGCTCCTCGTGCCGCCCTTCGACGTCATAAAGAACGTGCGGGCGGGGCGAGTTAAGGGTTCTGACTTCGTTCTGTGTCCATACCTCAGAATGACGCGGGGCGCCTCGGGATGAGCGTTGAGCGCCCCTCATCGCAAAACGCAGCGCACAGCGCACTGTGCTGATGCGCAGAATTGCATTTTGCGCCCCGCAGGAGGAAGCCTGTCCCGGGGGCAACGATTTTGAACACTTTACCGTAATTTTCGCTTTCAAATGAAAGAGTTCGCATCCGCCGTGAGCGTGAGCCGTATAATCCCTGTAAAATCGCCCATAATTTGGGTATGGAAAAAAATAACGCCGAAAAAGTTATACCGCAAAGGCGCACGGCGGTCGTCGTGGGCGGATCCTCGGGGATCGGCAGAGAGACCGCGCTTCGTCTCGTCGCCCGCGGATACAGGGTTTTCAACATCTCCCGCACGCCCTTTAAGGGGGACAGGGTGCAGACGGTGGAGGCGGACGCCTCGCAAGAGGGGGAACTCAAGCGCGCGATCGAGAAGATCGGCGCGGAGACGGACGGCATCGATATCCTCGTGTATTCCGCGGGATTCTCCATGGCCGCCCCGCTGGAGCACGCCAAGAGCGGAGACTATCGGTATCTGTTCGAAGTCAACTACTTCGGCGCGGTCGAGGCGTTGAAGGCCGCGTCCCCTTTTCTGAAAAAACGGAGCGGAAGAGCGGTGCTCGTCGGATCTTTGGGGGGCGACATGCCGATTCCGTACGACGGGTTCTATTCGTCCTCAAAGGCGGCTCTCGCCATGCTTGCGCGGGAGAGCGATCTCGAATTGAAAAAGCAAGGCGTGCGCGTGAGCGCGCTTTTGCCCGGGGGAACGGCAACGGACTTTACCTATGCGCGGCGCGTCTACGGCGAAGAAGACGCCAAGGGATATACGCCCTCGGTGAAAAAGGCCTCGGCGGCGCTTGCGAACATGGAGCAGGGCGGCATGAACCCGTCGCTCGTTGCCGACGCGATCGTAAAACTCGCCCACAAGCGCAATCCCGCTCCCGTCAGCGTTGCGGGCGGCAAGAACGCGGTTTTGCGCTATATGTACAAGTTTTTGCCCGAAAGAGTGACGGATTGGTTTGTAAAGAGGAAGTTCAACCAGAAGTGAGAAAGGGCACATAAAAATTGAAGCGGGGGGGCTTGTTCGGAGCGACACTTCACCGCAATTTTTAATTTGAAATTTTCAATTTCATTCTCCCCCCTCAGGATTTGACAACCCGAGGGGGAATTTGTTATACTTTTCAAGAAAGCAACATTCGGAGGCAGGCATGAAATCAGATATCGAAATCGCGCAAGAGGCGCGCGCGGAGCACATTCTTTCGATCGCAAACAAAGTCGGTCTCACCGAAGAAGAGATCGAATATTACGGAAAATATAAGGCGAAGATCGACCTCTCCGTCATGGAGCGCAAAAAAGAGAACGGAAAGCTCATTCTCGTTACCGCCATCACCCCGACCCCCGCGGGCGAGGGAAAGACGACGACGACCATCGGTCTTGCGGACGGCCTGTCCCGCATGGGGAAGAAAACGGTCGTCGCGCTCCGCGAACCCTCTCTCGGCCCCGTGTTCGGCGTCAAGGGGGGAGCAGCGGGCGGCGGCTATGCGCAAGTCATACCCATGGAAGACATCAATCTGCACTTCACGGGCGATTTCCATGCCGTCGGCGCCGCCAATAATTTGCTCGCCGCCATGCTCGATAACCATATTTTCCAAGGCAACGAGCTCAACATCGACCCCGTGCAGATCACGTGGAAGCGTTGCGTGGATATGAATGACCGCCAGCTCCGCTTCATCGAAGACGGACTCGGCGGCGGGAAAAACGGCGTGCCGAGAAAGGACGGCTACGACATCACCGTCGCAAGCGAGATCATGGCGGTCTTGTGCCTCGCGACTTCCCTTTCCGACCTCAAAGAGCGGCTTTCACGCATCATCGTCGGCTATACTTACGAGAAAAAACCCGTCACGGCGGGAGACCTCAAGGCGGCGGGGGCGATGGCCGCGCTCTTAAAGGACGCCATAAAACCAAATCTTGTACAGACGCTCGAGGGAACGCCCGCGATCGTCCACGGGGGACCGTTCGCCAACATCGCCCACGGGTGCAATTCCGTCATCGCGACCAAAACGGCTTTAAAACTCGGCGACTATGTTGTGACGGAAGCGGGGTTCGGCGCCGATCTCGGGGCGGAGAAGTTTCTCGACATCAAGTGCCGCGCGGCGGGACTGAAACCCGCGGCCGTCGTCATCGTCGCAACCGTCCGCGCCCTCAAAATGCACGGCGGGTTGAGCAAAGGGGAGCTCGCGACCGAAAATCTCCAAGCTCTGGAACGCGGACTTCCCAACCTTTTGCGGCATGTTTCCAACATCAAAAACGTTTACGGTCTTCCTGCGGTCGTCGCAGTCAACCGCTTTCCCGCCGACACGGACGCCGAGATCGCGCTCGTCATCGAAAAATGCCGCGCGCTCGGGGTCAAGGCCGTGCTCTCCACTGTATGGGCGGAGGGCGGCAAGGGCGGCATGGAGCTCGCCGAAGAGGTCGTGCGCCTTGCGCAAGAGGAAAGCGCGTTTCGCTATTGTTACAATTCCGATGTGCCGCTCAAGGATAAAATTCTTGCTCTGACGACGAAGATCTACGGCGGGGACGGCGTTTTGTACACGGCCGAGGCGGAAGAGCAGATCGAAAAGCTCACCGCGCTCGGGTTCGGAGATCTTCCCGTGTGCATGGCGAAGACGCAGTATTCGTTTTCGGACGACGCGTCAAAACTCGGCGCGCCCGAACATTTTGAGATCACGGTACGGAGTGTGAAAGTCTCGGCGGGGGCGGGGTTTGTCGTCGTTCTCACGGGAAACATTCTGACGATGCCGGGACTTCCCAAGGATCCCGCCGCCTGCCATATCGACATCGACGGAAACGGGAAAATTACGGGACTTTTTTGATTTTAATTCGAACTTTCCCTTTAATTTCGAACATTTCTTTGCTCGGCCTGCGGCCTACGAAAAGAAAGTGTTCGAGCGAACCTTCCCCGTTCATCAATCGGGTTGGCCGCGGAAGCGTTATATGCAAGGACAATAAGGTTCCCGTAGGGTACCAAATAGAGTGCGCTTAGGCGGGGAAACCCCGCCACGCGCCGTGATGTTGGAATGGTTTCGAACATTTCTTTACTCGGCCCTCTTACCTGCCCCCTCCCGAGGAGGGGGGGAGGGGGGCAATGGTTTCAACCCGTGTCCCCATCGGTCACGCCCCGCCACAATTCGGAATTTTCAATTCAGGGAGCTCTTTCCCGTATTCCATAGTCATGCAATACGATATTCAAACATTACAACGTGCGGTGCCGATGCTTTTGGCTTGGTTCTGCGAAAACAAGCGCGATCTGCCGTGGCGGAAGAACAGAACGTTCTATACTGCCCTTGTCGCGGAACTCATGCTGCAACAGACCCGCGTTGACGCAGTGAAAGAAAAATATGTCGCCTTTCTGGAAAAATTTCCGACCGAGAGAGAGCTCGCCCTCGCCCCCGAAGACGAGGTTTTAAAGGCATGGGAAGGGCTTGGCTATTACACTCGCGCCCGCAACCTGAAAAAAGCGGCCGAGACGATTTTTCGTGAGGGTACTCCTCGGACATGGGTGGGGGTAAAATCGCTTGCGGGGGTCGGAGATTACACGGCGGGGGCGCTTTCGTCCATTGCGCTCGGGCTCAGGGAACCTGCCGTCGACGGCAATGTTCTGCGCATTCTCACGCGGTTTTTTGCGGACGCGAGCGTCGTCGACGACCCCGCCGTCAGAAAAAATTTCACCTGCCTTTTAAAACAAGTCTATCCCGACGAGACCGCCGATTTTTGCGAAGGGCTCATGGAACTCGGGGCGATCGTGTGCATTCCGAACGGCGCTCCGCTGTGCGAAAAATGTCCGTGGAACGGGCTTTGCCTCGCCCATCTGAGGGGAGAGGAAGAGCGCTATCCCGTCCGCGCGGAAAAGAAGAAGAGACGGGTGGAATATCTCAACGTCTATGTTTTGAAATGCGGCGGCGAATATGCGATCAGAAAGCGCACGGAGGGACTTTTAAAGGGGCTTTGGGAGTTCCCCAACGAGCAAACTTCCGCCCCCGTTGCCCCGTCTGCCAAAGTCGGCAAGTTGCTTGCGGAGAAGACCGCCGTCCATATCTTTACCCATGTGGAGTGGCGCATGCGCGGATCCTACATCGAGACGGAAGAAAAAGACCCCGCATATCTTTGGGCGACGGCGGAGGAGATCGGGCGCAGTTACGCTATCCCCTCGGCCTTTAAGGCGTTCAAAGCGTGGGTGATCTGATTTTTTGGGTTTGGAACGGCATAAAACGAGCATATAATAAGACTATGAGACTTTTTGAAAACAAGCGCGTGGAGTATGAGGAGTTTTCTTTGGGACGCGGACAGTGCTCCGTGCGGGCGGCGCTCCTGTGCGATCTTCACTTTCCCCGTCAATGCGCGGACGTCTCCGCGATCTTAAAGGAGATGGAGTGCAGAGATGTGGACGTCGCGTTCATTGCGGGTGACCTCGTGTGGCGGAGGGCGGATCTCGGCAGCTGCGGGGCGCGGGAATTCCTCGGGGAGCTGTGCTCGCTCATGCCCGTCTTCTTTTCGGAGGGAAACCACGAGGCGCGGCATAAAGACGCCGATAAGATCTCCGATTTTGTCAGATCTTGCGGCGCACACGATGTGACGGGCGTGTGCGTTCCCGTCAGAATCGGCGGGGCGGATCTTCTCATCGCGGGGGACACCGAAAAGAGAGGCTCTCCCCGTTTCAAGGGCGCGGGCGTGAAAATTCTGCTCGCGCATCATCCCGAACGGGCGGTGAGCCATGCGAAGATTCTGTGCCCCGACTATATCTTCTCGGGACATGCGCACGGCGGACAGTTCAGAATTTTCGGTCGCGGCGTCTATGCGCCCGATCAAGGGCTGTTTCCGAAGTATACGTCGGGGTTGTATCCGATCGCAGAGGGGACGGATCTCATCGTCTCCCGCGGGATCGGGCGAAGCCGCTTTCCCTTCCGCTTCAACGACCCGCCGCATATTCCTATCGTCACCGTTTTGGTATAAAAAACCAGCGCAAGCGATCGAGCCTGCGCTGTTTTTACATATTAACGCTTTTTTACGCTGTTCGCGTGAGAATTGCACTATGGAAAATTTCAAACCACAGCGCGATCTCGGTAAGCGGCGCGTCGTCGGAATTTGCCGAGATCGAATACGCTGCACCGTTGACTTTGAATGTGAATTCCTCCATGTCTTCGTCGTACCCGACTTCCGTCACCGTCGCCTCCGTTCCGTTGATCGACACCGCTATGCCATCCGCCGTGATCGTCACGTGATACGTTCTTGTCTCGCCGTCGTAAGGCGTATAGGTCCCTTCGTATGTCCCGTAGAATTTTTCTTTGCCGGCGGCAGGCTGCTGCCCGCCCGCATTCACGGCGTAGAGGGTGAGATTGACACTGAAATCGTTGGTCGACATAATGCTGATGGACAGGGGCTTATTGTTCTGGTCGAGCGATACGGACAAGTTGCACGGCGTGCCGTTGAAGACGATCGCAAGCTCTTTGTAGCGAACGTTATAGCCCGTCACCGTTACCGTGATCGCTTCGCCGTCTATAGTCGCGGTGATACCGCTCTCCGCAATCGTGACTTCGTAATGCTTTTTCGCCTCGCCCTCGCCGTCGTCGCCCTCAAAAGCGCCGTAGAACATTTCGGGAATGGTGACAGAACCCGTACCTCCGCCCTCGGGAACGCGGTCGAGCGTTGCCGAGCTCAGGCTTTGATTGTCGTTGGCGGCAAACGTGATCGCATCCACCGTCTGTTTGTCGCCCGCGGGGGTGATGTTGCACGCGGTCCCGTTGACGGTCAGAAGAATTTTGTCGGCCGAGGCGTCATAGTTTACGTTCGTCACCGTTGCGGGGGCGCCGCCGATGGAGAACGAGATCGCCGACGCGTCGATCTCGGCGGCGTAAGCGACGTTCTGCCATGTGCTTCCCGCGAATTTGCCGTAGTATTTGGCGGGATAGGTTCCGGCGGGCGTGGCGCTGCCCCCGGGGACTGTAAGCGGCAGGGGAAGTTCCGTCTCGTTCCAGTCCGAATAGGTGAGCGTGAACGTTGTGGTAAACATATATAGCTTGGTTTCGATGGAGACTTCGGCAAGAACGTTGTCTTTCACGGTGATCGTGATGCTCTGCGCAAAGCTCATGGTCATATAGTCGTTGAAGTTCCAGAGAAATTGCGCCGTCTCGCGGAGAAGCGCGACCTCCTCGGCGTGCATCTCGAATACGCCGTTCCCCTTGGGCTCGAAGAGCTCGGCGGCAAAGGCGCCGAAGTTGGGTTTGAGCGAGGCGAGATCGGAAGTGGTCGTATATTCGGAGCCCGACCCCGAGGGAATTTGCAGAGGATCGCCGAGAATGAGCTGTTCATTCTGGAGATAGATCTCGTGGACAAGCCCGTCGGTATAGAGATAGTACCCGAGATCGCCGCTCTCTTCGTCGCAATAAATGGCCTTTTCCGTCACATAGAAGTTATATTCGGCGTCCTCTTTCACATGGTAGGTGTAGCTTTGGGCGGCCGATGCGGCGGCGAGGGCCTCCTTGAGCGCCGCGTGCTCGGGCGCCGTCGGATAGGGGGCGATGCGCCCGTCGAGTTCTTTGAATTCAGCAACGTCGAAGAAATAGTTTGCGTTGTAGGTGTAATCCATCGTGATGCCGTGGCCGCGGATATCCTTTTCCGTGTCGATCATGATGCTGTACGCCTTGCCGTTTTGCGCAAAAACCGTGAAGTTTGCGATTTCCTCGCTCACGCCCGTAAAGGCGCGCGCCGCTTCCGAGGCCTTTGCGGCGTCCGTCAGCGTGTAGCCGCCGTCTCCCGTGGCGATGAAATCCTCCGCGGAGAGCGTTTCGAAAGGATTGTCGAAGAGGCCGAAGTCTTCGTTTGTGGCCGTGACATTGAATGTGTTGTCGAGCAGACGGGCGTAGGAAACGGCTTTGCCGTTTTCATTCTTATAGATCCTGTTGTGAAGATACAGGTTCATCGAATTGTCGTATTGGGAATGATGCGAAAGATCTCCGTCGAATGCGACTTCATAGACATAGCTATAGGAAATGGGATAATCGTCGTAGCCGTCGTAGATATGAAGCTCCGTTCCCTCTCCCGTGTAGGCACGCTGTCCTTTGAGGCTCTCCAAAACGTCGGCAGGCATGGGAACGGTGTCAAAGACCGCCTCGAGGGTAACGTCTTTTTCGACCGTGAACGTATACTTGCCGCCGTCCAGGGTCTTTTTCTCGCCGTCCGCCTTAAAAGAGTTGAGCACGCGCCCGGGGAGAGGCGTTACGGCGGCCGTGAGCGCCGTCCCCTTGCTGTATTTGTTGTTTTCGGCGGGGGGGGTGAGCTCAATGGAGCCGCGCGCTCCGTCGAAGACAAGCGTCACGGTATAGCTCTCCCCGGAGGGAGTCTGCCCGTCGTCGGAATCCGCGGGCGGCGTATTGTCGTTGCAGCCGACGGCAATGAACAGAAATATGAGACAGAAAAAACTGAGCACGAAAAGCAATTTCTTTTTCATGACATGCGCTCCTTTTGTATGATTTTATACAAGTATAACATGATATATACATTCAAGTCAAGCGAAAGAATGGTGATAACGCGAATATTGGGAGAAATATACATAAAAATACGGCTATTTTTTCCAAAAAAGGTGCATAATGCTTCTTTTTATAAAATCAGCGCCTTTTTTTGGGGATAGCCGTAGATTTTTAAAGTTTCACTCCTCGGTAGACGGGTTCATCATGTCGCACAGTTTTACGAGGGCGCCCGAGACGGGGAATGCCGCAAGAATGATGACGAGCATAAAGAGGATCTTCGTGATGTCGAACGCCGTCTGGTCCCATGCGTCCCACACGATGTTGCCGAGCACGGGCACGGAGAAAACCACGATCGTCACGCCGACAGAGACCGCATAGACGGCGATACGCAGCAGATTAAAAGGCTGCAGGATCCTGTAGAGAATGACGAGGCCGCAGAACGTTATGGCGAGCGTCATGAGCGGATTGATGAGCGTCCGCAGTTCGCCGTCTATCATATATTCCGCGGAGAGCGTGCCGAACGATTCGGGGAAGAGACGAATGCCGCCGTATACGGTCATGACGCACAGAATGAGGGTAAGCGCCCCCGGAATACTTCGCGACATGACGAAAGGAATGAATTTTCCCTTGACTTTCGATGCGTTCGGCTGGAAGATCGTGACGACGGCGGAGGGAAATGCCGCTACGAGAACTTCGAAGAGCAACATGTTGTTCGTCTGGAAGAAGTACGTTTCCCCGAGACAGGCGCACAAAATCGCGAGCGCCGTGATAAAGAGCGTCTTAGTGATGTAGAGGGAAGCGGAAGCCTTGATGTTGTTGATGACCCGCCGTCCCTCGTACACGACGGAGGGGAGATTGAGGAAGTTGTTGTCGGTGAGGACGAGGTGCGACACGTTCCGCGCCGCTTCGCTGCCGGAGGCGACGGAGATGGCGCAGTCGGCCTCTTTGAGCGCGAGGATATCGTTTACGCCGTCCCCCGTCATGGCGACCGTAGAGCCCTGCTTTTTGAGCGCCTGAACCAAAATCGCTTTCTGTTCGGGGGTGACGCGCCCGAATACGGTGTATTGCGTGGCAACGTTTTGCACTTCCACCTCGGTGAGCCCGTCGAGAGAGATATATCTTCCCGCGTCTTTCACGCCCACGCGCCTTGCGACTTCGGAGACGGTGACGGGGTTGTCGCCCGAGATGATCTTGATCTCCACCTCGTTGTCGCGGAACCACTTGATCGTTTCCACGGCGTCGGGACGAACGTTGTCGGCCAGCGTAATGATCGCCATGGGGCGGAGAAGAGAGGGGAGCTTATCCCCCGAGATCTGGGCGGGAGAATAGGCGAGCACGAGCACTCTGAGCCCGGACTGCGCGTATTGCTTGACGATCTTTTCGATCTTGGGCGGCATGGGGCGGAGCACAAACTCGGGGGCCCCCATGACGAAAGTGCCCACTTCGCCGAAACTCACCGCGGAGAGCTTTCTCTTGGAAGAGAACGGGATCTTCGCCGTCGCTTGCAGGGCGGCGGAGTGACCGAACCGCGCCTCGAGCGCAATGGATGTCTGATTGTTGTCTTCGAGGGCGCGCAGCATGCTCCCCATGATGTCTTCGAGAGAGTAGTCGGTGTAATTGTTGAGAATCATGCAGTCGTTCACCGTCATTCGTCCGTCGGTGATCGTGCCCGTCTTGTCGAGACAGAGAACGTCGACGCGGGCGAGCATTTCGAGGGAGTAGAGGTCCTGCACAAGGGTGTGTTTTTTTGCGAGTCTTCTCACGCCCGCGGCCATCGCTATGGATGTGAGGAGAAGAAGCCCCGAGGGGATCATGCCCACGACGACTGCCGCCGTCGCGATGATGGTCGCCGAGACGTTTTCCGTCGCTTTCCAGTTGATGAACACGGTGATCGCCGAGATGATGACGATGAGAACGGCAATGACGCGGATAAAGAGATGAATGGAATTCATGATCTCCGACCGCGGTTTTTTATACTTTTTGGCGCGGGAGGTGAGGGAATTCAGATAGGTGCCCCGCCCCACTTTTTCCACGCGCACGCGGCAGGCGCCGCTCGCCACAAAGGAGCCCGCGTACATCATGTCGCCGATCTCCTTTTTGACGGGAACGGACTCGCCCGTGAGAAGAGATTCGTTGCATTCCACAACGCCCTCGGCAAGCATGCAGTCGGCGGGGATCTGCTGTCCCGCTTCGAGGATGAGCACGTCGTCGACGACGATCTCGTTGACGGGCACTTCCGTTTTCACGCCGCCGCGCACGGCCTTTACCGAAGAAGAGACGAGCACGGAGAGCTTGTCGATCTGCCGCTTTGCAAGAATTTCCTGTATGATGCCGATGAGAAGATTGACGGCGAAAATGCCCGCGAATAAAAATTGGCTGATGCTCGCGCCCGCGTAAATGAGGGCGGCGGCAACGATCACGCAGAGCAGGTTGAAAAAGGTAAAGATGTTGCCTGCGAGAATGCTCGCATACGATTTGGAGTATTTTTTATTGACGTCGTTAAAGAGAAATTGGTTGAACCTGAGTTCTACCTGTTCTTGTGAAAGCCCTTTGTCGAGATCGGGCGTGAAGCGCTCGGGCGCATCCGTGGGGATCGATCGGGACTTTTTGAACTTCTTTAAAAGCGTTTTGCGGTTTTTTTGCGCGTCTGTAGTCTGCCCGATCCCGCCGTGGTCGAGCATGCGCTCGGAAAAACTCCGCGCGTTTGCGGGGCTCTCCTCTTGTTTGACGGGAGCGGGGGCGGGAGAGGAGACGTTCTCCTCCGTATTTTCTGTTTTTTTACGAAACAGCCGCATAGTGTCCTCTCATACATATTCTCTGTATCTTCCTCATTATACTCTATATCTTGCGAAATGTCAATCCAATCGCTTGAAAATGTATCTGAAAAGGGCCGCCGCTTTTCTCCCCTGAAAATCGTTGCAATCGCGGCGAAAATGATGTATAATGTGACTTGGAAATAAAAAGAGGTAAATAGTATGATCGATATTGCTCTTCTTCGTAGCGACCCCGAAGCGGTGCGCGAAAATATCAAAAAGAAATTTCAGGACCGTAAACTTCCCCTCGTAGACCGCGCGCTCGAGCTCGACGGCAAGCGCCGCGCCCTTCAGACGGAGGGAGACAAGCTCCGCGCTTCCCGCAACGCCCTCTCCAAACAGATCGGACAGCTCATGCGCGAAAAAAAGACCGAAGAGGCCGAAAAGGTAAAGGCGGAAGTCAATGCGGACGCCGAGCGGCTTCAGGCGATCGAACGTGAATCGGAAGAGATCGCCGAAGAACTCAAGTCCGTCATGATGCACATTCCCAACATCATTTCCAAAGATACGCCCATCGGCAAAGACGACAGCGAGAATGTCGAGCGCAAGCGCTTTTTGGAGCCCGTGACGCCCGATTTCGAGGTGCCCTATCATCTCGATATCCTCGAAAAACTCAACGGCATCGATATCGACAGCGCAAGGCGCACGAGCGGACAGGGATTTTACTATCTGACCGGCGACATCGCCCGCCTGCATTCCGCCGTTCTGAGCTACGCGCGCGACTTTATGATCGATAAGGGCTTCACATACTGCATTCCGCCCTATATGATCCGCTCGTCCGTCGTTTCGGGCGTCATGAGCTTTGAAGAGATGGATGGCATGATGTATAAGATCGAGGGAGAAGACCTCTATCTCATCGGCACGAGCGAACATTCGATGATCGGACGTTTCATGGGCCAGACGCTCGACGAAAAGCAGCTTCCTCTCACTCTCACGAGCTATTCGCCCTGTTTCAGAAAGGAGAAGGGGGCCCACGGCATCGAGGAGAGGGGCATTTACCGTATCCATCAATTCGAGAAGCAGGAGATGATCGTCATCTGCAAACCCGAGGAGAGCGAAGCATGGTACGAAAAACTGTGGCAGTATACGGTGGAACTCTTCGTCTCCATGGGGATCCCCGTCCGCCAGCTCGAATGTTGCTCGGGCGATCTTGCCGACCTCAAATACAGAAGTTGCGACGTTGAGGCGTGGTCGCCCCGCCAGCAGAAGTATTTCGAAGTCGGAAGCTGTTCCAACCTCACCGACGCGCAGGCGCGCAGGCTCGGGATCCGTTATAAAACGGCGCAGGGGTCGGCGTACGCGCACACCCTCAACAACACCGTTGTCGCGCCTCCCCGCATGCTCATCGCGTTCGTCGAGAACCATCTGAACGCCGACGGCAGTGTGGATATCCCCGAAGTTTTACAGCCTTACATGGGCGGGAAAAAGAAGATAGAAGTGAAGTGAGCTCTCTTGAAAACGCCGGGGCAACGCTTTTCCGTTCGTCCCACGGAGCACGACCGTGAGACAAATTGCAAGGCTCTTCCCAAGGAGGAGCTGTCACCGCAGATGACTGAGGTGGGCATGAACGTAAATCGTTGCCCACCCTCGAACGCTTTCTTTTCGTAGGCCCGCGAGATTCTTCGCTTTGCTCAGAATGACGCGCGGGCTGACGCCCTACGCGTCCGTAGGCCGAGTAAAGAAATGTTCGAAACCATTCCGAAATCATGTGCCTTAGGCGGAATTCATTTCCGCCGTGGGCGACCCAATTTGGTGCATACTTGCGCCTTGTTGTAATTGCAAATAACGGTTCCGAGGTCAACTTGATTGATGAACGGGGAAGGATCGTTCGAACGTTTCTTTTCGTAGGCCGCAGGCCGAGCAAAGAAATGTTCGAAACTATAACAAATTAACTTGTTTTCTATGAAGTATGTATTTTTCGATATAGAATGCGCGTGCGTGTTCAAGAATGTAGCAAAGATGTGTGCGTTCGGATATGTTGTTACGGACGACGCTTTTGCTTTGCTTGAGAGAGCCGACATTCTTATGGATCCGCGGGGGAAGTTCCGCCTCACCGACCGAAAGGGCAAGGAGGGGATCGTGCTTCCTTACGAATATGAGGATTTTAAAAAATATCCGCCTTTCCCCGCCGCCTACCGAAAGATCAAACACCTCTTAGAGGACAGGGAGTCCGTCGTTTTGGGACATGCGACCCTCAACGACGTCAACTATTTAAATCTCGAGACCAAGCGCTACAAACTTCCCTCTTTCCGTTTCGATTGGCACGATACGCAGTTCTTTTGGATGAACACCGAAAACAGCTTCGAGCGGCAGATGGGGCTCGGCGCGATGGCGGAAGAACTCGGGGTGGAGTTTGTGCCGCACCGCGCCGTAGACGACGCTTACGCCACGATGCGTGTGTGTGAAGCGCTCTGCAAGCGCGAGGGGCTGAACGTCACCGAGCTCGTGCAAAAATATCATATCCGCGCGGGGAAGATCGAAAATTATACGATCCGTACTCCCGATTCCGACGGGCTTCGCCGCTACACGGAAGAGAAAGAGTGCATACGCGAGGCGCACGCGAAGGCGCACGAGGCGTTTTACCGCGTTGTCAATAAACACATGAACAGACGCAAAAAGGGCGGCACGCTCGAGGGCAAAGTCTTCTGTTTTGCCAAGGACGTAGAAGACGAAGTGGAGATCTCCACAAAACTCGTCCGCGCCATTTTCGAAGCGGGCGGCAAGTATACTTCTCATCCGGCCGAGTGCAACGTCTACATCGCCCGAAGCTCGGGCGGCGTGAGATACCAGAGCGCGATGGGCGTCGGCGCGGCGTTTATCCCGCTCGACCGCATCGAGGCCGCCATGGCCGAGGAGTGAGCGGACGGGAGTAGTGCGTGGAACGCGGGATGAGGGCGGCTCATGCTGAACGTATGTGAAGCATCCCCTCAAACGGACGGAGCACGATCAATAAAAGGGTATGCTCCGTGTGTTTCATGTGATCTTTCGGCCGGCGTCTCAGGACGAGCGCGGCGGCACGCCCAATTTTCAATTTACTATGTATTCTCTTCCCGAAAAATTCAAACAACGCATGCAGGAAAGGCTGGGTAAAGATTACCCTGCCTTTTTGGCTTCCTATGGATTGCCGCCCGTCAAGGGGTTGCGCGTCAACGCGCTCAAGCTCACTCCGCAGGAGTTTTCTGCGCTTGCGGCGGAAGATTTTTCGCTCCGCGGCCCCTTTACGGAAGATAAAAACGGCTTTTATGCGGAGGGAGAACGGCTCGGCGCCCATCCCTATCACTTTGCGGGGCTCTTTTATTTGCAGGAGCCGTCCGCGATGAAAGTGGGCGATTTGACGCTGCACCGCAAAAAGGAGCGCGTTCTCGATCTTTGTGCCGCGCCCGGCGGTAAGACGACCCACATCGCCACACAGATGGGGGGAGAGGGCGTTCTCATCGCCAATGAGATCGACTATAAGCGGGCGAAAATTTTGACCGAAAACGTCGAACGCATGGGCATTCGGAACTGTGCCGTCCTCTCCTCCGACCCCGGGACGCTCGCCCGAAAATTCCCCGAATATTTCGATCTCGTTCTCGCAGACGCCCCTTGTTCGGGCGAGGGGATGTTCAAAAAGGAGCCGAGCGCAATTCCCGAATGGAGCGAGGAAAACGTTGCAATGTGCGCCGCGAGGCAGAAAAAGATCCTCGGTTGCGCCGCGCAAATGGTTTGCGAGGGGGGCGCTATTCTCTATTCGACTTGTACGTTTTCGGAGGAAGAGGACGAGTGGCAGGTCGCGGATTTTTTAAAGGAACACGCCGATTTTTCTCTCGTTGCAATGCACAAACTCTATCCCCACACCTTTGAGGGGGAGGGACACTTCATGGCGCTCCTCGAAAAGACGTCCGCCCCTTTGTCTCTCTCCGAGGCCCGCCATAGACCCTTTGCCATCCTGAAAAACACGTCGGCGGAGAGAGCGTTTTCGGCGTTTTGCGCCGACTTTTTCGGAGGACCCCTGTGCGGCAACATCCACACTCTCGCAGATGGCAGGATGTATCTCGTCCCCGACGGTATGCCCGACCTCACGGGCGCTTCTCTTCTCCGCCTCGGCGTAGAACTCGGCGCATGGGACGGCAAGCTCTTCAAACCCGCCCACGCCCTCGCCATGGCGTTCGGAACGCGCGCAAAAAGAAAAATTTCGCTCACCCGTGAGGAAGCGAAACGTTATTTGCGCGGCGAGACGCTGCCCTGCGATGCGGAAAACGGCTGGACGGCCGTCTGCGTCGACGGCTATCCGCTCGGGCTCGGGAAGGCCGTGAACGGCGTCATGAAAAATCATTTTCCGAAGAGTCTGCGCCTGCGCATGAAATAAAAATTCTCGGCTTATTGTTGTTTTTTGCGCATTCTGAGCCAATTCACAAGCCCGTAGAGATCTTCGGCGAGGAACACGGCGAAGCAGACCACGAGCGCGATATATTCGTTGTTGTGCGCCGTGGCGATCGACCATAGCACGATGAGCACAATGTCGTTCGCGGCGTAGGCGGCGGCATAGTAGGGCGAGCGCAGAAGAGAAAGCGAAACGGCGATAAAACTTGTCAGAACGGACACCGTGCTCCACGCGAGGTTGGCTGTTCCGAGGGCGCGGAGAATGAAGTAAAACGCCGTGGAAACGGGCAGAGAGAGCACGAGAACGATGACATAATACAGGAGTTTCGGGCGGGCGATCTCCACTTCCGCGCGGTTGCCGCGGAAAGGATGCCTCAGCCAGCCGATCGTCGCGGCGAGCGCGATGGGGGCGGTCATGCCGAGATAGGTGATCATCTCCCCGTAATACCCCGTCTTGAAAGAGACATAGCCGTAGTAGGCGGAGAAGATAAGGCTCATGATCTGCCCTGCGACGTTGCCCTTTGCAAGGAAGATGAGCGTCGTACAGCCCCATATCGAGCCCGCCAGATTGAGATAATCGGAATTCCCGCACAGGAAAAAGGAGAGGACGATCGCGAGGATCCCCCCGCCCCACAGGCAATATTCAAAGACCGTGATCGTTTTGAAAAACTCTTTCAATCGCTTCATAAGGTTAAAAATATCCCCCTCACAGTCTGTGAGGGGGACGTTTTTTTAGTCGTTATACGGGTCGTTTTCGTCCTTCGCCTCGGGCGCTTCGGGAGCTGCGGGCGTCGGTTTTGAAGCCTTGACCTTCTTCTCCTTTCTGTTTGCCTTCTTGACGGGGGCGCTGCCCTTGTGCTTCTTACGGATCGCACGGATGATGACTGCCGCAACGGCGACGAGCGTCACGATCGCAAGGAGCGAAGAGGAAAGCACGAGCCAGATGTTCGTCTCGGACGGCGTATCGGTGTCTTCCTCGGGCGTCTCTTCCTCAACGTCTTCCTCGGGCTCGTAGGCCGTCACGCTTACTTCGAGGGGCGTGTAGTCGAGATAGACGGAGTAGGAAGGAGCCTTGCCGTAGAGCGTGCCGTCTTCATCGAAGCACTTGAGCCATACGGTGCCCTCGCTGTAGGAAGACTGTTTGTAGTTTTCCCACTTGTTGTAATTGACTTCTTCATGCTCTCTGTCGTGGCGCAGGTAAGAAGTTGAGTCGTAGAATGTGAACGTGTAGTAGAGCGCAAGGGCGGATGTGAGTTTTTCTTCGTCGTCCGCGTCCTTGTTCGCGTCGTTCTCGAGAAGAAGTCCCTTTGCGCCCGTCTCACTGTCGCGCAGCGTTTCGAAATTGCTGATGCTGCCCGAGCTGTATGCGTCGAAGAACACATATCCGCCTGCGGGGAAGCCGTCCGTTGCGTTGGTGCGGTCGCCCGCCCAGAGCTCGAGACGGTAAGTCTTCTGTGTGCTGCCCGTGCGGACATAGAAGTTGACGTCTACCCACTGGTCGGCATTATCGGCGTTGCCCGTGACCGCGATGACGCTTTCATACTGCTTTGCGCTCTCGGGACCCGTGTAGCGGAGAATGCTCTTGCCGTCGGCCTGTGTGGGAAGGGGTTCAACGGGTTGCGAATAGGTGTATTTGCCGTCGCTTTCTTCGGTGCGGTAACCGTAATACTTGCCGTCTGCGGCATTGTAGTAGAACGCGGTCACTTCGTCGGACGTCACGAGGTTCTTGTCATCGTCTTCCGAATAGTTCGCGAGGTTCGCATACAGCGTGCGGTCGGCCTTACCGGCGTCGGCGGCTGCGGAGTAAAGTCCGCTCGCCTCAAGATAGTAGAGGACGTCTTTGCTCTTGTCGAACGCATCGCTCTCGGGGTCGCAACGGAGAATGTTGCCCTCGTCGTCGTACCAATAGGTATTCTTGGGAACGGAAGGAGCGAGCATGGTGTTGAGCCCGTTCGTGAGGTCGGACGTGTCGAGAAGATAGAGATAAGCCGTTGTTCCCTCCTTGACCTTGACGCGTACCGTGATACGCTGCGAGGTGTTGGCGGCGATCGTCGTCTCCATCGTGCGGTTGATGAACCCGTAGGAAGCGGTCGCGGTTTTGTTGGTGTTGATAAGAACGAGGGGTTGACGCGCTTCGCGTGCGCTCGTGCCGCCGTTTTCGCCGAAGATCTTGCCCCACCAGAGCGTGGGATCGGTCTCCGTGCCGGCGATCTCATTGAGCGCGGTCGCCCATGCCGCGTTTTTCTTCATATAGGTCGCGGCGTAGTCTTTATTGAGAAGACCTGCCTCGATCCCTGCGGGCTTCTCGTTCGTGGCGCCGCCCTGCTCGAAGATGTTGCTCCCCGCAAGCGCACCGCGGAAAGAGGAGGGAGCCGCGAGCTCTTCCTTGATGTTGGAAGAGGCCTCGGCGCTGTCGAACTTGGCGTCGTTCTCGGCGTATGCCTTGAGGGAAACTTTCTGCGCATAGGTGCCCGTCGAAGCGTAGCTGTACTGCGTCTTGGTGAGATCCATCACCTTGAAATCGGTGAATGCCGCATAGCCGTCGCCGTAGCTCGACTCGTCGGTCCCCTGCACCTCGGTCACGCCGTAGGTGAAGTTGAGCGAGAAACTCTTTTCACTGTCTGTTTCGTTGGCTACGATGAAGAAGCACTGCACCCAGCCCTGATAGATATCGGTAAGTTCGGGATCGTTTTCGTCTACGGTAACGGGGTCGATCGTCGTGGTGTCGAAAGGCGTGATGGAAGTCTTTTCCTCACCGTCGACGAGCGTGACGCCCGCGCCCTGTCTGCCCGAACGCACTGACCACGTTTTCACGAAGAAAGAGATGAGCTTTCTGGAGTTGGGCGCAAGGGTGAAGACGCCGTTTTCTCCCTCGCCCGTCAGCTTGGCGGTGTAGGCCGCGCCGTTGGTGGAGAGGAGCAGGAGCACGGGAACGGAGTCTCTCGTCTCGCTCGTGCCAAACGGGAACTTGCCCGAGAAGTCGCTGTTGAATACGTTTTTGAGATAGCCGTTTGTCTGTGCCTTTTCGCGGAGCTCTTTATATGTCATCATGCCGACAACGCTCTGCTGTTCTGCGGGCGTCTGCCCATCGGCCTTTTCGCCTTCCTTGGCCTCGTCGCGGTTATCTTTTACATAGGAATAATAGGTCTTGTTTTCGGAAACTTTCTCGGAGGTGAGACCCACGTCGAAGTTGTCGCCCGTCAGCGTTTCCGCCGTGAGACCCACAAAATCGTCGGAGAGAAGGTCGAGCGCGTATACGTTGGAATCCGTCTGCGTGTCGCGGTCGAAGATCTTTTGTTTGGACTCCGAGTTGATGCTGCACGAATGGTCGGCTGCGACGGCGGCCGTCGCCGTCTCGTAGGCGGACGCTTTCATCTTCTTTACGGTAACGTCGTCGAAGAACGCGTAACCGTCGACCATTTCATAGCGGTTGGAAGAAGAAGTGCCCTGTCCGAGGCCGAGCTTGAGGCGGAACGTCGTGCTCGCGTAAGTGTTGGCGCGGACATAGAACGTGTAGTTTTCCCAAGCGCCGTCTGTCCTGATGTTTTTGACCTGCATCTCGGGAAGGGTCTGCCCGCCGACGGTATTGATGACGCCGATATAGGCGCCGCCTTTCGACTTGACTTCCTCTTTGTCTCCGTCGGTATGGTCGGCGTCGAACCAGTGATAGAGCTTGTCCGTGCGCACCCAGACGGAGATCTCCGCCGCCGTGCCCGCTTCGAGAGTGATGGTGGTGGAAGAGGTGTAGTACTGCGCGGTCCCGAGAACGTCGTCCGATTCACGCTTGTTGTGGATCATGAGGACGCCCGTCTCGTTCTCCTTTGCGCCTTCGCGCAAGGTGAGCCCGTCTTCGCCGAGGTCTCCCGCAAAGTATTGGACGTCTTCATAGTCGATGCTGTACTTGTAATCCTTGTACAGCGAAAAATCGTCGTTCGAGTCAACGCCGTAATACTTGTAGAAGAGCAAACGGTCGTATACGCTCGCCTCTTCCCAATGCGCCTCGGCCTCTGCGGCGGCCTCGTCGGTCAGTTCCTTTGCGGTAAAGGACGTGCTGCCCGTGCCGATCTCGTCTTCCGCGCCCGCGGGAACGAGACGGTAGGTGGAGACGGAAAGACTCGTTTTCCATTCGTCCGCTTTCACAATGCCCGACGACGTGATCGAAGAGGGCGACCCCGATGTGAACGACCAGCTCGTGGGCGAGGAGATGAACGCCCGCTTGTCTTCGGGCTTGGTTTCGCGCTCGGAGAAAAATTCGAAGTTGCCGTTGCGCAGAAGTTGCGTATCCGTGGCGGAAGCGACGGACTCTTCGTCATCGTCGTCCCCGTTCGGAGCGTCTGCCGTTTCGCCGCAGGCCGCGAGCATACCCAGAGAGAGGGTGGCGCACAGCGCCGCGGAAAGCGCTACGAGCGTTCCTCTGCGTTTACCATGAAAAAAGTGTTTTGCCATGATTCCATCCTTTTTATGCCCGGCGGCCGAAAGGACAGCCGCCGATACATTTTTCAAGTTACGACCCTATTTTAATATAAAATGCAATTCTACGCAAGCAATTCCGCATGAATTCGCTTAAAAAATGAGAAATTTTTTTCAAACGACACATACTTTTCAAAAAAGAAAACCCGTCGGAGCGGTTTTCGGGCGGGGGAAGGCGGGCGAATGCGCAAATTTACGAAAAACGGAAAACATCTTTTGGGCGGGACGCTCCTCGGTGCAGTCAACGGGCTGTTCGGCGGGGGCGGGGGCATGGTGGCCGTGCCGCTTCTCGAACGCACCCTTCCCGCCAAAGAAGCGCATGCGACGGCGATCGCCGCCGTCCTCCCCGCGACCCTTCTGAGCGGCGTCGTATACGCGTTTACGGGCCGCGCGCCTCTTTTCGCGCTCGTTCCCGTCTCGCTCGGCGTCTCGCTCGGCGGGTTTTTCGGGGCGAAGCTCCTGCCCCTTCTTCCCGTGCGGGTCGCCAACTTTCTTTTCGGTCTTCTGATGCTCGCCGCGGGCATAGGCATGGTGCTGTGATGTCTTTTTATCTCTTTTTTCTTGCGGGCGTTGCAGGCGGGATCCTCGGCGGTATGGGAATGGGCGGCGGGACGGCGCTCATCCCTCTTCTCGTCATCTTCTGCGGCATGAAGCAGGGCGCGGCGCAGGGGATCAACCTCCTCTCCTTTTTGCCGATGTCCGCCGTGGCGCTCTCCGTGCACGCGAGGCAGGGGCTCGTCAAAAAGAGGGAAGCCCTCTTGTTTTCCGTGCCCGCGCTCGTCACTTCCGTGCTCTTTTCGCTGGGTTCCGCCCTCATCCCGTCCGTGCTTTTAAAAACTTCTTTCGGCGTCTTTCTCATCGCTTTGTCGCTATTCCGTTTAAAGGACGTTTTTTGTGTAAAAAATACCCGATGAGCGTAAATTTTTTTCAAAACAGAAAAAAATTTTCAAAAAGGGTATGGACAAAATCCGAGCCGTATGTTACAATTAAGAGCGTAAAATTGTTTTAAAGTGGGTATTTTTAGCGACTACCTTGCGGCAGACAACCGCAAAATTGCGACAGGTGATATCTATGGAGAAGATCGGGATCATCGATTTGGGGTCCAATTCCGCCCGCCTTGTGATCGTCGAACTGTTCGACGAGAACTATTTCGTAGTTAAAGACGAGCTCAAAGAGAGCGTTCGTCTCGGGCAGGACATGGACAGGGACGGCTTCCTCAAGCCGCAGCGCGTGGCGGAGACGATCCGCACGCTCAAAATGTTCAGAAAGCTTTGCGACGCGAGCGGCGTAGAGCGCATTATCGCGGTCGCAACGGCGGCGGTCCGCCGTGCAAAAAACCAGCGTTCTTTCCTCGACGAGATACAGGCGACGGTCGGTATCCGCTTCGAAGTGCTCTCCGAAGAGGCCGAAGCGGCGCTCGTTTACCGCGGCGTCATCAATTCGATGGACGTACCCAAGGGCATCATTCTCGAGATCGGCGGGGGAAGCACCAAGATCATTTACTACAACCGCAGGAGCGTTTTGCAGTATATCTCCCTGCCGTTCGGCGCCGTGACGCTCACCGACCTCTTTAAGGACGACGGCACGCCCGAAGAACAGACGGAGCGCATCGGGGAGTTCTTTACCGAGCAGTTCAAAAAGATCGATTGGCTCTCGCAGGTGGAACCCGACACGCAGATGATCGGCGTGGGCGGGTCTTTCCGCAACCTCTATAAAATGAACCGTATCGTGCGGAAATATCCCCTCAATACCGTGCATAACTATCAGTTTATGACCGAGGATTTCCGCTCGATTTACGAAATGGTGCGCGTGCTCGACGTCGAGAAGCGCAAGCGGATCCGCGGTCTTTCGCCCAGCCGCGCCGACATCATGCCGGCCGCGCTCGCGATCATCAAGGCGTTTACCGACTATCTGCACATCGAATCGTTCATCATCAGCGGTTGCGGGCTGAGAGAGGGCATCATGTTCAACCAGGCCGTACCCATCACGACGGAGCGGCCCATTTCCGACGTGCTCTCCTATTCCCTCAATACGCTTGTGAAATTTTACGGTTGCAACGAGAAACACGTCGAGAACACGGTGCACCTCGCGATCCAGCTCTTTAAACAGCTGCGCGTGTTGCACAAGTTCCCCCGCGTCTATCTCAAGGTCCTCAAGATCGCGGCGAGCCTGCACGACGCGGGTTCCACCGTCCGCTACTACAATCATCAGGACCACAGCCGCTATATGATCCTCAACGCGGGCCTCTATGGGGCGACCCACCGCGAGATCGTGCTCGCCGCCTTTGTCGCGGGGTGCCACAGAAAGGAAGACGTCAATCTCTCCGAATGGGCGAAATATAAGGATATTGTCGCAGAAGAGGACCTCGACATCGTGAAAAAGCTGGGCATTCTGCTCCGCATTGCCGAGAGTCTCGACAGGAGCGGCATGGGCATGGTGAAAGGGATCAACTGCGACGTTTTGGGCGACTCCGTGATCATGAAAACGGAACTTGCGGGCGACGCAACGCTCGAGATCCGACAGGCCATGGCCGCCGCGCCCGAGTTCAAACGGCAGTTTAAGAAAAATTTAGAGATATTGTAAAAAATTTCGAACATTTCTTTGCTCGGCCCGCGGACGCGTAGGGCGTTAGCCCGCGCGCCGTTCTGTCCCGTGCGTCATTCTGAGCGAAGCGAAGAATCTCGCGGGCCTATGACAAGAAACGTTCTATCGAGCCTGCCCCTCAAGGAGGAGCCAAGGGGTTTTACCTGCCCCCTCCCGAGGAGGGGGATTCAGGGGGTGGGTAACGGTTTCAGATCATGCCAACCTCAGTCACCTCCGGTGACAGCTCCTCCTTGGGGGGAGACACCGCCGTAGGCGGTGGTAGGGGGATTGGTCCCGCCGCTTATTCTGAGCCGTAGGCGAAGAATCCCCTCAAATCTACGGACTCTGTGTGTTCAGTGGGATGCTTCGCTTGCGCTCAGCATGAGTGCGGCGAACCGCGCTCAATTTTTCATTCATGTATGAAACTGATCTTAGCGAGCAATTCACCGAGAAGAAGGGAATTGCTCGCGCAAATCTGTAAAGAATTTTCCGTCGTTCCCTCTCTGTACGCCGAAGAAGCGAGGGGACTTTCCGCATACGATACGGTCCGTCTCTTTGCCCGCGAAAAGGCGGCGGAAGTGCATGCCCGCTATCCGCATACCGCCGTGCTCGGGTCGGACACCGTTGTGGCCATAGACGGCGAGATTCTCGGCAAACCCAAAAGTAAAGAACATGCCGCCGCCATGCTTCGCCGCCTGAGCGGGAAAACGCACAGCGTATTTACGGGCGTCTGTCTCATAACGGACGATACGGCCGACGAACTTGTCACCGAGACAAAGGTCGTCTTCTATCCCTTGAGCGAGGCGCTCATCGCGCGTTATGTGGAAAGCGGCAAACCGCTCGACAAGGCGGGCGCATACGGAATTCAGGACGGATATCGGCTCGTGGAGCGCTTCGAAGGGAGTTATACGGGTGTCGTCGGGCTTCCCGTGGAAGAGACGCGCGCCCTTCTTGCGCGGAGGAGGTTGTTATGACAAAATATGCAATCGATTTCGGGACGGCTGTCACAAAGATCTTCGTACTCGGGAGCGGGAACGGGGTCGTGCTTTCCGAAGCGACCTGCGTCACCGTGGAAAAGGGAAGCGGGGAAGTCAAGGCGTTCGGCAACGAGGCGAAGAGATTGCTCGGCAAGACGGCGGATACGGAAGTCGTGTTCCCCGTATATGAGGGCGAGATCGTAAACGAACGGCTCGCGGGCGTCCTGCTCGGCTATTTTATGAACAAAATCGGGCGGAAACGCGGCGCGGAAGCGCTCTTTTGCGTCCCCTGCGGCTGCAACGCGGAAAACAGGATCAAATATATGCGCGCGGCAAGGTCCGCAGGGTTCTCCAAGGCGGATTTTGTGGAAGTTCCCTATCTTGCGGCCTTGGGACAGGACGTGCCCGTCTCCGAGTCTAACCCTGCGTTTTCGGTCGACATCGGCGCGGGAAAAACTTCTCTCGCGGCGTTCACGCTCGGCGGCATCATCGCGGGTCTCAATATGAATGTGGGCGGCAACAATATGGACGTACATATCATCGACCACATCGCCCAGCTCTATAATCTCAAGATCGGTCCGTTTACGGCGGAAAAACTCAAAAATACGGTGGGGAGCCTCATTCCGCACGACCATCAGAGCACGATCGTGCAGGGACGGGACATCACTTCCGGCAAGCCGCGGCAGGTCGTCGTGTATTCCGACGATATCGTGCGCCCGATCGCGGGATATGTCAACACGATCGTGGAATATGCCGAACTCGTGTTGCGCAAACTTCCCGAAGAAGTCTCCGCCGCGATGTGCAGGAGCGGCGTGTATCTCTCGGGCGGCGTGTGCGATCTGCCGGGGCTGGGGGATTACATTGCGGAAAGGCTGCAAATGGACGCACATATTGCGGAAGATCCGCAAATGGCGGCCGTCCTCGGCGGCGGCAGAGTGCTCGGCAACGCCGCTCTTCTCAACATGTTGCGGATGCAATAACGTCAAAAATCGTCACATATGTGGCGATTTTCTTGTTTTTGCCGCGTTCATGCGGGACAAAAGGTCGACCGAAAACGTTGGAATTATAAAATCAATGCGGGAGGTGGGAGATGAAAAATCGCATCATTGCTTGCGCGGCCGTGCCGCTCCTTGCGGCCGTGTCATGCGTCGGTTTTCTCGGCCGCGGAAACAGCGCCGCAGAGCTTGTGGGGGAAAGGGTGACCGCCGAGGAGTGGGATGCCGCCACAGTGAAAGAGCCATTTGAGAACTACAAACTTGTTGCAAAGGTGACGGTTGAGGAAAAAACGGGCGACCTCTTTGGGGTGCAGACGGTTTCCGTTACCGCCAGGGTGGATGGCAAAAAGCGGTATTATGATCAAAAAACGGAGCGGACGGGTTCGCTGTATCAGGATCGGGACGAGAACGAACTCGCCGAGCAAACGATGACGTTCTATACCGATTCCACCTCGGGAAAGGATATCCGCTACGAAAAAAACGAGCACGGCGTTTGGGAAGAGCGCAATCGGCTCTACGAACTTGTCACTGTAGATTATGTGTACCTGTTTTATTCGCTGTATTCCGGCTTTCGATACGATGACGAGGAGGCGGGCTACGTTGCCGATCCCGCGAGCGAGCTCTATGATGAATTTATCGGATTTGAAAAATACTCGGTCCTCAAATTCAGGGACGGAAAGATCGCCGGCTGGTATATGGAAATTGTGGATGAACGGGAAAACGGCGACTATACAAAACAGAGCCTCGATTATTATATCACCTATGGCGGGCAGAGGGTGATCCTTCCCGCAGTCAAAAAAGCGAAGTGACCCGAAAAACCGCAACATATGTTGCGGTTTTTCAATTATAAATTGCAGTATGGAATTATTTACGGAAGCCGCCCTGCCGCCCCGCGCCATTCATCATCCGAAATGGGGCGGAAAACGCTTGACTTTTGCGGGACGGCGTGATACACTACAGTCAAAGGCATTGATACGGGCAAGACGCGCCGCACTTTTCCATAACAGAGAGAGGATCCGAGGCTGAAAGATCTTTGCGAAAAGGGCGCGGTATTCCCCCGCGAGCCGCTTCTCCGAACAGAAACTCAAGAGAAGCCGTATCCCGCGTTAAGGGCAACGAGGCGCCTTTTTTGGCGCGAAAACAGGTGGTACCGCGAAAATTTCGCCCTGTTCCGATTTTTCGGAACGGGGTTTTTAAATCAAGGAGCAGTTATGGACGAAAACGAAAAGATCGTGGAAGAGGCCGTGGAGGCTGCTTCCAAAGCGGAGGACAGCAAGGAGCTCTATGAAGCGAAGATGCAGTTCCTCGGCAGAAGCGGGACGGTGACGGCGCTCATGAAGCGCATGAAAGAGATCGCGCAGGAACTTCGCCCCGCTTTCGGCAAACAAGTCAACGCTCTCAGGCAACGCCTCGAGACGATGTTCTCCGAGCGCGAAGAGCGCATGAAAGAGCAGGAGATGGCCAAAAAGCTCGCCGCGGAGACGGTGGACGTCACCATGCCGGGAAAACGGGCGAAAGAGGGGACGCTTCACCCCGTCACGCGGGTGAAAAACGAGCTCATCGGCATCTTTGCGGGCATGGGATTCGAAGTGTTCGAGGGGCCCGAGATCGAGAACGATTACTACAATTTCACCGCTCTCAACACGCCCGCCGATCACCCCGCCCGCGACATGCAGGACACTTTCTATCTCACCGACGAATTTCTTCTCCGCACGCAGACGAGCGCGGGGCAGATAAGGCTCATGGAGAAGAAAAAACCGCCCATCAAGATGCTTTCCCCCGGACGCGTCTTCCGCTCGGACGACGACGCGACCCACTCTCCCATGTTCCATCAGATGGAAGGGCTCGTGGTGGATAAGGGAATAACGTTGTGCGACCTGCAGGGCATGCTCGACGAGTTTGCGCGGACGATGTTTTCCCAAACGAGCAAGACGCGGTTGCGCCCGAGTTATTTCCCGTTTACGGAGCCCTCGGTCGAAGTGGACGTGAGCTGTCATGTCTGCGGCGGAAAGGGCTGTCCGTTGTGCAAGGGAACGGGCTGGATCGAGGTTTTGGGCGCGGGCATGGTCAACAGGCGCGTGCTCGAAAATTGCGGCGTCGACCCCGACGAGTATACGGGGTTTGCGTTCGGTATGGGCGTAGAACGCATCGCCATGCTCAAATACGGCATCAATAACATCAAACTGCTCACCGAAAACGACGTCAGATTTTTGGGGCAATTTAAGGATTAAATCGAAAATCAAAAATTGCGGGGGAACGCCTCGGAACGCCTCGGGCAAGATCTCGCAGACTGCGGCTCCGTTCCCGGCATGACGCCGCACTTGCGGCCAATTCCCCTCAAACGGGTTTTGAGATCGATCCTTTTAAAACACCAACATCAAAGGAGTCAGTATGAAAGTACCTTATTCATGGTTAAAGGAATATGTAGATATCGACATTTCCGCCCAAGAACTGCAGGAAAAACTGTTTTCGTGCGGGTTTGAGGTGGAAGAACTCATCGACGTCGGCGCGGGCGTGGACAAAGTCGTCGTCGGCGAGATCATCGGCCGCGCCAAGCATCCCGGTGCGGACAGACTCACCGTCTGCGGGGTCGACTGCGGCCCTTACGGCGAAAAACAGATCGTCACGGCGGCGACAAACGTCTTTGTCGGCGCAAAAGTCCCCGTCGCGCTTGACGGGGCGACCGTCCGCCACGAGGACGGCGTGCAGAAGATCAAGACGGGCAAATTGCGCGGCATTCTTTCCGAAGGCATGTTCTGTTCGGGCGAGGAGCTCGGCATCAACGACGATTTTTATGCGGGCGCCGACGTAAACGGCATTCTCATTCTCGAAAAAGACACGCCCGCGGGCGCGGACATCAAGCCCATCGTCGGTATCGACGACTATATCTTCGACATCGCCGTGACCGCCAACCGTCCAGACTGCCAGTCCGTCTTCGGCATCGCCCGCGAAGTCGCCGCCGTCCTCAAAAAGCCTCTCCGCTATCCCGCGCTCGATTTCAACGCGGCGGAAACGGACGTGCAAGTGCCCGTCACGGTGCAAGAGCCCGCGCTCTGCCCCCGCTATATCGGCCATTTTGTCAAGGACGTCAAGATCGGCGTTTCTCCCCTTCTTTTGAGGCGTCGGCTCGCCCTCTGCGGGATCCGTTCCATTTCAAACATCGTCGACATCACCAACTACGTCCTTCTCGAGATCGGCCAGCCCATGCACGCGTTCGACAGAAACTATTTGCAGGGCGGCGAGATCGTCGTGCGGCGGGCGCAAGAGGGAGAAAAGATCACGACGCTCGACGAAAAAGAGTTTACGCTGCATCCCGACAATCTGCTCATCTGCGACGCGGCCCGTCCCGTGGCGCTCGCGGGGATCATGGGCGGGCTCAACAGCGAGATCGGCGAAGAGACGAAAGAAGTTTTTTTCGAGGCGGCGTCTTTCGCCCGTGACAGCGTGAGAAAAACTTCCCGCGCTCTCGGCCAGCGTTCCGATTCTTCCGCCCGCTTCGAAAAGGGCGTCGACCCGCTCTATACGCCCGACTTCGGCATGCGGCGCGCCCTTCACCTCGTCGAAGCGCTCGGCTGCGGAACAGTCACTTCTTTCCATGCCGACGTCTGTGCCCTTCCCCGCGCGAACAAAGTCGTGGAAGGGGAGTATGCCGCGATCGACGGTCTTCTCGGAATCGCGGTCCCCAGAGAGGAAACGAACAAGATTTTGGAGCATTTGGAGTTCGGGGTCTCGGACATGGGTGCCTCATTTTCCGTCACCGTGCCCCTTTGGCGGGTAGACATAGACGGCGTTCCCGACCTCGCGGAAGAGGTCATCAGAATGTACGGCTACGAGCACATCAAACCCACGTTTCTGAAAAATGCGTCCGTAACGGTGGGCGGGCTCACGCCCGCGCAGGAGCTCGAGCTCAAGTTTAAGCGCACCTTGCAGCATGAGGGATTTATGGAAGCGTGCAACTACTCTTTCTATTCCCCCAAAGATCTCGATCTTCTCCGTCTTCCCGCCGACGCGCCCGAACGCAACGCGATCAAGATTCTCAACCCCATCAGCGAAGACCTCTCCGTCATGCGGACGCTCCTGCTCCCGGGGATGCTTCAGAACGTCGTGAGAAACGTACGCAGGGGGAACATGAACGGAAGACTCTTCGAGCTTGCGAATGTCTATCTCGCCAAGGAACTTCCCCTGAAAGAACTTCCCGAGGAGCGCAAGAAAGTTGTGCTCGCGCTGTGGGGAGAGGGCGATTTCTTCGATCTGAAAGGCGCCGTTGAGGCGGTCGCTGAGGCGTTTGAACTCAACTTCGGCTTTGTCCGCGCCGAAAAATCTTTCTTGCACCCCGGCGTGTCGGCAAATATCGTGATGGGGGAAAAGGAGGTAGGCTTCATCGGCGAACTGCATCCCGAAATTGCCCTTGAGCTCGCGCTCGAGAGAAAAGTTTTCGTTGCCGAACTCGATTACGACGCAATGAAAAAGAAATTCGCAAAGGACATATCCTACCACAACCTGCCCAAGTTCCCCGACGCCGAGCGCGACCTTGCCGTCGTCGTCGACGAAAGCGTGACGTGCGGGGAGATGACGGAGTGCATCAAGCGCGCCTGCAAGGCGGTGAAAAAGGCGGAACTCTTCGACGTGTACCGCGACAAACGGCTCGGCGAAGGCAAAAAGAGCATGGCGTTCCGTCTGACGTTCTCTCCCGACGTCAACGCGGAGAAACCACTCACCCCCGAGACGCTCGACGGGTTCTTCAACAAGATCGTAGGAAGTCTGGGCCATAATTTTGGCGCGGAACTGAGATAAGAAGCACAGTGAGCGGCGGCGCATGTCTGCGCCGCCGCATATTTTCGGATTTTCACTTGGACAATGCCCAAAAATCAAGCAATATTTAAGTAATGCCCAATAGAATAGGGGTATGAGCGAAACTTTGGATGAAAAGATCACGCAAAATCTCAGATTTGAGATCGAGCACTGCGGGAAGAAAAAATCGGACATAGCGCGGGGGATCGGCGTCGACCCTTCAACCGTGTCGCAGTATCTTTCGGGCCGAGCGCAGCCGACTCTGGCAAATTTTTCCAAACTGTGCAGTTTTATCGGCTGTTCCGCCGACGATATCCTCGAAGTAAAAAAGGGTTGAACGGCCTTTTCGGACAGCGCGCGGGCGGCATGGCCGTATCGTTCGCCGCTCCCCGCGGCGGATCCCGCGAGAAAACCGTGCGCCGCAAAAGGGGCGGCGGAAAGTTATAAAGTGATAAATACGCAAAAAAAGGACTTCTCTTCGGCGAGAAGTCCTTTTTTTACGGATCGTTACAGATCATTTTTTTAGGCTCTGCAAAACGGTGTCGGGCGCCTGCTCATAGCGGGCAAAGGTCTGCGTGAATTTGCCGCGGCCCTGTGTCATGGAGCGGAGGCTCGTCGCATAGGTGAGAAGTTCGCCCTCGGGCGCTTCGGCCGTGACGACTTGCAGCCCGTCTACGGTATTCATGCCGATGATCCTGCCTCTGCGCTTGTTGAGATCGCCCATGATATCGCCGACGTACTGTTCGGGAACGGTGATCTGAAGGGAGCAGATGGGCTCCAGAATGACGGGCCTTGCGCGGGGAATGCCGTCTTCATAGGAGAGCCTTGCCGCCGAGACGAATGCAATTTCTTTACTGTCTACGGGGTGAGATTTTCCGTCGAAGAGCGTCGCCTTGAGATTGACCATGGGGAACCCTGCGAGCACGCCTTTCTGAATGGCCTCGCGGAGGCCCTTTTCGACGGCGGGGATGAACTGCTTGGGAACGGAACCGCCGACGGTCGCGTCCACGAATTCAAAGATACCGTCCGCCGCGCCCGGCTCAAAGCGGATGTTGACCACGCCGAATTGCCCTGCGCCGCCCGATTGCTTTTTATGCTTGCCCTCGGCCTCCGCCTTGCCCGTAATGGATTCGCGGTAGGCGACGGTGGGGGTGGAGAATTCCGCGTCCGCGCCGAATTTAGACTTCAATTTTTTCTTGATGATGTCGAGCTGGACTTCTCCCTGCCCGCAGGCGAGCGTTTCGCCCGTCTCAACGTTCTTGCGGACGCAGAAGCCCTTGTCTTCCTCGGCGAGGCGGTTGAGGCCGCCGAACACCTTGTCTTCGGTGCCGCGCACCGCCACGGTGACCGCCATGGAGAGGCAGGGTTCGGGGAACTCGATGGGCTCGAACTGCACGGGGGCGTTGGGGTCGCAGAGCGTATCGCCCGTACCCGTATTGGTGAGTTTTGCAACGACGCCGATATCGCCCGCCGAGAGCGCGTTAACGGGGTCGAGCTTCTTGCCGCGCGCGATATAGAGAGAGTTGATGCGCTCTGTCGTATCGGTATTGGGATTGTACGCGTCCGTGCCCGTTTTGAGCACGCCGCGGTTGACGCGGATGTAATTCATCTTGCCGACGAAGGGGTCGACCGCCGTCTTGAAGACCTGTACGGCGAAAGGAGCTTCTTGCGCGCAATCCACGAGGACGGGCTCGTTTGTCTTGAGGTCCTTTGCGGGGAGACCCGCGCGTTCCGCCGCCTCGGGAACGTAGTTGATGAGCTCGTTCATCAGATTGATGACGCCCTTGTTGAGGAGAGCGCTGCCCGCGATGACGGGGACGACGCTGATGGTCTGAATGCCCTTTCTGAGGCCTGCAACGGTGTCCTCTTCGGAGAGGGAGCCCTCGTCGAAGTATTTATCGAGAAGTTCCTCGTCATTTTCGGCGGCGGATTCCTGAAGGACGGACTGCATTTCGGCGAGTTCGCTTTGGTAGGCCGCGGGGACGGGCTCTTCGGCGACGCCCTTGTCGGAGAATTTGTATGCCTTGCCCGTGATGACGTTGATAAAGCCCGTCATCTTTTCCCCTTCCATGATGGGAATCTGGATGGGCGCGATCTTGCCCTTATACTTCTCCTGCAGGGCCTGTACGGTGCCGTGATAGTTGGCGTTCTCCTTGTCCATGCCGTTGATGAAGATAAAGAGGGGCTTTTTGTGCTTAAAGCAATGATCGAGCGCCTTTTCCGCGCCGACCGTCACCGTGCCGTTTGCGCCCATGACGACGAGCGCCGCGCCGCACGCACGCATGGCGGAGTTGAATTCCGCCTCGAAGTCGTAGAAACCGGGGACGTCGAGAAGGTTGAACTTGACGTCTTTCCAGGTAAGATAGGCGCAGGCGAGCGACACGGAGGAGTGCCGCGCGATCTCCTGATCGTCGAAGTCGCAGACCGTAGTGCCGTTTTCGATCTTACCCATACGCTCAATGGCGCCCGCGTTGAAGAGCATTGCCTCGCAGAGCGTTGTTTTGCCTTCGCCGGAGTGGCCGACGACGGCGATGTTTCGAATGTTGTTTGCTGTAAGGCTCATAATCGTACCCCTTGCTGAATTTTGCCCTTACGGGCACATCTTTTTTCCATTATAACCGATATCCTGAAAAAATCAAGAGGGAAAAGGAAAAAAATTTCAATTTTTGTCTCGGAAGAACAACTTTTGCGCGGCGGAAGTAAGATATCTCACAAAATGAACAAATAAATTGTTCAGAACAGGTCAAAAAAATCGTTGATTTTCGTTGACGAAAGTTTTGTTAAGGTATATAATAGTGTAAACAGGGGTATTTGACCTACGCCCCTCATCCGCCGCCTGCGGCGGCGGCTTCCCTGCGGGGAAGTTCAATACCGAAAAAATCAGACAGAAAAAATGGAGGGAAGCATGAAAAAACGTATTTTTGTTCTGTTACTCGCCTTTGTTACTTGCTTTACGCTGTTCCTTTTCAGCGCATGCGGCAATGAAGACCCCTCGGACGAGGATACCGGCATCGTTACGCCCGAGCCCGATCCGGACCCCGATCCCGATCCCGACCCGGACCCCGATCCGGACCCCGATCCCGATCCCGACCCGGACCCCGACCCGGACCCCGATCCCGATCCTGATCCCGATCCGGACCCCGATCCCGACCCCGATCCCGACCCCGATCCCGACCCGGACCCCGATCCCGATCCGACCCCGGACCCCGATACCTGTGCACACACCAACGCAACGTATACGACAACGGCGACGTGTGAAGCGGGGGGGGTGAATACATACTCCTGTCCCGACTGCAAGAAGACGTGGACGGAGGAGGCCGTAGCGCTCGGGCACGACTATCAGGACGCTCCCGATCTCTACAGGGCGCCGACGTGCACGGACGCGGGGGCATCCTTTAAGAAGTGCAGCCGTTGTACCTCCACGCAGGAGACCCCGATAGTAGCGCTTGGGCACGATTATCAGGACGCTCCCGATCTCTACAGGGCGCCGACGTGCACGGACGCGGGCGCATCCGTTAAGAAGTGCAGCCGTTGCACCTCCACGCAGGAGACCGCGGTCGAAGCGCTCGGACACGATTATCAGGACGCTCCCGATCTCTACAGGGCGCCGACGTGCACGGACGCAGGTGCAACCGTTAAAAAGTGCAGCCGTTGTACCTCCACGCAGGAGACCGCGGTCGCCGCGCTCGGACACGATAAAAAGTACGATCCTTTAAAGAGCCATGCAGCTACCTGCACAGCGGAAGGCGTCACTGCCTATACCTGCGAGCGTTGCGGCGAGTCGGATACGGACACCGTTCCCATGGTTCCCCATGAGTGCGTGCGCGACGCGGCGAACGATGTCGCTCCCACCTGCACAACGGAGGGAGAGGAGCACTATAAGTGCAAAAACTGTGACTACGGTTATTCCAATCCCGTAGAAAAAACGGCGCATATCTTCGAGGCCTATGCGGAAGAGTCCAAAGCGCCGACCTGCACCGAGGCGGGCTACGACGCGCAGAGATGCTCTGTCTGCCATACGGTCAGCAAGACGCCCGTTGCCGCCACGGGGCACAGCTTTAGCGGCCCTGCCTGCGCGGAGCGCAAGTGCAGCAAGTGCGAAGCGACCACGCCCGCGACCGAAGAGCATAGTTATACCGCCGTAGGAACGAGGGAAGACGAGAACTTTGACCGCGCCCTCTATTGCAGCGGCGACCTCTATACGATTTTCAGATGCTCCGTCTGTTCGCAGGGCGAATATGAAGAGCTCACACAGAACGCGATCCGGCACACCGTGGCGGAATGGACAAAGGGCGAGCTCATTCTTCAGGATGATAAGACCTGCACCTATACCCGTGAAAACACGGGCGACTGCACAAGTTGTCATCAGATGGTGACGCAGGAGCAGACCGTAAGAGGATACCATCAGTTTGAAAAGCAGATCACCGATGAGGCGACCTGCAACCATGAGGGTCAGATCACAGAGGTATGTACCGTTTGCCATCAAACCGGGGCAACGGAGACCTATCAGGATCCCGATAACCATGATTGGGACAGCGGCAAAAAGGAGGGCAACGTCACCACATTCACTTGCAGCCGCGGCCACACGAAGACTTCCATCGTCGCGGATGCGAACGCGAACACCGTGCAGGCCTCCAAAGAAGCGCTCAAGGGCGTTGATGAAGTTGAAGTGAAAGGCGCTTCCGTCAAGATGGACGCAAAAGCCAAAGACGCCCTTCCCGATGGCACACTCACTCTCGGCGTCGACAGCGCAGACAGCGTTCCCGGGCAGGACCTCGGCGATAAGCTGGAAGGAAAAGATCTCTACAGCATTACCCTTTCGAATGGAGACGGGGAGCTCTTTACGAATTTCGGCGACGGCGAAGTCACCGTCCGTATCCCCTATAAGCTCGGAGACGGGGAAGACCCCACCGCCATCGAGATCTGGTATGTCGACGGCGACGAGCTCAAGGCGATGAATGCGACCTATTCGAACGGCTACGCCGTATTCAAGACCAACCACTTCTCCTACTATACCGTAGGCATCATGTCGCCCGAGGAGATGTGCACGCGCTACGGCCACAAGATCGTGCCGGATTCCCGCGAGGCGACCTGCACGACCAACGGATATGATACGGAAATTTGTTCGCGCTGCGGCTTTACGCAGAAGAACGAAGTGCTCTACGCAACGGGCCACGAATGGGTCAAAGACGAGGAGCAAAGCCATCCCGCGACCTGTTTGGCGCAGGGCGAAGAAGTATATACCTGCAGCCACAACTGCGGCGTTGCGGCACGCCGTACAGTCATCCGCGCTCTCGGCCACAGTTGGGTAAAGGATCCCGCAAACAGCCGCCCCGCGTCCTGCACGGCGGCGGGCGTAGACGCCTACAAGTGCGAGAGAGAAGAGTGCTCCGAGACGCGTACGACGCCGATCCCGCAGACCGCGCACGACTTCCGTGAGACGGTCACCGAGCCTACATGCACGGCGAGCGGCTATACGACCTATCAGTGCAACAACTGCGAATATCACTACGACGGCAACGAGACGGAACCCAAGGGTCATACGTGGGATATCGACCATGCGACCTGCACGAGGGGGCAGATCTGCCTTGAGTGCGAGGCAAAGGGCGATCAGGCGACGGGGCATATCTGGGATATCGAAGAGCCCACCTGCACCCAAGGCCAGAAATGTACTGTCTGCGGCGAAGACGGACTTCCTCCGATCGCACACAGCTATACCGAACAAGGCTACTGCGAGTGGTGCGGCGAGGGTTGTTCGCACAATTTCCAGGTGACGGAAGAGAAACCCTCCACCTGCACCGAGGCCGGCTACACCGAGAGCACCTGCCAGACCTGCGGACAGAAGCAGCGGGAAGAAAAGAAGCTGGCCGACCATACTTTCAACGAATTCACGGGCCGTTGCGATAACTGCGGCGCCCTCGATCCCGGCCGTGTTTCCGAGTATCTCGAGCTCATCAAGAGCCTGAAAGCGGACAGCTACACGTTCTCCCTCTCGGGCTTCAGCTTCAGCGTCGCGCACGGTTCGGACGTCAATACCCTCGCCATTGAGCAAGGCGTTGCCACGTTCGCCATCAAAGACGGTAAAATTCTTTTCCGCGCCACGATCGACGAATTCAGCATGCTTTCGGGCAGCTCGCTCACGGCCTACGAAGAGCTCGAAGTTCTCTTCGACGGCGATGTTCTGATCGTCAGATACACCGAGAACGGCGAAGAGAGATACATGCGTGAGAGCTCGCAGATGCCTCGGGAGCTCTCCATGATCCTGCTCGTGCTGGGCGACAGCGAACTGCATGAATATTTCTCCACTCTCGGCAACATGAACTACGCCGACCTGTCTACCGCCGCCAACACGTTCTTCGGCAAAGTCTTCACGCGGAAAGACGACGAGACGGGCTATACGCTCACCCTCAACAACGACGCGATCCTCTCCCTCAACGAGAAGTTCATGAACGAGACCGCAGAAGAGATCTTCAACGGCATATTCGGAGAAGAAAAACTCGATGCGTTCGTCTCTTACATTAAGGATATGGCAAGCGTCAAGTCCGCCAAGGAAGCCGTCGACGACCTCCTCGAGCGCGTCAAGCCTTACCATATAGAAAAAGAAGAGCTCTTCAAGCTGATCAACCACGTTGTTGAACTCATCGGGAAAGCACAAGGGGCAGGCGAAGTACAGAACAACGGCAACAGCGGCGCCATGCAGCCGATGGACGAGACGGCAGCCTCACCCGACGAGACGCCCGCTTTCGACATCAATACATATTATAATGATCCTCAATTTGCGAAAGCGACTCTTGTCGAGATCATGGGCATCAGCAAAGAGGACTTTGAAACGGGGGTCGACAACTACGTGCAGATCTGCAAGGAGTTGACGCCTTACGGGATCCTCCAAGAGGCGACCGGTTCAAATCTTACGGCTGAGGCGATCTATGAGATCGTCAAGGGCTTGTTCACGGGCGACGGTCTCGGCGTCAGTCTGCGCGCCGAGGGCGGCAAGCTGAAAACTATCACGCTCGCGCTCAACGACATCGCCCTCGAAAACGTCTTCGAAGCGAATGTTACCGCAAAGGGCAAGCTCGAAGTAACGCCCGGCGGCGAAGTTCAGATGCCCGCCGAACAGTACGACGGGAAATTCATGAACGCGCTCGCCCGCAGGATCGAGGCAAACAGCGGCCGCTACGAAATGGCGATGTACGATAGGATGGAGGGCGATACGCGCACCACGGAGACCATCGTATTCGAACTTGTAAACGGCAAGATCAAGGCGACGATCACCGACGCCTACTATCGGAGTTATGAAAACGCAACCTCGCCGCAGGGCGCGATCGGCAAAAACAACGGTTATAAGAATGTTATCGTTATAGACGACTTGTCGGCAATGAACCTCACCGTCACGTCGGGCTGCGGAAACGGCGTAAAAGTGTACAGATACACAGGCATGGTCTTCGGCACAATGACCCGGTTCTTATACACCGTAGCAGACGGCGTTATCACGACCGAAGACGAGCAAGAGGGCGGCGGCGGATCGTTCTTCTACGACTTCAGAATCGGTTACAACGGCGTGAAAAACAGCTTTGTGAGCGATTACGATCACAACTTCGTTGTCCGTCCCGAGGAGTCGCAGACAGAGGATCAGGTCGATTGCGAAGAATACTACATCACTGTGGAATACTGTTCCAAGTGCGGCAAGCGCCACGAGTCGCGGTACTATAAATGGCATCGGACCAGATCGGAATACACGCTTGCGGAGGGCGCGACGACGTGCCTCGAGGGCGTGATCCGTCAGGAGCGTTGCACGGTGTGCAATGAGATCGTCTATCAGGAGAAAGAGCAGCCCACCGACCACAGATTCTTCGAAGAGGAGCATCGGATCGAGACCGACTTCGGTACCGTTGTTATTGTGAACCAGCGTTGCGCGTGCGGACAGGAAGTACAGTATGGCTTCAATTGCGAGGCATATCTGCTTACGGACGATCTCTACAACGATAGAGAGTACTTCCATACGAACTGGTATCAAGACAATGACGAAATCTACAGAACAGTGTTCATGCTCGATTATAACGAGAACCAGTGGTCGATAGAGATAAGCGGTCCCATGAGCAAAGATGGATGCTATACCAGGGCGGAGCTCACCGCAAAGGTATATGTCGGCAAACTCAAAGTAGGGGAAACAACTTTCTCCGCCCTCCTTGCCGCCGAACACGAGTTCACGGAAAAAACAACGCTCAGCTACGAAACGCAGGAAGACGGCAGCGTCGTCACCAAGGAGATCACGACCGTTACATACAGTTGCGGCCACGGCTTCTCCTACACGGAGACCTACGAGGCCCGCTACGACAAGTACGGCAGAGAGACCTACAGCTGCCTCGAAAAGCGTTCCGCAGAGGGCGTCACCGTGTCGTACAGGCGCACGGAGACCGTTTGGGATACTTGCCACTATGAGCGTACCACCTACTATTCCGAGACTGACGCTCAAAACTCCTATAAGAGCAGCGGTACGCAGCATACCGAAACTTTCACAGCCAAACTTCTCGGATCTACGTGCTATGACGGCGTAGAGTTCACCCACACCTGTAAAGTGTGCGGCAATGAGAGAAAGGTGAATTCAAGCGGGTATCACTCTTCCGCAAACATCGTCAACATTCCGCTCGGGAAAGGAACGATCGTCTATCAATCGGGTTGCGCATGCGGCGCAAATAACAACTTCAACCTGTATTTCCAGACGAAAAACGGATATGGAAGCAGCTTCATCTTTGATTACGACAATTCCACCCCTACAATGTTCGTTTATCTCTTAGAGTACAACGAGCAGATCATCAAGTGCACCGTTGACGTCACCTCGTCGAGCGATGAATGCTACGACTATGCGGATCGTGTCTTCACGTTCTATCTGGACGACAAGAACATTGCAACGTTCTCCGAAAATCATATTGTGACAGCTGTGCACCATCAGGTCGAGCGGCAGGATCTCGTAAACGAACACGGCGGCGAGTACGGCGAAAAGGGTTATTGCGAAAGTTACGTCGAACATTACGAATGCGGACACAGCCAAGACGTCACATACACGAACGAAGTTCGCTGTGATGAGCTCGGCAGAATAACAAAACGTCTCTCTGAGGTCAAGACGGCGGACGGCAACTATTTGCAATACGAATGCACGCAGTATGAGTATGGGCAAGATTGTACCCGCACAGTGTATCGTTGGTATGGCTCGCCCTACAATGAGCCCGAGATCTATGAAGAGGGACAATACCACGAATATCTGCATAGCTATGAATTATTAAAGCCCGACGGTACCTGTGAGGACGGCGTCCGCGAAGTCCGCCGCTGCATTTACTGCGGGCAGGAAGATCCCCATTACGAGGGACAGATATTCTTCGAGCATGTTTCGCAGGGGAAGGAAGAGACGTTTACGACTGCGGACGGAGAATTCATGGTTAGCTATAGTGCTTGCCCTTGCGGACAGGTGTCGGAGTTCGACAACCTTCATCATCGTCACGGCGAAGAGTGGAGATATTGCGACAGAGAGTATGAGAAAGACGGTATGACTCTGACCTGCAATTATGAAGATTGCACCGCTATGGCAAAGATAACGACGACGGCCGACGAATCAGACCCTTGCTATACCGTATATCAGGATACGCTCACGGTCGGCGAATGGTCCAAAACATTCTCCCGTACCGAAGTGCATCACACGTACGAGCAACCGAGCGAGGATATGTTCTATAAAGAATATACGCTCGAAACGGACAACTTCACGGGTTCTTATCAAAAGATAAAAACCGTGTATACCTGCTCGCACGGTCTTCCTGCTGTGATAGAAATATGGGATTCCCGTTGCGATCAGTTCGGACGTGAGTTTTACAGAGAAGAGGAACGGTATGAGGAAGATACGGGAAAGGTGCTCTCCTATAGCTATTGGGAGTACGAATTCCATCAGGGCAGCTGCGAATACGATTGCTACAGTAAGTACGAAAAGGACGGCGAGCGCTATTTTACCGGCACCGGTACGATGCATGGACACGCCAAATACACTTATAATTTGCTCGGCAATAAGTGCACGGACGGCGTGGAAGTGAAAGGAATCTGCGAATGCTGCGGAGAAGTTCGTGACTCTTATACAAAATACGACCACATAATCGTTAAAACCGAGGAAGTGCTCAAAACATCTTCGGGCAAAATGATCGGCACAATGATTTTCTCAAAATGTCTCTGCGGAGAAGCAGAACAAAGTCCGTTCCTCGAGGAAAACGGCGAATGTTACTTCTCAGACTACAGTTCGAGCCAGACAGAAGAAGGCCATACGGTGTTGACGTATCAATGCGCCGAAACGGACTGTGATGTTGTGAAAACATTGGAATACTGGACGGTGCAGGACGGTTGCAACGTCACAGAGTATTCTATTCTGAAGTTCTATGAGGGCGAGACGCCGATCGGCGCGCCCGAAGGCTATCGGCACACATCCTCTTGGGAAGATCATCAACTGATGAGAGAAACGCGCAGCCCCAAAGAATTCAAGCTGGAAGATGACGGGTACACGGGTTATAGACAAGAGACGTACTGTTATTATCCCTGCAAACATCTACCCAACTATACGAATGTTTATGAGATCCATTACGATCGGTACGGCCGCCAGATTTACTATTTAGATACCACAAAGACCGACGGAGCAGATGAGTACAGCGGGTATTACGAAAGCCGGTGCACGTTCCCGGAGGGAAGCTGTGAGGGGACATGGGAGTATCGCTACGACCCCAAAGACAGTTGGAACTTTGATCATACTGTTACCGTCCATTATGCCAAAGATCAAACCATGGATTACTTCGAAGCGACCTGTACACAATACGCCTATTACCATTACACATGCGGTAACTGCGGCGAGGAGGTGTATCAAGGGGAGTGCAGTCCTCACGGCCACAACTATATAGAGGGCCGTTGCACGTATTGCGGGCTTGAAAATCCCAAGAATGCCGACGGACAGATCTGCCTTGAGGACATGGGCCTCTTCGACGAAGAGTACTACATTGTAGGCGCATACTTCTACGACGTAGAGCCCTCCATGATCAATTATGACACGCAACTCATCTATCTCGACGCGGAAGGCGGTCGGCATGAAGTTCCGATCGAACTCGACTGGACGCGGACGCCTTGCTTCCCCGATTGCGCATACAGCTTCCTCTTCACGATTGCAAGGACGCTCGTCGAGCAGGCAAAACAGAGCGCTTCCGTAGACGCCGGGTGGACGTATCATGGCCTCGCCTTTATCTGCAATGCCCGCTTCAACAACGAATCGCAGGCCAACACCATCGTGCTCACCGATTTGGCCCAAGAGATCCCCGAGGAGATGCGCGGTATCTATACAGGTAATATGTACGTGGAGGGCGTGTATAAAGACATACAGATCGAGATCCTCGCAAACGGGGTGAAGATGACGTTGCAGGGCGAGGAGCAGACGGTAGATTTCATCGGCTATGACGATTTCTATGGAATTTACTTCCGCGTGGGCGCCGATGAATACTATATTGTAGACGACGGCTACGGCGGGATCACTTTAGGATATGAATGGTCGCAAAGTAGGCTTTCCCCCGTTGAAGCGTGACGTTCGTCTGCAAAATGAAACAAAAAAAGGAAGGGTTTCCCTTCCTTTTTTTTGGCTCCTCCCGAGGATGGGGCGTCTTGGCTGCCCCTTGAGGGTCGAAAAACGCAATTCTGCGCATCAGCACAGTGTGCTGTGCGCTGCGTTTTGCGATGAGTGAGCGCATTATCCCGCGCGAACGGTGACCGAGGACAATCGACCTGCCCGAGACAGCCGGCGCGAACGTTGTGAGCATAAGGCTTCCCCTCGAGGGGGGAAGGCTTTCACCTCCCTTTCGTCAATCGCAAGCCCGTGCCGCCCCGCACGCGGATCGGCGCGGCGTATTGTCCGCTTTGTCCCAAATGCGGAAACCGCTTGCCATTTCGCGCTCGCCGTGGTATAATTTCTCCATGAAAGTCTGGGCGATCAGCGATCTGCACCTCTCGGGCGTGTCGAACAAGCCGATGGACGTGTTCGGCCCCGGTTGGGAAGGACATTTTGAAAAAATAAAGGCCGATTGGCGCGAAAAAGTCGGCGACGGTGACGTCGTTCTGATCGGCGGCGATACGTCGTGGGGCATGAAGTTGCGCGAGGGCATGTTCGACGTGCAATCTCTCGCCGATCTTCCGGGGCAGAAAGTATTGATCCGCGGCAATCACGATTATTGGTGGAACGGCATTTCCAAGATCCGCGCCCAGCGTCCCGACGCGTCCTTTTCCTTTCTTCAGAACGACTGTGTGAAGATCGAAAACGTCGTCATTGCGGGTTCGCGCGGCTGGAGCTGCCCGGGGAGCACCGACTTCACGGAACAGGACATGAAGCTCTACTTGCGCGAAGCGGAGCGCTTCCGTCTCGCCTTTCGCGAGGCGGAAAAAGTGCGCAATGAGGGCGACATTCTGATCGCGCTGATCCATTTCCCGCCGATGGGACTCAAACAGGAAGATACCTTGTTTACAGACCTTTTCAGGGAAAACCGCGTGGACAAAGTTGTATTCGGGCACCTGCACGGGAGCGTCTATTTCCCGTTAAAGACGGAAAAAGACGGCGTTGAGTACTTTCTCACGTCTTGCGATAAGACGCATTTCGCGCTCACCCGCATTGTGTGACCGTCGGGACGCGCTCTGTCATATTCTCTGTGAAAAAATCATACGTTAAGCGTATGGAACAGTATGCAAGGCCTTTGAAGGAGGTCTTTGAAAGCGTAAAAAGCAGCGAGGGGGGACTTTCGGCAGCGGAAGCCGCTCGTCGGCTCGGAAACGGAAAAAACATCTTAAAAGAGGGCAAAAAAAAGAGCAAACTCGCCCTCTTTTTTGCACAGTTCAAAGATCTCATGACCCTCATTCTCATCGCCGCCGCCTGTCTTTCGGGCGCGCTGGCGTTCGTCACGGGGGACGCGGGCGAGGTCGCCGACACTGCGATCTTGCTCTTTATTATCTTTCTGAACGCCCTCGTCGGCTTTTTGCAGCAGTACAGGGCGGACAGGGCGATCGAGCACTTAAAGGCGCTCACAAAGAGCGTTTGCAAGGTCGTCAGGGACGGAAAACTCATCGAGACGGACGCCGCCGAGCTCGTCGTCGGCGACGTGATCGAACTTGCGGAGGGCGACCGCATTCCCGCGGATTGCCGTATCGTGCGGGCAGACGGATTCCGCGTCGATGAATCTGCGCTGACGGGCGAGAGCGTTCCCGTGAAGAAATACGACTGCACCGTCTCCTCTTCCGCCCTCTCCGCGCGCAGCAATACGGCGCATATGGGCACTTTCTGCGTGCGGGGGAACGCCCGCTGTCTCGTTGTGGGGACGGGTATGCAGACGGAGATGGGGAAGATCGCCGATCTGCTTGCGGAAAACAAGCCCGCCGCGACCCCGCTCGACAAACTTATCGCAAAACTCGGCAAGATCATCACCGTTTCTGTTTTCTGCGTGGCGGCGGTGCTCTTTCTCGGGGGCGCCGTAGCGGGGCGGGTGAGCTTTTTGCAAAACGTGATGAACGCCGTCGCCATTGCCGTTGCCGCCATTCCCGAGGGGATGGGCGCGGTCGTCACCGTGATCCTCGCAATGGGGGTAAAACGCATGGCGGGGCAGAGGGCGGTCGTGCGGAAGCTTGCCGCCGTGGAAACGCTGGGCGGATGCTCGGTCATCTGCTCCGACAAGACGGGCACGCTGACCAAAAACAAGATGACGGTGGAAGAGATCGCGACCGATTTTTCTTCTCCCGCCGAGCCTTATACGGGCTCCGCGGGGCAGAAGAGACTGATAAAATGTATGCGTATCTGTCATACCGTCAAGGGCAGTGCGGGAAGCTACGTTGGCGATCCGACCGAGATCGCGCTCGTGGAATATGCCGACCGCCGCAACGTTTCCGCGCCCTGCGAGGTCGTCGGCGGGACGCCGTTTTCGTCCGAGCGGAAGATGATGAGCGTGCTCGTCAGAGAGGACGGCGCACTCCGTCTCTATGCCAAGGGCGGCGTAGACGTTCTCTTAAAAAAGTGTACATATTTGCGGACGGAGGCGGGCGTCCGTCCGCTCACCGCACGCGACGTCGGGCTCATTTCGGCGCGGGAGAAGATGTTTTCCCTCTCTTCTATGCGCGTTCTCGCCTTTGCCGAGGGGGAGAGGGAGGAAAGAGATCTCACCTTTCTCGGGCTCGCCGCCATGCTCGATCCCCCCAAGGAAAATGCCGCGGAAGCCGTTGCCGCGTGCCGCCGCGCGGGCGTCAAGACGGTGATGATCACGGGCGACTCCCCCGAGACCGCCTTTTCGATCGCTTCCCGTCTCGGGATCGCTGCGAGCAGGGCGGAAGTCATCACGGGCGAAGAGATGGACGCGCTCGGCGCCGCCTACGGGGAGAGGGCGGAAGCGTTTTCGGTGTATGCGCGCGTTTCCCCCCGTCATAAACAGCAGATCGTGCGTGCGTTGCAGGAAAAGGGAGAGACGGTCGCGATGACGGGGGACGGCGTAAACGACGCGCCCGCCCTGAAGGCCGCAGATATCGGCGTTGCGATGGGCTCGGGTACGGATGTCACCAAAAACGCCGCCGACATGGTGATCGCCGACGACGATTTTTCCACCATGGTCAAGGCCGTGGAGGAGGGACGGAACGTCTTTTTCAACGTCAAGAAGACGATCTCTTTCTTTCTCTCCACAAATCTTGCCGAAGTGCTCTGCGTGCTGTTCGTCTCTCTCTTTTTCTGGAAGTACGACTTTCTCACATCGACGCAGCTCCTTTGGATCAATCTCATCACCGACTCTCTTCCCGTTCTCGCGCTCGGCGTGGAGAGGGCGAAAGGCGCGATGTTGCGGCCGCCCGTATCGGACAGGGAGATCTTTTCCGCTCCCTCGATCTTGCGCATGGTATTTTTCGGGTGCGTACAGGCGGCGATCGTCATCTTTCTCTTTGGCTTCGGCGTGCGGCACTGGGGGAACGGCGCGGCGAGCACGGCGGCATTTTTAACGATGTCTCTCCTCGAGCTTCTCCACGCTTTCAACGTGCGGGGAGAGGATCTGCCCATGCGGCTGAAAGATCATTTTTCCAACAAGATCCTGCTCTTTACTGCGGGCGCGGGAGTGCTCCTGAACGTCCTTCTCGTTCTCGTCCCGCCGCTGAGAACGATGTTCGGCCTCACGGCTTTAAACGCGCTCCAATGGCTTGCGGTCGGGCTCTCCTCTTGCGGCGTGCTCCTCGTCGGCGCCCTGTTCCGTGCGGCGAAGAGGGCGGGGAAAGGCTTCAGAATGCCAAAAAAGTATATCCCTCGGCGCGGAAGTGCTCGATGATGAGCGGAAGCGCCTGCGCCGTCTGCTTGTGAGTGGCGGAATCGTGCATGAGCATGACGACGCAGTTTTTTCCTTTGGCGGTTTTGACGGCCGAAGCGTAGAGCGTTTCAACGTCTGCGCCCCTGATTTCCTCGTCCCCGCACACCGCGTTCCAGCCGACGATGCGATATCCGTGCTGCCGCAGTAGTTTTGCGCTCGCGGGGTGATCGCCGCCGCCGGGGAAGCGATAGACGCGCGGAAAGACGCCCGTGACCGTCCTTACCGTCTCCGCGCACGTTTCGGCGTCCTTCAGGAGAGCCTCTGCCGAACTGTAAATTTGAGAATAGACGTGCGTCTGCGAATGGACGCCAAGCGTATGGCCCTCACGCGCAATGCGGCGCAGGGTCTTTTCTCTGCCCGCCACTCTGTCGCCGACGATGAAGAAAGTGGCTTTGACATTCTGATCTTGCAGAACGTCAAGAATTTTTTCGGTGACGGAAGTGCTGGGACCGTCGTCGAAAGTGAGATAGATCTCCTTTTCCGCCGCGACGGACATGGCGGGGACGGAGTTCTTTGCCCCCAGCCCCGCGAGGAGCATGAGGAGGGCGACAAACAGCATGAGTGCGGGAATAAATCTTCTTTGCATACTTCAAGTTTGAATAAATTCGGAGATTTTATTTACTTTCTTTCCCGTTTGTGCTATACTGCCTGTATGCGGCGCTATACAAAGACCTGCGGAGAGGACGATCTTTTCCGCAGACAGAAACTTGAAAGCCGTCTGCCGCGGGCGGAACGGAATGCCGCACTGTGGTTTTCTTCGCCCGGGCGGGCGGAGATCGTGGGGAACCACACCGACCACAACTGCGGCAAGGCGATCGTCTCTTCGATCTCCTGCGATATCCTCGCGGCGGTATTGCCCGCGGACGGGTATGTACAGATCGTCTCCGACGGGTTCCGTCCCATTCATATCGGCCTCAACGACCTTTCGTTCCGCGCGGAGGAGAGGGGAAAATCGTCTGCTTTGGTGCGGGGCGTGCTCGCATTTCTCTCGCGGCTCGGCGAGATTGAAGGATTTACGGCGTATACGTCGAGCAACATCTTCCGCGGGGCGGGGGTCTCCTCGTCCGCCGCTTTCTCCGTGCTCATCGCCGAGATCGTGAATGCGCTCTCTTTCGGCGGCAGGCTCACGCCGCTCGAGAAGGCGCGGGCGGGGCAGTATGCCGAAAATGTCTATTTCGGGAAGCCGTGCGGGCTTCTGGACCAGTGCGGCGTCGCTTTCGGCGGGCTCGATCTCATCGACTTTTTGCGGGCGGATGCGCCCGAAGTTATGCCGCTTCCCCCTTTCGGGGGGTATTCCGTCGTTCTGACGAATGCGGGCGGCTCGCATGCCGCGCTGACGGCGCACTATGCGGCCATCCGCCGCGAGATGGGCGACGTTGCGGCGTTCTTTTCCGCAAAGACCTTGCGCGAAGTTGAAAAAGAGCAGCTCTTCGACGCGCTTCCTCAACTCAAAAAGCGGGTGAGCGAGCGGGCGATTTTGCGGAGCATTCACTTCTTCGAGGAAAACGAGCGGGTCGACCGCGCGGCGCGGGCGCTGCGGGAGGGAAGACGGGACGTCTTCTTCGAACAGGTCCGTCTGAGCGGAGAGAGCTCTTTGAAATTGCTTCAGAACTGTTTTGTCCCGGGGAGCGTATCGCAGCCCCTTTTGCTCGCGGTCAAGCTCTCGGAGACCTTGCTCAACGGCGGCGCTTTCCGCATGATGGGCGGCGGATTTACGGGATCGGTAATCGCCTTTGTGAAAGAGGGAGAAGAAGAGGCCTATATGCAGGGCATGGCGCGCGTGTTCGGGCAAGACAGCGTGTATAAAACGGAACTGCGGCCGTCGGGAGCGGGCGCGGTCGGGCCGCATTGACGCGGATCTACTGAAATCATCGATAAAAGGAAGGAGAGAAATATGATTACACAAAGGATTTTCGCAAAGACCCTCGGCGGCCAAGAAGTGACTGCCTTTACCCTGCACGACGGAGACGCTTCCGCCACCGTCCTCAACTATGGCGGCATCTTGCAGAGCCTTTCCGTTCCCGACAAGCACGGACGCCTCACAGACGTGGTGCTCGGCTATAACGACGTGCATTGCTACGAGCGGAACGGCGGCTTTTTAGGGGCGCTCATCGGCAGGTTCGGCAACCGCATCGGCGAGGGCAGGCTCGTCATCGACGGCAAGGAGTATGAGCTTTACTGCAACGACCGCGGCAACCATCTGCACGGCGGGAAGACGGGCTTCAACAGAAAGTTCTGGGAGCACGAGATACGGGGAGACGAGCTCGTCTTATCCCTCTTTTCTCCCGACGGCGAAGAGCACTATCCCGGGAATTTAAAGGTGCAAGTCACCTATTCTTTCTGCGGCGGCGAACTCAGGATACATTACCATGCCACAACGGACAAGAAAACGGCCGTCAATCTCACCAATCACGCCTATTTCAACCTCAACGGCGAGGCGGACGGCACCATTCTCGACAATAAACTTTGGATCGACTCCGATATGATCGCGCCCACCAACTCCACGATGATCCCCATCGGCGGGTACAGAATGGTAAAGGGAACTCCTTTCGACTTCAACGAAACGAAAGAGATCGGGCGGGACATCGACGAAGAGGACCTCGACCTCATGCAGGGCAACGGCTACGACCATTGCTATGTGCTCAAAAATCCCCGCGGCGAGTATGTGCTCTATGCCGTTGCGGAGAGCCGCAAGACGGGTATTCGCATGTCCTGTTATACCGACGCGCCCGCCGTACAGTTCTATGCGGGCAACGGCCTGCATCAGGAGGGCAAGCACAACTACTACGGCAAGCGCGCGGGCTTCTGTTTGGAGACGGAGGCCATTCCCAACAACGTCAACGTGAGGGAGTACGCGGCCCGCGGGAGCTCTCTTCTCGGCCCCGACGAAGTGTACGAATATACGGCGGCCTACAAGTTCTCTTTGGCGGAATAAGCAAAAAAGAATGCCGCAGTCTCCGTCTGCACGGCGGAGACTGCGGCGTTTTTCTCTCTCGGCGGCCGATTTTTATCAGCCGTTTTTTTTCATATTTTCCAAAAACAGTTCGCGGGAGACAGACCAGCCGTATTGCGGCAGATATCGGCCCGTAAATTCGCCCTTTCCCTTTAAAAAATCCCAATAGTCACATGAAGTCCTGGCCGTGTCGATCACGGCGCAGCCGCGGCCGAATTCCACGAGTTTTTCGGCGCCCACTCCCTTGAGCGTGAGCCGAAGACGGTAAACCGCGTCGCGGTAAAGCCGCTTGCCGAGGTCGGCATTCTTGTTTTCCCACAGCGCTTCGATCGCCGTCTCCATGGAGACATAGCCTCCGTTCGCGTCGGCGAGCAGCGCCAGAAGCTCTTTGGACTTTGATGAGGAAAATTTCACGGCGCGGCCGTTGGCGAAGAGGTCGAAGGCGTCGAACATGCGCAGGGAAAGCGCAGGTTCCGCGCTCGACAGGGAGGCGATGAGGCGGCGAAGAAGTTCCGCGTCGTACGGTTTATAACAGCACCCTGCGAGATTTTCGCCGAATTTTTCCTTAAGCCGCTCCTCGTCTTTGAGATATCCGCTGATGAACACGATCTTGATATGCGGGCGCGCCTCTATGAGCTTTTCCGCGAGCTCCACGCCGTCGATCTGCGGCATGTTGATATCGAGAAAAGCGGCGTCCGTCTCGTTGCTCTCTACATAGGCGAGAGCGGCGTAGGGATCGTTCATGAACATCTTGCATTCCACGTCGGGACAGTCGACGATGTTGGGAAGAAAAGTACTGAGCGCCGCGATCTCGTCGTCTACGACGATGAATTTCATGTGTTGTCTCCTTTTGCGTCCGGAATAAAGATGGAGATCGCCGTGCCCTTGCCGATCTCGCTCGAGACGGTCATTTCCGCGCCGATCAGCCCGATCAGCCGTTCGCGCGAGTTGGTGAGTCCTACACCCTCGGGGGTCTTTTTGGGGTCGAACCCCTTGCCGTTATCCTCGATCACGATCTCCACGCCGCCCTCCTTGTCGTTCGTCTCGATAGAGATATAGCCGCCCTCTTTTGCCGTGCCGCCGTGGCGGATCGCATTTTCCACAAGGGGCTGGAGGGAGAGAACGGGGACGAAGAAATCTGTCCTGTTGACGTCGAGAAGAAGGGTGAGCTTTCCCCCGAGCCGCATGTTTTCGAGCTCGAAATAGTTGAGGATATTGTTGATCTCCTGTTCAAAGGGGACGAGTTCCGTTCCGTCGGCGTCCACATTGAGCCTGAGGTGGCGTGCGAACCGTTCGAGCGCCTCGTCGCCCTCTTCGGGATCGCGATGATAGAGCGATTGGATCGCCGTGAGGGAATTGAAGATGAAGTGAGGCTTGATCTGCGCCTTGAGCGCCTGCTGTTTGACCCGCTGCAGTTCTTTTTCAAGCTCGCTCGCCCGCAAAATATCCCGCGCCGCATTGCGGATCCTGAAAAACCCGACGGCGGAGAAGAGGGCGATCATCACCGTCATGAGTACGGAGAGAAAGATCTCCGTCCCGAATTTGACGAACCCTATTCCCTCGGCAAGTTCAAAGGCAAAGATACATGCAAGGACAAAGACGAGGGCGCAGTAGACGAATTTGAACCGCGTCTTCATCTCTCCGCGGAGGATGAAATAGTTTAAAGAGAGCAATAAAAGAGGAACGGCGAGGGCGGGGATCCACACCGCGCTAAAGCCGTAGAGCGAGGCGAAAAGGACGGCGACCGCGGCCGCCGCGCCGCCGTAGACGAAAAGTGCCCGCTTCCCGACCGCCATGCCCGCCTTTTTCAGATGCCAAACGAGGCAGACGAGGGCGAGCGCATGCGCGGCGATTCCCAACCATACGGTGACGCCGAAGGGCAGATACAGCCGCGGGGAAAGATCTTTGCTGAAGATGAGAACGAAAAAGAGGGAAAGGAGCAGAAAGGGGAGAGAGACGTCTGGATGATAGCGGTAAAGTCCCGCCGTGATCATGACGGAAGCGAGCACGACCGCCGCCGCAAAGCCGAAGAGGCTGAGCGCAAAGCTCGACATCGCCCGTCCCCTCACATTTGCGCCCGACCTGTCGCTCAGCCACGGCGTGGCATTGAGCCCGCCTGTTTCGGAGTAACCGAGTTCGACGACAACTTCGATGTCGCCGCCGTCCGAGGTATAGGGATACCCCTCGTCGACAACGCCGCTCGCAAAGTTTCCGCCCCGTTCGCGGCTCGGCTCACCGCTTCTGACATTGAGCTGCCCGTTGAGATAGACGCGGTAGGGCGTATGATAGTTGACGCGGAAGACGAGGAGCGGAATTCCCGCTTCGACGTTTTTGAGGCGCAGACGATAGGAAGCGTAGCCGCTGCGGGGGAGTTTCGTCCCGTTCGTTTCCCGTCCCGTCCATCTCCCGGGAACGGGGATGAGCCCGTCGCTCTCCGCCGTATCGCCGTCCGTCACGATCCAGCGGCCGTAGAAAAATTCCCATTCCCCCTCGAGAAGACTGTCGACGTCTCCCGCCGACACCGAATAGCCCTCAAAGTCGAGCACGCCGTCTTTTGCCGCAGGGGCGTGGCCGTAAAAATTCTGATAATTCGCGCTGAAAAAAAGAAGACCCGCGAGAAAGAGGGCGAAGAAAACTGCCGCGCCTGCCGTAATGAGCGCGGCCGTGCGTTTTGTGAATATTTTCGTCCCCTTGATCTTCATTCTAACGTTATTATAACACACAGAGTGCCAAAAAAGCGCCAAAAATCGTATGCCGTTATAAAATTCTTCCGCATGAATTTTCGGTTGCTTTTTTGGGGGCGGGCGTGTATAATAGAGGCATGAGTAAAAATTCTCCCAAAGACGAAGAGCAAAAGATGCAGAAGCGCATCGCAAAGAGACAGGCGAAGCTCGAAAAGCACGTCGTCGTCTGCCCGCACTGCGGCGCGAATGTCCTCGACCACATGACGAAGTGCCATGTCTGTGGCGGCGCGCTCACTCCCCGTGGCTATACGCCCATGGATCCGAAAAAGATGAAGCTCTTCAAGACGATCGGCTGGATCGTCGGCATCGCGGGCGTCATCGCGACCATTGTCGTCGTCATCGTGCTCAACAGCTGAAAAACTCTTAAAAACTGCGCTATATGCGAGAAAAAGCAGGGTAAAAACCGCCGCTCTACTGAGAGTAGAGCGGCGGTTTTTTAAAGTAGAGAGCGTATTTTTCGCGTAGAAAGCGGCAAAAAAGGAGTAGCGGGCCGCCTGTCATCAATAGGTAGCTTTTTGTATGCCGCCGTAGTATCATCAAAGAGAAATCGGGCCAAGATGAAAGGGAACGGTTTCGGAGGTATGTGTATGGAAGCGATCATCGGAAAAACAAAGAACAAACCGATGTATACAAAGGGCGAAGAGATCTTCAACGCCGTGTCGCACATCGTGGGCGGCGCCATCGGTCTCGCCGTGTGGGCGGCTCTCATCTATCTGGCGTGGGGAAACGCCGTGCGGATCGTCGCCGTTTCGGCGTTCGGCTTCGGCATTGTCGTCCTCTACACCATGAGCGCGCTCTATCATTTTTTGCCGAGCGGAAAGGGAAAGAGAGTGTTCCGCATTTTCGACCACTGCACGATCTTTTTGCTCATTGCGGGAACATATACGCCCTATTGCCTCATTCCGCTCTACGGAACGACGATGGGCTGGACGGTCCTTGCCGTGGAATGGGGGATCGCCGTCGCAGGGATCACGATGAACGCCATTGCCATGAATAATATCATCATCAAGAGCATTTCGATGGTTTTTTACGTCGTTGGCGGCTGGCTCGCCGTGATCTTTCTTCCCATGTTGCTGAATACCGTATCGCTTACCTGCTTGCTTCTGCTCATCTTCGGCGGCGTTGCCTATACCGTCGGAATCGGGTTTTTCGCATTCGGGAAAAAGGTGCGTTACTTCCATTCGGTCTGGCACTTGTTTACGATTTTCGGCACTGTTTTGCAGTTCGCCAGTATCGCATTGATGATGTGAAAGGGGGAGGCAGGTTTTTTGCCAATTCAAAAAGCGATAAAGCCGAACGTTGCGGGCGGCGCGGTCATGCCGTGCGCGTAAGTTTTACGGCCAACACAGTCATATCGTCCTCGGCGGTACCTTTGTAACGTCCGAGGGCGTTTTTTAAGATCTCTTCGGCGAGCGACTGCGGGTTGAGCGGCTTGAGCCCGCTCAGATATGCGCAAAGTTCCGCCGACGACCCGAATGCCGTCGTTACACCGTCGCTCATGAAGATGAGAAAATCTTCCGCCTTCATGTTGACGCGCATCGTGGCGGGGTGCACGGCTTCGAGCATGCCGATGGGCAGGCTCTCTCCCTCGAGCACTTTGAGCTCTTCGCCCGAGAGCAAAAAGCCCATGGGCGCGCCGATCTTCACGATATCCGCGTCCCCCGTGTCGAGATCGACCGAGGCGACGTCGAGACAGGAAAACGTCTCTTCCCCCGAGAGCGCGATGAGCCTGTTGACGGTGGAGAGCACGGTGGAAGAGGGCATTTTCGCCTTATAACAGCTCTCGAGCAAAGAGAGCGTTCTGTCGGAGACCGCCCTCGCGCCGTCTCCGCTCCCCATGCCGTCGGAGAGCGCGACGAGAAAGCGGCGTTCGTCGATCTTCAGAACGGAGTGGGTATCCCCGCTCGCCGTCTCTCCCGCTTTCGGACAGGCCGCAATGCCGAACGCGGCGTCGTAATCGGGGCGGCGGCGCAAGATGAAACAGGCACGGTCGGAAGTCAGGGGAATCTTTTCGGAGAGCGCGAGAGGGACGCCGAGCGCGTGGGAGACAATTCTGCACAGCTTTTTGCCGTCCGTATTTTCATGCAGGGTCATCGAAGCCGTAAAGAGAGTCCCCTCGCCGTAGAGAAAGATCTCCGAGCTCATGATGCCCGCCGCCGAGAGCGCGCTTGCGAGAATGCGTTCCTCGTCCGAAAAGGCAAATTCTTCGCTCTGTTCGAGGGCGATATCTTTTAAGATCTCGCTCACGCCATGCGCCTGTTCGGCGAGCAACTTTCTTCCCGCCCGCGCCGCCTCGAGCTCCTGTTCCATGCGCCTGTAATCTTCGAGAAGTTTATTGAGGGCGAAGAGCAATCCCGCGGAGTTGCGGCAGGACGAAGAGAGCTCTTGCGGCAAATCGATGAGGTTGACTTTCCCCTTTGCCTTGCCCACTGCGATGAGCTTGTCGAAACTTTCATACAGTCCCGCTTCCCTGCATTTTCTGCGGCTCGGACAGGAGGCGCACAGGCACGCGATGAGTTTTTCTTTGAAATGTACGCCGCTCTTCGGCGCGTCTTGCGCGGTGAAAGCTGCCTCGATCTCGCGGAAGAGGGACGAAACTTCGTAGAGCTGTTCGCCGACAGCCCGCCTGTTTCGGTTGATGGCGATGCGGGGAAGGGTGCGTTCGCGGTAAAAGAGCAGGGTGCGGTTCAGCTTTTTTATGATTTTTTCGGGCAGAAATGCCACGATCGCAACGGGGATCAGGCATGCGCAAACGGTGAGGGAGATCGTGAGCGCACTTTTCACAAAGAGCCCCTCGAAGTACTGCACGCCGAGGAAGCATAAGAACACGGAAAGAGAAGCCGCGATGCTTCCGTACGGTGCAAAGAGCAGTCCCGCGCATGCGAGAAGCGCATATTCGGCGGCGGGGACGACGCTCCCCCCTACGGCGCAAAGGGGGGCGGACAGAGCGAGCGCAAACGGCACGGCGGCCGCGTTCTTCAACAAGATCGCCGCAAAAAGAAGAAGGGCGAGCGTCAGCGCATAGAAAGGGACGACGCCCGCAAAATTCAAAAAGCCCATGCCCGCAAAGAACCATAGAAGCGCGATCTCGCTGATCTCCGAGGCGACGAGCCTTGAGCGGAATGCACGGAAGAGAAGCGCCTGCACGGCGCCTTCGAAGAGAAGCGTCAGGAGGACGAGGAGCGCGGAGATGATAACTTTTTGCCAGATGACGGGAATGGGAAAGACGGAATAGCCCGCGTGAGGAAAGAGAAAGAGAAAGGGGAGTTGGGCGAGCGCGATGAAGAAAAACTGTTCCCATTTGAGTTTTTTTCGCATGCGCGCATAGACGGCAAAGCACAGACACAGGAATGCCGCCTGCAACAGACAGGAGAGAGACGCCGCAAAGGAGAGGGCGGTCACGGAGGACAGGACGTACTCCGCGGCGAGGACAAAGGGGTCGAGCCCGCACATCATTAAAGCGAAGCAGAGGGCGAAGGCGACGGGTTCCCGCGAAGGCAGGGAAAGATTTAAAAGGAGCATGACGGGCAGAACGGCGATATATTTCACCGCCGTTTTCCACGCGAGCTTTCTTTTTGGACGTTTCATGGATGTACCTCGTTTTTTTCTGATTATAGAAAAAAACGCCGCCTGTTTCGGCGGAGATTACGTCTTGTATTGTCGAAAAAGCACAAAGCGGCGTTTGTATGGGTAAAAGGAAGAAATTTGCGGGCTTTGCGTCGTACGGCTTTGTGCCGTACCCGTCGTCAAGGCGCCCATTCAGTTGTTTCTGTTGCGCCCCACGAGGGAGAGGAAGACGAGGGCGAAACGCAAAAAGTAGATGAGGGAAATGAGCAGGGAGGCGACGTACGTCATCGCGGCGGCGGAGAGCACTTTCGAGGCGGCGGGAATTTCCTCTTCCGTCAGAATGCCGTCCTCTATCAGCATCTTTTTGGCCCGACGCGATGCGTTGAACTCAACGGGGAGCGTCACGAGCATGAAGAGGGTGGAGAGCCCGTAGAGCCCGATCCCCACATATACGGCCCATTCGCCGTAGGGCACGGTCTGCCAGAAGATGTCGAGAAGAAGTCCCACGAGAATGACGGGCAATGCCAGCCGAGAGCCGATATTGGTGATGGGAACGAGGATATTCCGTATCTTATAGGGGACATATCCCTTTTGTTTTTGCATGACGTGGCCGATCTCATGCGCTGCGACGGCAACGGCCGCAACGGACGCCGAGCCATACGTGCTCTGCGAGAGGTTGACCTCCTTGCGCGAGGGGTTGTAGTGATCGGTGAGCTTTCCGCCCACGCGGTTTACGGAAATATCCTTGACGCCGCGCTTATGCATGAGGAGGGTAGCGGTATCGTAGCCCGTCATGCGGGAGCGGTTGGGAACTTGGTCGTACTGCGCATAGGTGGAGTTGACTTTCGCGCTCGCCCATGCCGAGAGGGCGAGGAAAGGAATGAGGATGAGCAGGAATAAGAGATAGGAATACATTTTATGACCTCATATTTATTTTACCGCAAAACACGGCAGAAATAACAGGGCGCGGATGAATTAAAAATTAAAAATTAAAAATTGCGGTGAACGCGGCGGGGCGCTTTTGCGCCCCGCCGCTCATGACACCCCTCCCGTCACTGCGTGACCCCCACCCCTCGAGGGGTGGGCAAGTGACCCTTGGCGCCCCCTTGAGGGGGAGCTGTCGCGCTGCCCTTGCGCGACTGAGGGGGTGTTGCTCCGCCCGTTTAACGGGATTCTTCGGCCCCTACGGGGCACTCAGAATGAGCGGGCCGCATTCAAAAATAGAATATATCCTCGAATTTTTTGCCGAGGGCGACGGAGAGGACGAGCGCGAGCTTGGCCGTCGGGCAGTACTGTCCCGTTTCGATGGAGCTGATCGTGTTGCGCGAGACGCCCACAAGCGCGGCGAGTTCTCCCTGCGATAAATTTTTCTCCGCCCGTATCTCTTTCAGACGGTTGTGAAGAGTCAATTTTTCATTCATTTCAGAGAGCCACCCCGCACAGTTCCATGATCCAAGTCACCCAAAACATCACGACGCCCGCCGTGATCAAAACGGAAATCACGATATAGAGCGCACGAAATTTTTTGGCGCAAACGCACGCCTGTGCGATGTTCTGCGCGGCGATCCCGGAGAACAGGATCACATAAATTTCCGTGGGGAGACGGTCACCGACACACACCTCAACGAGCAGAACGATGACGGCGGCGAGGGTCGTCGCAATGAATCCCGCGTAGTTCCCCCACGCCATGCGTCCGCGCTGACGCTCGTCGCCGAGCTTTTCGTTCTCCCGCTTCGCCCGCGCCACAATTTCCTCTGGAGAGAGCTCCGCATTCTCCGTTTCGGGCACATTGCTCTGTTTTTCTTCCATATTGCCTCCGAAATGCCAAGTTTACTTGGCAGAAAGAATTGTACCACTGCCAAGGATACTTGTCAAGCGTCCTGCCGAAAAAAGATTGCCAATCCCCGAAAATTCTGCTATACTATAAGTATGGCAAGCTATGGATTTACCGACAAAGTAAAAATCACCGTCAAGGCGGGAGACGGGGGAGACGGCATGAACTCCTTCAAGGCCTACAAGGGCAAGCCCGCTTGCGGTCCCGACGGGGGAGACGGCGGCGACGGAGGCTCCGTCTACATCGTCGGCGATAAAGATATGAACGATCTTCTTCCTTTCCGCTTCACGCGCAAATATACGGCGGGAAACGGCGAGCGCGGCGGCACCAACCAATGCGCGGGGAAGAGGGGCGAAGACGTCATTCTGAAAGTTCCCTGCGGGACGCTCGTCCGCGACGCCGAGACGAACAAGATCGTCTGTGACGTCTATGAAGATAGCGAAAAGATCCTCCTCTTCGGGGGCGGAAAGGGCGGAAAGGGCAACGTGCGCTTCACTACGGCACGCCGCCATGCGCCCAATTTCGCGCAGAGAGGGGTGGCCGTGAAACCGCACGATCTTGTTTTGGAAATGAAAGTGATCGCCGACGTCGGGCTCGTTGGTTTCCCCAATGTGGGAAAGAGTACGCTTCTCTCCAAAATTTCGGCCGCCAAGCCCAAGATCGCAGACTATCATTTCACCACGCTCTCTCCCAATCTCGGAGTCGTGCGCTATTACGACGATACCTTTGTCGCCGCCGATATCCCCGGACTCATCGAGGGCGCGGCGGAGGGCGCGGGGCTCGGGCACGACTTTTTGCGCCACATCGAGCGCACGCGGCTCATCCTCCACGTCGTCGACATCTCGGGCATGGAGGGCAGAGACCCGCTCGCGGATTTCGAGACCGTGAACAGGGAACTTCGCACCTACTCCGAGAAATTGGGCGCCCTTCCGCAGATCGTCGCGCTCAATAAGTGCGATTGCTTCGGCGCCGAGGAAAATTGTAAGAAATTCAGGCGGAAATACGGCAAAAAGTACGATATATATGCGATTTCAGCGCTCAAGTGCGAGGGAACGGAGGAGGTCGTGAAGGCGCTCTTCGAAAAACTCGCGACGCTTCCGCCCGCCGAGCGCATTCCCGCCGACGAGATTTTGTTTGAAGAGGCCGACAACACGCAGTTCGAGATCTTTGTGGACGAAAACGGTGCCTATGTCGTCGTGGGCGGGCTTGTAGACATGCTCTGCCGCAACGTTGTACTGAACAATCACGACAGTATGAATTACTTCCAGCGCGTTTTAAAGCTCCGCGGCGTTTTTAAGGAGCTCGAGAAAATGGGTTGCCAAGCGGGCGACACCGTTGTCGTCGGCGACGTGGAATTTGAATATGTGTAATAATTTCGCACGATTTCTTTTGCTACGCAAAACAAATGCGTGCGAGGGGTTTGCTTAGTGCATTCCATAGCCTTATCACCCCACGAACGATGCATCCTTGAAAGACAACGAGGCGCAGGTATGCGCCGACTTGAGTCGCCCACGGCGGAAATAAATTCCGCCTAAGGCACATGATGTTGGAATGATTGCGAACATTTCTTTGCTCGGCCCGCTTACTCGCCCCCTCTTCGGGAGGAGGGCAAAAGGCCTACCCCCTTTTGGGGGAGGCTCCGCCGTAGGCGGTGGTGGGGGGAATAGTCCGCGCCGCTCATTCTGAGCCGAAAAGTCGTAAAGAGTATGCGTGCTATTCCGAAGAATCTCGCGGGGCGAATACGCACCATTCCGATTGCATCATTTCGCCCCAACATTCCAAATAAGGAGAAAAAAATTATGTTTACATCCAAGCAACGTGCAAATTTAAAGTCGATGGCGAGTACGATGAAGCCCATCGGACAAGTCGGCAAAGAGGGGATCTCCGACAACCTCATCGAAAGTCTCTCAAACGCCTTGGAGGCGCGGGAGCTCATCAAGGTAACGCTTCTCCCCGCGGCGGGGGAGGACGGGGAAAATCTCGCCGCAAATCTTGCCGAGCTTCTACATGCCGAAGTCGTTGCCGTCATCGGCCGCAAGGCGATTCTATATCGCTATTCGCACAAGGAAAAAATCGAACATATCGTCTATTAAAGGGCCTACCCCCTCTGGGGGGAGGCTCCGCCGTAGGCGGTGGTGGGGGAAATGCCCCGCCCACCCGCGTCATTCTGAGCAACGGACGTTCTACGAAGTCAGAGGACTTAACCCGAAGAATCCCCTCGGTCGATGTCGGACTTCGTTTGAGGGGATTTTTCGCCTGCGGCTCAGAATGAGTACGCTCAATTCATAACTAAAAAAGAACGTCTCTTATCGAGACGTTCTTTGTTTTGCATATATATGCGAGTTTTTACTTATTCATACCCTCTTGAACAGCCACTGCAACGGCGACCGTCGCGCCGACCATCGGGTTGTTGCCCATGCCGATGAGGCCCATCATCTCGACGTGCGCGGGAACGGACGAGGAGCCCGCAAACTGCGCGTCGGAGTGCATTCTGCCCATCGTGTCCGTCATGCCGTAGCTCGAGGGACCTGCCGCCATGTTGTCGGGGTGGAGGGTCCTGCCCGTGCCGCCGCCGCTCGCGACGGAGAAATACTTCACGCCGTTCTCGTTGCACCACTTCTTATAGGTGCCCGCGACGGGATGCTGGAACCTCGTGGGGTTGGTCGAGTTGCCCGTGATGGAGACGCCCACATTTTCCAATTTCATGATGGCGACGCCTTCGGGAACGTTGTCGGCGCCGTAGCACTTGACTTTGGCGCGGGGACCGTCGGAATAGGGGACTTCTTTCGTCACGGTGACGGTCTCGGTATAGGGATCGAACACCGTTTCGCAATAGGTGAAGCCGTTGATACGGGAGATGATGAAAGCGGCGTCTTTGCCGAGCCCGTTGAGAATGACGCGGAGGGGCTTTTTTCTCACCTTATTGGCGTTCATCGCAATGGAGATGGCGCCCTCGGCTGCCGCGAAACTCTCGTGGCCCGCGAGGAAGCAGAAGCATTCCGTCTCCTCGGAGAGGAGCATCTTGCCGAGGTTCCCGTGGCCGAGACCGACTTTGCGGTTCTCCGCGACGGAACCGGGAATGCAGAACGATTGAAGCCCGATGCCGATGGCCGCCGCCGCGTCCGCCGCTTTCGTGCAACCCTTCTTGATGGCGATCGCCGCGCCGACGGTGTATGCCCAGACGGCGTTTTCGAAGCAGATGGGCTGTGTGCCGCGGACGAGTTTGTCGCAGTCGACGCCCTTTGCAAGGCAGATCTCTTTGCATTCCTCGACGGAAGAGATGCCGTATTCTTTCAATGTAGCATTGATTTTGTCTATTCTTCTTTCATAACCTTCAAACAAAGCCATATCGCACCTCCTTATTCCTTGCGGGGGTCGATGTATTTCACCGCACCCTGCTCTTCGGAAAACCTGCCGTAGTGGCCGAGAGCCTTTTCCCATGCTTCGTTGGGGGTGAGCCCTTTCTTGATGAAGTCGGTCATTTTGCCGAGCGAGACGAATTCATACCCGATGACCTGAGAATCCTTGTCGAGGGCGAGACGGGTGACGTACCCCTCCGCCATTTCGAGGTATCTCACACCCTTTTCGGCGGTGCCGTACATCGTGCCGACCTGGGAACGGAGCCCCTTGCCGAGGTCTTCGAGCCCCGCGCCGACAACGAGCCCGTCATCGGAGAAAGCCGACTGCGTTCTGCCGTACACGATCTGCAAGAAGAGTTCGCGCATGGCTGTGTTGATGGCGTCGCACACGAGGTCGGTGTTGAGCGCTTCGAGGATGGTCTTATGGGGCAGGATCTCCGCCGCCATGGCAGCCGAATGGGTCATGCCGGAGCAGCCGATCGTCTCGATGAGGGCCTCCTGAATGACGCCCTGCTTGACGTTGAGAGTCAGTTTGCAGGCGCCCTGCTGCGGTGCGCACCAGCCGACGCCGTGCGTGAACCCGCTGATGTCGGTGATCTGCTTTGCGCATATCCATTTCCCTTCTTCGGGAATGGGCGCGGGGTCGTGCCACGGGCCCTTGGCAATGCAGGTCATCTCTTCCACTTCGCGTGAATATTGCATTGATTATCCTCCATTTGATCCTTATCGGAAATTTCCGACTCTATCTTACCATATTTTTCCCGCGCTTGCAAGAGAATAGCCCGAAAAAATTTATAAAATTCACTTTCGGCGCGGGCGGCGGGGCGCGGAGACGCTTAAAAAGAGGGTCGGCAGTTGCCGAAAATTCCTCAAAAATGCCGTAAAAGGCACAATTTGTATATGAAAAAAACGTGATAATTGCCCAAAACAGATGTCCCGCGCTTGACAAATTTATTTTCTCCCAATAAAATAGAGAAAAAAACGACCCGCGGAGGGAACTATGAAGAGAGTATTTACGGCGCTGCTCGCGGCGGTCATGGGAATTTCCATGTGTCTGCCGATGGTCGCGTGCGCAGACGGGGAAGACCACGAACATGAAGTGACGAGCTGGACGGTGACAGTTGCGCCCACCTGCACGCAAGCGGGGACGGAGAGCGGCGTTTGCACTGTTTGCGGCAAGGAGATCTCCCGCGAGAAAGCTGCGCTCGGGCACGATTGGCAGCACGTCTCTTATAATACGGAGCCGACCTGCGAGGCGGAGGGCGAGGAAAAGGTCCGTTGCTCGCGCGGCGACGCCGAGGATGTGAGAACGGTCCCCGCCACGGGACACACGCTTTCCGACAGAAACATCGTAAAACTCGAAAGACCCGCTTCCTGCACCGAAAACGGTCTGCGCATCGTGCGCTGTTCCGTCTGCAACAAGGAAGTGGAAGACGCCATTCCCGCGCTCGGCCATGCATGGAAGAACGACGAAGTGAATCTCACCGAACCGACCTGTACGCAGGAGGGGACCGTCCACGCAACCTGTTCCCGCTGCGGGGCCGAAGAGGTTCGCTCCGTTCCCGCGCTCGGCCACGATTGGGAGCTCTTCTACACGATCGAAACGCCTGCCGACTTCGAGCACGACGGGCTCAAGTACCAGACCTGTTCCCGCTGCGACGAGAGGACGAATGAGACGGTCATTCCCAAGTTAAATCCCAATGAGCCCACGCAATACCAGTTCCGCGCCGTGCGCGCGAGCGGCGACGTTGTGAAGCTTGCGGGAATCGGCTATGAGATCTTTTCGGAAGACGGCGTTTCCCTCGGCAAGGGGGATTTCAGGAACGGCACGGCGACGGCGGCGCTCAAACCCGCAACATATAAGCTGAAACTCACCTCTCTTCCCAAGGGATACACGGCGGAGAGCGAATACACCGTGAGCTGGGAAAATCTCGTTTCGGACATCAGGCTGACGGCGAAACTTGTTATGGAACAGCCCGAAGCTTCCACAAGCTATGCAGTCGGATCGGTGATGAACGATCTGACGTTCGATACGATCAAAACGAACGCGCGGGAAGCCGAAAGCGTGACCCTTGCGGGGCTTTTGGCGACGCATAAGATCGTTGTTCTCAATTTCTGGGACACCTCCTGTTCGTTCTGCGAATACGAATTCCCCGGTCTGGAAGGCGCATATGAGCGGTATCGGAACGACGTCGCACTCATCGCCGTGGACGATCCCGACGGCATGGGCAGCGAAGAGTCGGAGTCCGAAGTCCGCGCCTATGCCAACCGCATGCAGATGACGTTCTATGTCTCGATCGACAAGGCGGGTCTTGCGGAACGGTTCTCCGTCCCGACCACGGGCTATCCCATGACGGTCGTCATCGACTGCGAGGGCGCGGTGAGTTATATCCACGACGGCGCGCTCGTCAATCCGAGCAACTATAACGACGTCGCATACAGCACGGCTCGCTTTTCCGAACTCTTTGAGAAGTACACCTCGGCGCCCTATTTTCACGCATAAGCGTGTGTCCGGGTGAGAAAAATTGCACATATATGTCAAAAAACAGCGCTCACTTCATTGCCGTGAGCGCTGTTTTATAGGAAATCACATGCTATTTGTGTCCCCCTCAAGAAGCCGCTAAGACTTCATGCGCGGGGGAAGCTTTTTATGCGGGAAGCGGCTCAGAGCACTTTGGAGAGGAAGACTTTGAGCCGTTCATCCTCGGGTGCGTCGAAGATTTGTTGCGGGGTGCCGTCGGCGGCGATCTTGCCCCCGTCCATAAAGAGCACCCGCGTAGCCACGTTCCGCGCAAAGCGCATTTCGTGCGTGACGACGATCATCGTCATGCCGTCGTCGGCGAGTTCTTTCATGAGGGAGAGCACTTCGCCAACCATTTCGGGATCGAGGGCGGAAGTGGGTTCGTCGAAGAGCATCACCTTGGGGTTCATCGCGAGCGAGCGTACGATCGCGATCCGCTGTTTTTGCCCGCCCGAGAGCGTGGAAGGATAGGCGTTTGCCTTGTCTTGCAGACCGATGCGGCCGAGCAGCTGCATCGCCCTTTCGTTTTCTTGGGCGACGATCTCCTTTTTGGAGATCTTGAGTTTTTGCTTGCGCCGCGCCTCGAGACGCGCCTCAACGGCGGCAAGCGTGATATTTTTCAAAACCGTGAGATGGGGGAAGAGATTAAAGTGCTGAAACACCATCCCCATCTTTTTTCTGTGTTCGTCGAGTTTGGTTGTGTGCGTGAGCTCCGTTCCCTCGAAATAAATCTTGCCCTCGGTCGGTGTCTCGAGCATGTTGAGACAGCGCAGAAAGGTCGATTTTCCGCTGCCCGAGGGACCGATAATGACGACTTTTTCTCCCTCGCAGATCTCCGCCGAAATGTGGTCGAGAACAGGGGCGTCGCCGAACGATTTGCAGAGATCCACCGTCCTGATCAAAGGCTCGCCCATTTTTTCTTGCCTCCGAAGCGTTTTTTATAGACGAGCTTTCTATCGCCCTTGGAGAATTTCTTCTCGAGATATTTCTCGATGACCGTCAGAAAGCACACGACGACGAGATACAAAAGGGACGCAAAGAGAAGGGGGAAGAGATAGTCGAAAGTGCGCGATTGAATGAGGCTCGGGATCTTGCCGAGGTCGGTGATGCCGACATATCCCGCCACGGACGTCTCCTTGACGAGCGCGATAAATTCGTTGAAGAGGGCGGGGATCATGTTGCGGAGCGCCTGCGGCAGGATGATCTTGATCATTGTCTTGGTGTAGGACAGCCCGAGCGCGCGGCCCGCTTCCATCTGCCCCTCGTCCACCGAGTCGAGCCCCGCGCGCGCCACTTCGGAGACGTAGGCGGCGCTGTTGAGTCCAAAGGTAACGGCTCCCACGATGATGCCGTTCTTGACAGACATCAACACGATAAAGTACATGATGAAGAGCTGAAGAACGACGGGGGTACCGCGGATGACCGTGACATAGACATTGGCGATGGCGGAGAGGATTTTGAGCTTTCCCGTCTTTTTCTTTGTGTAAAGAATGACGGCGAGGGTGACGCCGAACACGATGCCGATGAGCACGGCCAAAAGCGACATAAGTAGCGTATTTTTCAGCCCGACGAAGTAGAGCTGCCACCTGTCATCGACGAGAAACGCCGACCGCAATCGTTCGGCCAGCGTTTTTGCAAGGATCATAGATGTGAATTGCATGTTCATACGTTTGCAAGAAGAAGGAGCGCGGGGACCTTATCCATGAAGATGACGTCGATCTTTCCCGATTTGAGCGCCGCGAGCGCCGCCGCATACGTCTTGTATTGCACGATCTCCGTCTCCGCAGAAGCAAACTTGATGGTGACGGTCTCCTTTTCGTCTTCTTCTCCGACCTCATATGAATGGCCTTCGGCAGATTTCGCTTCCGTGGCGATGAGGTCGCCGCTTGTGCCTTCCTGCACGCCGATCTTCAGCCCGTCAAGGCTCTTGAGCGTTGTATATCCCGCATCTTTTGCACAGACGATCGAGAGGGTCGAAGAGGAATAAATGCTGCTGAAATCCACTTCCTGGGCACGTTCTTCGGAGATCGTGAGCCCCGCCCCGACGAGCGCTTTGCCGCTTGCCGCGTTGAGATTTGTGATAACGGAGTCGAAAGTGACGTCGTGGATGACGAGCTTGCAGTGGAGCGATTCGGCCACTTCGCAGGCGATCGCAACGTCGAGCCCCGCGGCGGAGTATGCGCCTTCGCTCTCATTGCCGTCCGCAACGGGATATCCGCTCGTATGGACGAATTCATAGGGCGCAAAGCCCGTCTCCGTGTACATATCGAGGGTCTCCGTGTAGGAAGAGAGGTCCCAGGTGAGCTTTAGCCCATCGGGTGCGGTGGGGGTCTTGTTCGCGTCGGCAAGATCGGAGTAGTAGTTGAAGTATTTCTGCATGTCGCCGTTTTCGTTCCATGCGTCTACGACGGCATTGACGGCGTTCAGCATCTCCGTATCACCCTTTTTCACGGCGATGCCGAAATCTTCCTGAAGCAGATCGGTCGCGTCGTTGGCGACAAAGTCGCCGTTGCCGCCGCACGCCGCCGCGCCGAGGAGACAAGCCGCCGAAAGTACTGTTGCCATTGAGGCAAAAATGAGTTTTTTCATGTTTGATACCTTCCTTTTTTATAAAAATGATTTTTTCGCTGTGGAACGATATGGATAATAGCACACATCGCAGAAAAAAAGCAAGCGTTTTTGCATAGAATTTGGCAAAAAATTCATATTTATAAAAATTTTTCGGGATTTTATGCGCATAATGTGTATAATTATAAAAAATCGAGCATATCCATGCCCACTTCGGCCGCCTGCGGCGAACGCTCTTTCCGGAAAGGCGCCGAAGCCCCCTCCCGAGGAGAGGGAGGAGGCGGACAACGAATTCCGAGGGCGGCACCCCCGTACAGATCATTTGGGCGAAATCGTGTTAAAATATCTGCATATTCACAATAATTATTCAATTCACCATAAATATCTTTGCAGCGCATGATTTTGCCATTCCATAAATATTTTTTATACTTTGCTAAATATTAAATAATGTTTTAAGGCAAATTTCTTGACGGAAATCATTTGTGTTTTTACATAAGATATGGTATAATCGTGAATACACAAAAATTTATTTGCATTTATGCAAAAATAAGGAGAATACCATGAAGAAGTTAAAGACAGGTTTATTAACGCTTCTCGTATTGCTGTTTTGCCTTTCGTTCGGGGCCTTTGCAGTTGCTTGCGGCGACGGCGATAACGGCGACGATAAAGACCAGACCACTACCTATTACACCGTAACGCTGCATTACGACAGCGCGAAGGGTACGGTGACAAAGAGCGATCCCGCGAGCGCCGACGGCTATGTGAAAGACGAGACCGTCACCCTCACCGTCACGGCGAACGACGGGTATACCGTGGAAGAGGTCAAGGCGGGCGACAATGCGCTCACGGCCGGCACGGACGGGAAGTATACTTTTAAGGTCGCAGGGAACACGACGGTTTCCGTCACATTCGGCGACGATAAAGACCGGGGCGAGCCTGTTGTCCTCGACGCCGCGCTCTACGGGACCTATAAGGATATGGACGGAGAAGAAGCCGATCTCGTTGTCAGCGCAACGGGCGTGAAGTGGGGAGATAAAGACGTCTTCCTTGCCGCTCCCTACACCGACGGCGATCTCTTCTATTCCGTCACCGTCGACGGCGTTGCCTATGAACTTCATGTCAGCGCGGCAGACAGCACGATCTCGCTCAACACTGCCGATTATTCCAAGGACGTCACGTTCCTCAAGGAAGGGGCGACGATCTCCTATACTGTCACCGTCAGCAAGACGGGCGAAGGTACGGCCGAGCTTTCCTCCAAGAAAGATAAGTACAATAAAGACGAGACTGTTACCCTGACCGTTACCGCCGGAGAAGGTTGGTTTGTGAAGGATGTCGCCGTCAATGGGGAATCCGTTTCGCTTGAAGATAACGAGTATACATTCAGCGTGACGAGGGATACAGCGATCGTTGTTACTTTCCTTGCGGAGAGCGAGATCCCCGCAGAGTTCCAAGGCACTTGGCAGAATATTGAAGACAGTGCAGATACTTTCACACTTACTGCCGAGAATGTGACGTGGACGGGACATACGGTAAGCGATGTGTCTATTTCGGTCTACGTTGATACGTACGGCTCTGGCGCGGCCGAGGGCACCACGGTTTCTTTTACATGCGATGATGTGGAAGATCCCATCGATTTCACGCTTTATTACGGTGCGAACGCCGTTGAGATCATGTGGTTCTCCGACGAAGGCTATGAAGATAATTACTATGTTTTGGGCAACGGACTTTCGGCAGCAGATTTGCTGACTCCCGGTTCATTCTCTGAAGTCGGCGGCACGGGCAAACTTTCCGTGAGCGACACGGGTGCTGTCACCATTGACGGTACGGCAGTCAAGATTTATTATACGGGCAGAGAGTATCTTGTTTCAGTCGGGGGAGCCGTTTTTACCGCGGAGATCCGAAACGATAACTATGTAATTGTTAACTCCCTTGATTTTATGACGCAGTTCGAATATGTCCGTGATACGATCTCTGTTACTCCGTATGCGTTTATCCTCGGCGAGTGGACGGGGAGCGACGGTGAGAAAGTCACTTTCAACGCAGACGGCACAGTGACGTTTACGGGTCTTGCCGACGTGACGTCGATCAAGGTCATCAACAGCAACGAAAAGGGTACGACACTCCTCGTAAAGACGGCCACAGACATCTTTGTTACATCTTTCGATCCGTGGGTTAATGACTCTCAGCTGACTGCGTCTTTATTGACAAATAACACCGAATTTGTAAGCGTTTCTTTCTCCAAAACGGTCGAACAGGTCACGTTTGGCGAAGCATGGCAGTCGGGATATGCGTACGATGGTGCGGAAGAGTATGTAAGTCTCGAAAAGTTTATCATTGATGAAAACGGCCTTGGGCTTGTGGATGATTACGATAAGTTTATTGAAGATAGCTATGTCTATGGCGTGAAAGTGAGCGATACCGAATACGCGGTTTATATCAACTATAATTTCTATACCATGACATTGACGGATGGTATGATCACCCTCTTTGACGGTGACGAAACTTACACCTATGCACAGTGCGAGATCGTTCCGCAGGATGTTTTTACGGTCACGCTTAATTGCGGCACAGAAGGCTCTGCAATGCTGTCCGATGAATTGTCTTCCGGTTATAACACCTATACGCTGGTGAAGCCTGCAGAGGGCGAGACCTATGCGCTCACGATCATCGTGACGCCGAATCCCGGCTACAAAGTAAAATCTGTTACCGTAAACGGTACAGCTCTCGTCGATACGGAGGGCAACAACAGGTATGCTTACAATGCCGACGGGACTGATATTACGGTCGATATTGTGTTTGAGGAAGCAGAACTCGAGCCGCTTGTCCTTGAGGATCAGACGTTATACGGCACCACTTGGTCATGTCCCGACACAGATAAAAAACTTACGATCGATGCCAATGGCGGCGTCAAATTCGGCGAAGATGTGTTAGAACTCCTTAGTGTTAATGAATGGACCCCCACCGTTTTTCAGGTCAGATGCAACGGGAAGTCGTGGACGTTATCGATTGAAGAAAACGCAATCAGTTTCTACGACAGCATGTTCACCGAAGACTACTACTTCACCAAGGAAGGCGGGAGCACGAGCACGACGTATACCGTTACGATCGAATATGGCAACGATGACTATACTGCCGCCATGGGTACCGCAACCGCAGACAAGACGAGCTACAACGACGGCGATACCGTAACGATCACCGTCACGCCCGGCAGCGGCTATGCGCTCGACTCGATCACGCCAGACGGCGAAACACTCACCCAAAATGCCGACGGCACATATTCTTTCACGATCCATGCGGACACGGATGTCGTCGTAACATTCAAGCAGGCCGCCTGATCGCGGGCGTCGTTCCTCCTGTGAGGGGCTCGGCTCTCATGCCAACCCCCCGCAGGGGGTGAGCAGCCCCCTCTGACAAGACGCGGTCACACGTCATTCTGAGACGAAGCCGAAGAATCCCCCGCATGCGGGGCATTCACGATAACAGACACGGTAGCACAACGCCGTGTCTCTTCGTCGATTTATAGGGTAAAATTTTTGTAGGAGATAAAGGATGAAAAAACTCAAAATTGCGCTTATTTCCATGTTGGCGGCGATGCTTTTGTGCGTTTTGCCCCTCGTCGCCGCGTGCGGTAACGGCGATACGGGGAACACAGACGAAAACGGTGACGACGCCGCCACGACCTATTATACGCTCACCCTCAAATACGAGAGCAAACAGGGCGCCGTAGCGGTCAACGGACCCGCCGCGGAGAAAGGGTACGTCGCGGGCGAAAAAGTGTCCGTCAGCGTAAAACCCAATGACGGCTATGCGGTAAAGGCCGTGAAAGCGAACGCCACGGCGCTCACACTCGGCGAAGACGGAAAATATTCTTTTTCCATTTCTCAAAACACGACCGTGGAAGTGACTTTCCAACTTGCCGAAGACGATGACGGAGATCTCTCGATCGACAGCCTTTGGGCGGGGAGCTGGAAGAGCATTGATGGCGGCACAAAGTTCGTCATCGCGGCTGACGGCGCGCAGATCACCGACAACGGCGAGACGGTTGCGGCAACAGACGCCGAGGGCACTGCCGATTCGCTCACGCTCACGGGCAAAGACGGCAAGACGTATGCTCTCACTTGGTACGATAGTTTTGTTGCGAATAAGATCATGATACTCACGGAGGGGGAGGAGAAACATTACCTGATCCCCGACGGCGCGCCCGCCGTCAACGTCGATTTCAACGGCAAATGGTACGATCTGCTTGCCGCGAACACGCTGACGATCGACGCGGCGAACGGCACCGCCGCTTTCAACGGGCAGAACGCGCTTGCCGTCGTCAACTGCGGTTTTTGCGATCAGATCGTCAATAACGACGGTTCTACCGCAACGATCGGCCACGACTGCCTGTATCTCGTCATGGAGGACGGCGGCGACATCTATTTCATCGGTTGGTATACCGACAATACCACGGCGGGACAGCCGAACGGCAGGGCGTTCAACAATCCCACCGTCACAACCCCCGCAACGAGCGAGACCCCGCTCACGCACCGCTCTTTCATCGAGCTCTATGTCGACGAAGATCTTGCGGGCACATGGGAGAATGTCAAGGGCGACGTCACGATCGCAGTGGATCCTACGGCGAAGACGGTGAAAGTGAACAACGAGAACGCCGAAGTCTACAACAACGGCGGCACGAGAGGCGCGGGCAACATCATCATTTACAAGGGACAGGCGTACAGGCTTGAGCCCGATCCCGGCTACAACTATTACCTCACGCGCGAGACGATCGTCGACCTCGGCATGGGTCGGCGCGACTACTTCCTCAAAGACGACCATGAGCCCGCAAAAGTGACGGAGAACATCCTTCTCGATACCGAATGGGAGGGGTTGACCGTCAATCACACGCTCAAGATCGACGCGCAGGGCAACGTTTCGTACGATAACGCGCCGTATACCGTCTTTGTCGCCGAAAAACTCGACAACGGGCAGTATAAAGTGATCGCGGTCTCTTCGGACAACAACAAGCTCGAATTCAGCTACGACCCCGTGCAGGCGCTCATCATGTGCTCTGCAAGCGGCAACAACGAGGCTTTCGTCAAGAAGACGGCGGGAGGCCAGACGAAGACAGGATTTTTGGGACTTCCCATCGGGGTATATCTCGACAGCATGCTCACAAGAGTGGAGGTCACGGCAGACAGCCTCATCATCTACGTCGATACGTTCAATTTTTTCGACGACGACCCCCTCACGGTAACGGAAGACATGCTTCTCGTTGCGCCCGAAGCGATCTACGGCAGCAGCGCGCATTATACGTTCGGCTGGACAGATCTGACAAACGGCAACCTGAACACCGTGCACATCGCCATCGACGTGACTGCGCCTTCCTATGTCGACGGCTTACCCTATCATCTGATGGTGGCGTTCGGCGATTACGACGAGCATTTCTTCATCAAGAAATAAAAACATGAAACCGTTCAAACGCATTCTTATCATATTGATCTCGGCAGTTCTTTCCGCAATCTTTTTCGCCGCCTGCGACACGGACGGCGGGGGAAGCGACGGAAAGGACGGTGAAGCCGACATCACCGACAACGCGGACGGCGGGGACGAAACGCCCGAGACGCCGCCCGCGGGAGAGGGGATCTCCGTAAAAATCGGCACATATGATACGGAAAAGGGGACGGTCTCCGTCTCCGCGCCCGCAAACGGCGCGTATTACGAACTGCGCGAGAGCGTCACTGTCACCGCGGCGGGCAAAGAGGGGTTTGAGCTCTCGGCGATCTGCGTCAACGGGACCGTGCGCGAGAGGCTCTCGTCTGTTTACACTTTTCTTCTGACCGAAGACGTCACGGTGAGCGCCGTCTTTGCGTCCTCGTCGGACGATCTTCCCGTTGTCACCTTTTCCTCTCTCGCCGTCTCCTCGTTTCAAGCGCTTTTCAGAGGACATTGGAAGTCGGAGGAGGGCGAAACGCTCTATATCGGCGAGAAAAAACTGCGGTATCACGGCGCGGCGGTCTCTTCCGTCACTCCGCGCAATTCGGGCGCCGAGCAGAGCTATAATTTCGAGCTGGACGGTACCGTATATTCGATCGCATGGGCGCGTACGGACTACACCGTCGGCTATGTCATCGATATCCTCAACATCCGGAGCGGCGAACGGGAGTTTTTCTTTCCCGATCCTCTCCCCACCGAACGCGTGACGCTCGACGGGATCTATGCGGGCGATTGGACGTGCGTTGAAGAGGGGCAAACGCGGACGCTCTCAGTGGAAAACAACACGGTCGTTTATAATGACCATACGATAACGGATATCATCGACGGCGGTTACTACGAGACGACGAACGATATCTTCGCAACGCCCATCGGGACGAACATCTATTTTTTCCTGCAAGGCGGGCAGATGCACATCCTGATGTGGAACGGTTCGCTCAACTGTCCCGATGTTGACGGGTATGTCTTCAGCGGCGGAAGCGAACAAGGTGATTATACGTTCCCCGAAGCGCTCCGCGGCGTATGGAAGAGCGTCGACGGCAAGACGGCCGTCATCACGGAAACTTCTTTCACGCTCAACGGCGAAAGCGTCTCCGTCCGCGGGTCTGACGCCGCGTTCATCTTCACCGCGGGCGGAAAGACGTATGAGGGCAACCTCTATGCGGGAAGCGACGATATCCTGCAAATTTCTTCCGAAATATACGGAAATGACGGGCTCCTTGCGGGCTACACCTATGAATATTATTTCAGGGAAGGCCGTCCCGCCGTCACATTGAACGCAGTTCTCGAGGGAACGTGGACGGGAATCAACGGAACCGCGGGGAGCGTCTCCGTTTCGGGCGGGCAGATCGTTTGGAACGGAGTGAGCCTCACCGTCGTCGCGGCGGGCGAGGAGAGGACAGACGGGTATGTTTACTATGTTGCCGTCGGCGGAAAAGTATATGAGCTCTCTGTGCTCAATACCGCCGAATCGGACGACATGCCGCCCTTATGGCTCATGACTCTCACGGGCGACGGGGAAACGTATTTCTTCGCCGCTTCGGAGACTTAAAAACAAGAAATTTTCTATCAATAAGGAGAAGAAAATGAAACTTTTCAGAAAAAGCATCCTTGCCGCGCTCTCTGCGGCGCTGCTTTCGGTGCTTGCTCTCTTTGCGGCCGCATGCGGCGGCGAAAAGGAGAAAGTCGGCTACACCGCCGAGGTCTATCTTGAGGCGGAGAGCGGCTACGCGCTCAGCGAAGAACACAGTTTTCGGGGCGAGGGCGAAGTCGGAGAGAGCGTAACCGTCACCGCGCCCGCGATCGGGGGATATACGTTCAATGCGGCATATGCGGAGAACGTTGTTACCCTCACCCTCGCCGAAGAGGAGAGCGCGAACGTTTTCAAACTCTATTACGATGAGGAAACTGTCGCGCCCGCCGATCTTCTCGTCTACGACGCCAATGTCCCGCGGAACGCTGTGGCGCGGGGGAACATGGAAAACGGCAAGGTGACGGACGGCAAGGCCGTGGCGGCGGAGAGCGGGTATACCGTTACGGGTTACCGCTTCGCAGGCTGGAGTTATACGGCAAACGGCACAGTCGATGTCAAGCCGGGCGATACGGTCGCCGTCAGCGGACGGGTCGTTCTCTACGCCGTATGGGAGCAGGGCTATTCCGACCGTTTCGGCGGGACCGACTTTGTATTTGTCCCCGCGGAGGAAGAGGGGACCCTCATTATGTCCCGCGGCGGGATGGAGTTCAAAACCGCACTGCAAGACGATCTCTTCTCCTTTACCCTTCCCGACGGCTCGACGCTTGCGGGCAAGCTCTTCAGCGACCGCACGTTCGCCTATAAGCAGGAAGACCTTGAAGGAACCTACGCTTTCCACAGCAGTTACTACAACCAAGACGACGAAAACGGCGAGATCGCGCCCGATCCAGACACGACGCTCACGCTCGACGCCTACGGCAACGCCGCATTTACGCAGCTCGTCAACGGCGTCCGTACGACGGAGAGGGGCTATATCACATACTATAGCTACGGCGAAAATCCCGAATATTTCTTCGTCATCACAGAGGGAGAGAATGCGGACAGCGGATTTATTTTCCGCTTCGACACGGTGGACGGCCAGCGCGTCTACACGAACACCAACGGCGAGCAGGGCCTCTATACGCTTGCGCTCTCTCCCGACGGCATCATTTCCTATTTACAGAACTACGACCTTTACCTCGACGGCTACGGCAATCTTACGTTCCAATATATCAACTATACGGGCGAGTGGACGGGCAGATATTGGATCGAAAATGTCTACGAGTTCGGCACGGATTATCGCTTCAGGCTGCACCTTCTCATCCGCGACGACGTAAACGGAAATCTGGGCAGACTCGGGTATGACGTCGTGGACGGCATTCTTTCCCTCACAGGCTATACGATGACGCTCATCGACGGTTCGAGCGTCTACGTGGAACCCCACGAGGAGGCGGGAGAATATACAAACGCCGCAAACGGTTCCAAGCTTGTGCTCGACGGGTTCAGAAACTTCCCCGACAGCGCCGTCTACACGCTCAACGGCACGCCGCACTACGGTTCGTATGAGGCGCTCTGGTCGCAGAAAGACAACCTCACGATCGTTTTGCACGAGATGGGGAACGACGGCAGCGTTCTCGGCAACCGTTACACGTTCAAAATCGACATCCGTCAGTACGAAGAGAGAGGAAATCTTTATTTCGACATTCTGGATACTTTCTCCCTTCTTTCCGATACGCCCGCCGACACCTATCGTCTTCTCGACGGCAACGGCTTCGGCGACAGCGTTCTCACGATCCTCGATACGCCGTATACGGGCGTCGCCGGGGCGCGTGAGGCGGAGTTCGGCACAATCAATATGCAGGGCGGCTATACGAAGCTCGCTTCGGGATATGTGACGGGCAACACGCTCGGGGCTTCCGCTCTCAATACGTTCACGCGTACCGCGCTTGAAGAGGGCGCAGACGCACAGAGCGTTCCGAAGAGCATGATCTTCGAGCTCAACTCCGCATATGATTCCAACTACTTCCTCTACGACGTCTACTTTGTCTATGCGGAGACCTACGAAGAGGGCGGTTCGGACAAAGAAACGAAGTATTACAACGAAGTCACCGACGCGGCGGGGACGGGCGCGAAATTCTGGTATCTCACGCTTCCCGCACAGGACGCCAACATTGGCGCGATCTACTTCAGCGCAAACGGCGACGTCTATACGGGAAGATTTACCTACGACGCCCAACAGTATTTCGGGCCCGCGGGCTATATCACCGTCATCAACGCGCTCACGAACAGCGTCGATTATTACTATTTCGACCTCGAGCTCGACGCGGGCGGCGCTCCCAAGACATTTGAGACGCTCACAGAGCTCGAATATCCGCTCTATACGCTCAACGACGACGGCGCGCCCGATCAGATGGTCCGCCTCATCGTCCGCGGCGAAGAGGCTCTTTGGGCGGAGAACGCAAATTTCGACAGCGGCGTCGTCCGCGGTACGCTCAAGCCGCTTGGGAAGAGCGCCTCGGGCGAAGACATGATGGGCCTTTACAATGCCGACGACATCGAAGTATTCCGCTTCATCATCGTGCCTGTTATGTACTATGAACCGGGCTACGGCGAACAGGAGATCCTCTGTTACCGCGCCTACGATAAAAACTTCGACAAGACGTATACTTCCGCAGACGGAACGCTCGTGCTCGACGGCTTCCGCAACGCCGAATTCACCGACGGCGCGGGGGACGTGCACAGGGGGAACTATACCCTCAGCACGGACAATAAGATCGTCTATATGGATGCGGGGACGCAGCGCTATACGTTCGACATCAGCGCAACGCTCATACTCACCGACGGCGTTTACGGCACCTATGCGATGTACGCCGGCGACGAATGGTGGGACGTCACGTTCGACGGGCTGGGCAACGCCACGGCGGCGTCACGGCTCGGACACAGGAGCGCGCAGGGCATGTATATCGTTGAAAGAGAGGATGAAGTCATGCTCTTTATCAACATCGAACCCGGCGTCAACAGCTACAGATTGCAACTCTTCAGCTACGAAGAGCACGGCGAGGCGTTCGTCTTCGATGAAGACCTCGAGGGAGCGTACGTCGGAGACGACTGGACGGTCCTCCTCCTCGACGGCTACGGCAGCGGCGCCTACTATTTCCCCGACGGCAGCGGCATGACGGCGATCTACTATAGCGTGCTCGACGAGGAGATCGGCTATATCAATATACGCACCGAGAGCATGATCGAACAAAATCTGATTCTGAATACGGCGGACAAGACGATGGCCTATCCTTCCTATGCAGACAGAAGATATGTTTATTACGGCGAAGATCTTTCCGCCCTCATCATCGATCCGTCGGGCGAGATCTTTATGGACTACACCTCTGGCTACTATATTTTTATGGACGGCTCAAACGGCGTCTACAGGGCGTATCTCATGGACGAAAACGCCGAATATCACGCCGTTGACCTCGGCGGCAAGCTCGGCGCGGACGTCTTTGAACTTGGCGGCAAGAAGTATTATCTCTCCTCTTCCGCGCAGAGAGTGACGCTTACGGGCACCGTTGAAGTCAGCTATGAGAGCACGCAGAGCAGCGAAGCGGCTTCGCTCACATTTACGCTCACGGGCGAGGAGCTCGTACGGGCGCAAGGCACGTTCCGCGTCGGCGAAGAGACGTATGCCGTAGATCTCGTGAATTACTTCAGGGACGACACGGGTTATCACGGTCTCGCCATTGTCGATTGGAGCCGCTACGAGTACTCCGCGTTTACGGAATACACCTACGGCGGCAACGGCACGGGCACCTTTAAGGTCGTCGTCGCCGCACAAGAGATGACAATGACCGACGCTTTCGAGCAAGAGAACGGCATTACGAGTACGCTCACCGAGTACAGGGTCGGCTTCGGCCCCATCAACATCACGTCGAGAAAGCTCTCGGGGCACGTCTTTGTCGGAAACGGACAGTATCTCGATTTTCAGGACGCCGACATCGAGATCGTCTATCTCTATGAGTCCGACCTCGGCAACCGCTACAACGCCGTTTTCACGGTGAACGGCACCACGTATTCCATTCAGTACAACAAGGTGGAAGACGAGTACGGCCTCTATCTTCTCGGCACATATGAGACGGTCGAGACGGACGGCTACACCGTCGGCATCATAAAATACTTCTACTCCAACGACGCTTTCAACCATGATTACGCCGTGGGCGCGTTCTGCGACTTCATTCTCTACAAGGGAACGGGCGAAGAACGTACGCCCGTCGTCGCGATGAGCAAAATGGTGAACGCGGGGGGACTCTCGGGCTGGTATGTCGATATCGGCAACTACGATCCCGTTGCGGAGACGGGCTATCCCGATACGATCTACCTTTTGACGTTCGGGAACGCTCAGTCCTCCGTTACCGTGGAAAAATACGGTTTCATGCAGGCTTCCGAACCCGACGGCACGCCCGCGCACTCCTATTGCGTCAACCTGTGCCTCGAAAACGGGCAGATCAAGAGCATTGCGGCGTTCAATTTCGACGGCGTATTCTACACGGTGACAAGCGCCGTATACAGCGAGACGGAGGAGGGCTGGATCATGACCTGCACAGACGGGAACGAGGAGAGGACGTATCTTGTCACCCTCCCCGTCGACGCCGAGGGCAATCACCTCAAAAATCATGACGGTAACTGGCAGATGACGCTCGAAGAATACGAGGCGCAATGACCCATACGTTCTCCGCAAGGGGAAGGAGAAAAAGATTTGGAAAAGAAATACAGGCTTCGCTTTTATTACAGCATATTTTTGGGTGTGTTTACGGCGGTCGTCGGCATACTCTTTCTTGCCGAGGCGGCGGAGCTGTACTATTCGGGCGTTGAAGCGCTCGGCGCCACGCGGGGCATGTACAGCCGCGAGGCGGTCGGCGCCCGCCTTCTGGAGATGCTCACGCCCCTGATCTTATGGCTTGTCGCCATCCTCTTCGGCGTGGCCGTATACGCCGTTTTTCCCGCCCCGCCCGTCAAAAAGGGCAGGCTGGACGCCATCGTTCTCTGCCGCCGTCTTGAGGGGCGCGTCTCGGCGGAGAAAGATCCCGCGGCGTTTCAAAAACTGCGGCGCATGCAGACGGCGCGCCTCATCGTCCGCGTCTTTTCCGCCGTTTTCTGTCTCACGGCCGCGGCAATGTGTATCGTCTATCTCGCGGATACGGCGCATTTCACTTCGCTCGAAGCGCTCAATCGGGACGTTCTGCACATGGTCGCGGGCGTTCTGCCCTGGGTGGGCGCGGCTTTCGTCGTTCTGATCGGCGAGGCGGTCTTCGAGGGAATTTTCGCAAAGAAGATGCTCTCCGCGCTCCGTCCGCTCGTCGGGGGAGCTTCCGTAAAGAGGAAGGGAACGGCCGCCGTTTGCGAAAATCGGTATGTCGTTTTCGGCGTGCGGATCGCGCTCTTTGCGCTCGCCGCCGTTTTCATCGTCCTCGGCGCTCTCCCCCAAAACGGCGGGGCGAACAGCGTCTTCATCAAAGCGATCAATATCTGCACCGAGTGCATCGGGCTGGGCTGAGGGGGCGCGTATGTCAAAGATGTTTATTGTCATCATCGCGATTTCCGTGTTCTTTGGCTGTCTCCTCATCGGCGCCGTCGTCTCCGTGGTCAAAGAGATCCGTGAGACGCGCAAAAAGGAGAGGGAGACGGGCGAAAAACAGGAGAGCTGGTGGCGGCGGCACAGGCCTTCCAAACGCCGTTTGATCCAGCTCTACGCGGCGCTGCTCTTCAACGCCAACATCAAGGGCTTTTTCACGGGAAATATCTATACGGGCGAGACAAAATATATGTGCGTGCCCGGGCTCAACTGTTATTCCTGTCCGGGGGCGGCGGGGGCGTGTCCTTTGGGCGCTCTTCAGAACGCGCTCGCCAAGTCGGGTACCGCCGCGCCCTACTATGTCCTCGGTATTCTCGTTCTCTTCGGCCTGTTGCTCGGCAGAACGATCTGCGGCTTCTTGTGTCCCGTCGGGCTCGGACAGGAACTGCTCTATAAGATCGGGACGCCAAAGCTCAAAAAGAGCCGCGTCACCCGCATTCTCTCCTATCTGAAATACGTCGTGCTCGCGGTGTTCGTTGTCGCGATCCCGCTCATCTACGGGCTCATGGACAGCGAGACTGGCGGCCCCGTGCCCGCGTTCTGCAAATTCATCTGCCCCGCGGGGACATTCGGCGGCGCGCTCGGGCTTCTCATCAATCCCGCTAACGCCGACCTGTATGCCATGCTCGGGCCGCTCTTCACGTGGAAATTCTGCGTGCTCGTCGTCATCTGTGTTGCGAGCGTGTTCATCTTCCGCTGTTTCTGCCGCTTCTTGTGTCCCTTGGGCGCCATCTACGGCTTTTTCAACAAATTTGCGCTCATCGGCGTAAAGCTCGACCGTAACAAGTGTACGGATTGCGGCCTGTGCGTCTCCCGCTGTAAAATGGATATCCGCCATGTGGGCGATCACGAGTGTATCAACTGCGGCGAGTGCATGGACGTCTGTCCCGCCAAGGCAATCTCGTGGAAGGGGAGCAAGTTCTTTTTGCATCCGAACGCCGCGGAAGGGCTTGCGGAGACGCCCGCCGAAGAAAAACCGCTCTCCCCGCTTTTGAATGCGTCCGCATCCGTCGGCACAGCGGAATACCGTGCGGAGGACGGGCCCGTTGGGGCTCCCGCGGAGACGAGTTTTGAAGTTCCCGCCGAGCGCGCGGAAGAGGTCGCGGCAGAAAACGGGCCGCAGACCCGACTTTCACGCAAAAAGTGGGGCGCAAACAAGCGCGGAAGAGCGTTTTGGCTGCAGTTTGCCGCATGGACGGCGGCGCTCGCATTGCTTTTCGGAGCGCTCATCTACTATAATTTCATTCACAAAGAAAAACCGCCCGTCACGGTCGGCAATCAGGTGGGGGACACGGCGCCCGACTTTTCTCTGGACGAATACTTTGCAGACGAAACGTTTGAGACCTCCGCACAGCGCGGCAAGATCCTCGTACTCAATTTCTGGACGACTTATTGCACGCCTTGTATTCAGGAAATTCCCTCTTTCGAGGAGTTGGCAAACAGCTATCCCGACGCCGTGACGGTCGCCATTATCCACGGCGCCGAGATCGAAGAGGACGTGGCGGCGTTTATCACCGCAAAGGGCTGGGCCGATTATACGGCGCACTTCCTGCAAGACGACGCGGAACAGAACGCTTTCCGCAGTCTGGGCGGCAGAACGACATGGCCCATGACCGTGATCCTCGATAGCGACGGAAAGATCGTCTTTACGCGGCAGGGCTCTGTCACCTATACGACGCTCGAGTTGCAGATCAAGCTTCTTCTTGAGTCGGAGTAAAATTCATTGTAAAACGAAAAGCGGTCCGGCAATGCGCCGAACCGCTTCCATGATGTCTTTTTTATGCCGCTACGAGGCTTACCGTGAGCTCGCCGCCCTCAGTCCCCATTGTGTACGCCGTGTTGTCGAACGTATATCCATCGATCTTCTGCGCGATGTGGACTTCGTAACTGCCCGCGGGGAGAGAGAAAGGAGCAACGCCGTTCGCGTCCGTCACGGAGAAGTTACACACGTAGGAGGGCCCGCCGCACAGTTGTACGCTGACGCCTGCAACGGGCGACCCGTCGGGTTTTACGACTTTGACGCTGTAGGCAATCGTCTCCTGTCCCTGATATTGTTGGGAGACGGGAAGAATTTCGATCTGCGCCGAGCTCTTTTCCGCAGAGAGCGTCGCAACGCTGTAGACGTATTCCTGCAAGATGCCCTCAAATCCCGCCTTTTCCGCAAGGTCGACGGTGTATTCCGCCCCTTCGAGGGTGAACGAGACAGAGCCGTCGGGCGCGGGTTTTTCCTCGATGAGCGCGCCGTCTTCTCCCTTGATCTGCACAATGAGCCCGCCGAAGATGAGGGTATCCGTGCAGGAGAGGGAGACGTTGTAGGTGACTTTTCCGTCCTTTTCTCCGCAAGCGGCAAGGGCAAGCGCGCCCGCCGCAAGGCAGAGGGAAAGCACGGCCGCAAACAGTTTGTATATCTTTTTCATAGTTGCCTCCGTTTTTTATTTATTATAGCACATCTTGGCGCGGTCATCAAGCATTTTCCGCCCTGTCGCCGCGGCGAAAAGGACGAGACGGCGGCAATGATCTCGGGACGGAAGACGCGTTATTTTTAACGGCCCGGCTTGAAGGCCGTGCGAAGTGTTTCCGAAATATAGGCTTTCAATGAAGAAAATTGACCGTTCTCATCCGTTATAAACGTATCTTGCATTATCGCCCGGTACGCCCGCTGCGTCAACGCTCTGAAATAATTGTTTCCCGAGATGATACTTTCCATCATATCCGGCGTTATGAGGTACATGAGAAATTCGACCTGCTCATTCGGAAGCAGCCTTGCAAGTCCGATTTTTTTGGATCGGGCATAATGGATCGAACCCGTTTGGAAATGACCGTCGGACGTTATCATCGTTCCCTTTGTGTTATCGGCGCCGATTTGTTCGAGCTTGGCATGAAATTCTTCCAGATCGTCGACGGGGATGGCTTTCCCGTAATTTTTACACTCCCATATCCACACAAAGAACGGGTCGGATGCGCCGCCTATAAAAATCTCCACGGATACGTCGGTATCAATGAAAGCTCCTCGGTCTCGCGAGAAATATTTTTTATGCGAATAAACTTTACATTGCGACGCCTGAAACGGAAAACTTCCGTCGTTTATTAGCTTCGTAACGGCGTTGAAAACTTCTTCTTCCAATTTGGCGCCCTTGTTCATATGGGATCTCCTCAGACAAGTATTCGTGATTTTGACGGAGCGATGAGCCGTCTGCCGTCGGTCTGAAAAACTTCTTCGGGCAGCGGAAATTGATTTTGGGAACGAAAGCAGAACCGCTTTTTGATTTTTTCAAGCTGTTCAGCACACGATCGGCTCCCGGGCAAAGGGCAACAGATCTTTTGCTTTTACTTTGATCGGTTTCCCGTTTTCATCGTTGACGATCACTTTGATCTCGGGACAATATTCGTAGAGCATTTGACGGCAATTCCCGCAGGGAGGTATCACGCCGTTCGGCGCTTTTTCGTGAACCGCAACGATCGTTTTAAAATCTCGCTCACCTGCGGATATCGCAATGCCCATGGTGATATATTCGGCGCAGGAGCCGTGGATCCCGTCGCAGTTTACGCCTCTGTATATTTTCCCTCCGCCGCACAAAACGGCTGCGCCGACCGTGTGAGTATAAATTCCATCATCGAAATTTTCTTTCAGAACGGCAAGGGCGGCCTCGATCAAGCTCTTATCGGTGTCGTTCAATTCGAATCTTTCCATACTCGGCATCATTATAACACATTTGCGCAGTGAAAATCAAGCGAAGAGAGAAGATCAATAAAAAACGGCGTTTTATTGTGAATAAGCGCGCCGTTTGATAATTGATAATCTGAATTGAATTTTACTCCGCAAGCCTCCACTGCAACCGGTTTGCGATGATATAGGTGTCGCTGGGTTCCTCGATCCCGTTATGGAGATTTTTCGGATCGAACGGCACATCCGACCATACGATGAGGCGTTTGGGCTCTCCAGGCAACAGACCTTCCGCAAATGTGATATATGCTTCGAACAAATCGGGCGGATAATTGTCCTCGGCGCCGACAAGATGAAATTGCCGAAGCCCGATGAAATTCATTTCCAAGGTTTTCGGACGCCATTGCCGTTCGAAAGTCACACGTAGGGTATACTCCTCCGCATTTCCGAAGCACATGGTCAATTTCTCATCGACGCTTGTCCCACTTTGAAAGACTGCATGGATCAGACAGCCGTCATGGAAACCGCCGTATGCGTCGTATAATTCCTCGATATCTTCTTGCGTTTTGATTTCTTTCCATTCTTTCATGGGAACAGTATATCATATTTGCTGCCATTGTGCAAGTACGGAATAGATAAAAAGGAACTGACAATAAGTCAGTCTCTTTGTGGGTGAAGCATTGATATCGCCGCGAATGAATGTCTTATGCATTTATAGAATATAAGAAATAATTCATGATTTCCATGTATCCTTATGCTTCTCCTGAAGTCTTTTGCATTCTCTGTGACAGATAAAAGAGGCAATACATACAATAATTGCACCGAGAAACATCGCAGCCAAAGTAAATAAACTCCAATATCGCATAACCTGAAACTTTACACCGACCAAGAACAGGATCAAGCACGCAGCGGAATTGGCAAGCCACAGCAAAAAGAGGGTATGAACTGCTATTTGGAAGCCGAAAATCACAATATATATTTCAGATGGGATGATCTTTTTCGCGCTGCGTATCTTATTCATTCGCGGAAAGAGACGTTTTAAACGCTTAAGTATTTTCTTGCGCCATTCGCTATGATTCTCATAAAGATCGTTATTCAGCCCCCCTAACTGCACTGTGCAATCCCACCAAATAACCATTGCAAGTAATAATTCTATGACTACAATTACAATGTTCATTTTAATCCCTGTTATTTTCTGATTTTATTATAACAAATGGAGCGCGGTTTTTCAAGTAAAATTTTCATCTCATCTCAAAATGATACTTTGGGGGCTTGATGAAAACAAGTGCACCGCTTTGCGTCCTGTGCGAATCGTTGGGGGAATTTCGCGGTTCTCCCGATGCCCCCCCGAACGGAAACGAAAAGGGACTGACATATTGTCAGTCCCTTTTCGTGGTGGAGCATCGATAACCTAAAATGAATTTCAGCCTGTGGCTGTCAAGGTGAATTTCCATCGGATCTTATCGGCGAGAAAATAACTACATTTGTATTTCAGTTCGGACCGATAAGCATAAGAAACAAGAACTCGTTTTACGAAAATGTATCGTCCCCGTGGAACGGCTTTTCAGTGTTTGAATCGTTTTTTGAAGGCGAGGAGAAACCTTTTCCACAGCGAAGGTCTTGCGGGCTCGTATTCTGCCGCGGGCGGCGCGTAGCTCTGTGTTGGCTTGGGCGGAATATTTCGGTTTGCGGTTCGGCTCGGAGATTGTTGGCTTTGAAATTCGCGCAGCGCGGTCAGGGGGTCTGTTCTCGATAAAATTTTGTCATGAAAGTCGATTGTGAATTGCAAATCGCTCTCCTGACACAGCTCGGATCCCAGAGTGCCGATCTCATGCGCAAGCTCATTCCTGACCCATCGAATGTGTTTTAGCATTTTTAGATCGTTTTCCCACGAGGGGACGTTTCGGTATGCGCTCCAAGGAATGAGTTCCATTTGCCGTATGTACTCGGTAACGCCTTTTTCATTGGAAAGGCAATCTCTGCACAGAGCGTCAAGCCGTTTGTATTCCTCTTGAAATTGAATGTCTATCGAGTAGTCCATGTTTCCTCACCCGAAAACAGTATATCATATGGGGTGGCAGAATGCAACCGATTTGCCGCGCGGCCGATCCGTTACGAAACAGAAAGGGGGGTTGAATAGAAATGATAATGTCAAGGTAGACCATTCTTTCCAATCAATGAGTTTTTTGTAGAGTTGATTTCCCACAAAATCACTTGTGAGAAACCCACTTCCGGCAACCTGACTTGCTGCAACTTTTTCCTAAAAATGCGGGAATCCTAAAACGATTGCTCATTTTAGGATTCCCTTGGTGGAGCATCGATAACCTAAAACGAACATTTTCACCTATTCAAAGCAAATCATATTTCTTTTTAAGTTTGCCCTTTCTCCTTTCAATTAACTTATCTAAAACCCATCTGTTTCTGATAATTGGAACCGCGACTTGCACTATATCAAAAATCAACAACACCGCTGAGCATACGGTAATAGCGATTGATGTTGAATCCCACGCCCAACCCAAAACGAGAGGTAAAATTGAACACACTAAAAATACCACAACCATTAAACTGGAAAACCCATAATAAATCGGCTTAATTATTTTTTGGTATTTTATCATGTCTTCATTCAACAACTTCTCTTTATATGCTTGATGAGCAATATCTTTTGCCTCTATTTCTTTCGCCGCTGTTTCTTTGATTTGATTTATTTCTTCAGAATACTGTTCTGATTGTAGATTTAACTTGCGTTCGTAGGAATCGACAACATCCTTCGTTGTTTCTCTTCTAATCTCTTCGAGAGCGTCAAATACGCAGTCATCGTTTATATTAAAATCGTTTGCGCGCAATTGACGAACAAGAACGTCATCAATCAGCTCATAATGCTTAAGCAAAAATACATCGTTGTCCGTGATTTTTCCTGCAGCATTTTGTTTTTCCACTTGCGCAATAAAATCTTCACGTTGCTGCTTTGTCGGTTTATAAAATTCGCTACAATAAGTAAGAAGCTTCAGTTTGCTATATTCATCTAAAGCATTATCATTATTATATAGAATGACACCGAGAAAAGTATCGCTTATGATTGGACTTAATGTTTTTCCATACGTATCATTGTGATACTGCATTGTGCTTTTGATGAGGGTGGCATTAGTAGTAACAAAAAATAAAGGAGCATTTTTTATTAAAGTGATCTCGTTGTTCCCACGTTTCATATACGCAGATAAGACACTTTTGACATCTGTTTCTATGCCATGATCATAAACATAGGAAAATTCATCATTGACATACTTATATTTCGATGTTAATATTTTTTTCAACGTGATATAGTCCTCATAGTGACTGGCGTGTGCAGGCGTTATCAAGTTGTCATTATCAATCGTTATGCCAAATTCATCTTTTAATTTATCATCAAAAGTAGTGACCAATGTTTCTATGTCCAACTTGCTCATTTTTAGAGAACGAAAATACCGCAGGACATCGGACGCTTTTTCATATTGATAATCAGCACTATCTATATACCTTATGCACCCTCTTAAAATACTTTCAATTTCATTTTTGACATAAAATGAAATGCACACCGTAGCACCATGCCGTTTCAATGTACCCAATAAGCTTGTATATTCCGTCTGATAGTAATCTCCATAATAGCCCAATAGGCGAAATATACCAAAATGCAAAAATCTACTTTGACGGCGGTCATTATATCGCTATCCCAATGGAGAACTTTCCGCACGGGAAAGGACGGAGAAGAACAAAGCCGAAACCGCCCGAAGCCCCAACGGAAGAAACGCCGAAAGAACAATTTGAAGCGGCTTTTGAGGAGAGCCGCGCCCTACCGAAAAAGGAGCGGGAACAGCATATCACTGAGAAACTCAAAGACGCATTTCCCGATGAGGGAGCGCGGCAGATCTTCGTCAAGGAAAACTTGGAGCGAAAGGAGCGGAACAGGATAAAACGCAGGGTGCGACTATGGCGTAAAATCAACTTGCAATCATGGAACTATTTTTGCACGTTCACCTATTCCGATGAACTTCACAACGAGGAAAGTTTTAAGAAAAAACTATTAAACACGCTGAAACACCTCGTAGCCCGTAGAGGGTGGAAGTATATCGGCGTATGGGAGCGCGGCGTGGAAACCCAACGGCTACACTTCCACGGGATATTCTATATCCCCTACGGCGGCATGATAGGCGAACTCGAAGAAGTGAAAGATTACAGCACGAAACTACACCGTGTTCAGACGACCTACCAAAACAGCCATTTCCGCAAACACTTCGGAAGAAACGATTTTGAGCACATCGTCACGGACATGGATACCATGCAATCGGTCAAATACCTGTTGAAGTACATCGAAAAAACGGGAGAGCGGCTTGCGTATGGCGGCAAACTTCCGACCTACTTCCGCTCGGATATTTTAGACGATGATATTGCTTGCCCCTGCGGGATAGAGGACAGAAAGTTACTACTTTTCGACCAATTCACTTGCGTGAAAGACGGTGAAGTGATAGGCGAAGTCTGCCCCGAAGTGATAGAGCAAATGCCGAAGTCAAACTAACCACAATCTTTTTTCCCTTTCGTCTGCGGAGCTTAAACGAAACCGCACTTTCTGGCAAGGGTAAAATGCACGGCATTCGCCGCCCTTGCCGGAAAGCAAGCGGACAGACAGCGAAAAAACCGCCAATGCGTTTTCGTTTAGGATCGCTCGCGCCGAAAGGCAAAAAATCTATTTTATAAGGAGTTATGAACGATGAAAACAGCAGTTGCTGTTTTATTTTATGGACACTATTGGGATATAGAGAGAAAGGCATAAAAATAGGCGCATGAGCGGGGAACTCATACGCCTTTCTTTTTACTTCTTGAATCGGTCGCGCAGGACGGAGGCAATGTCTACTTTATAGACGATCTCGATAGTCCGCTCCGTTCCTGTGACTTTGGGTAAACCGCCTACGATGATGCGGTCAATGAGTTCATAGCACATCTCGCGGGTCAGTTCTGGGACTTCAAGATACTTCATGATATTTTTTATAAACCCGTCGATATTTTGCGTGGAACTCTCGGTTTGCGCAATTTTTTCTTCAAGCGCGACAATTTCCTCTGCGAGTGACTTTTGCTCGGCGGAATACTTTTCTATAAAGCCTACGCAGATGTTCTCGGGGATCTTTCCCAACACTTTATCCTCGTAAGCCGCTTGCATCAGACGGGAAAGTTCGTCACGCCGTTTCTGCTTTGCTTTCAATTCACGCTTCACGGATTTTAATGTGCTCTCCGTAAGTTCTGTGTCGCGCCGTACAAATTCTTCCCGTATGGCTTGTTCATCGAATGCAATGCGCTTTGCTGTCTCACGAATATCTTCGAGGACAATCTGTTCCAAAACCTGCGCCTGTATGTAGTGTGAGAAGCAATAAGATTTCCCATATCGTTTGAGTCTGCCACAGTCAAAATTATATCGGTAGTCGTCTTTCTTTTTATCCCAAACATAGCCCATTTTTAATTTGCCTCCGCAATCGGCGCAGTATAGGAAACCGGAAAGCGGATGTGTAATTCCCTTGTGTGTCTTTCTTCCTTTTGCCTGCGATTTCATCCGTTCCTGTACTCTGTCCCAAAGTTCTTGTGAGATGATAGGTTCATGGGTATTATAAACGATCACCCAATCGCTTTGGTCTTTCCGTATTATCTTATGGTTTTTATAGGAAACGGACGTAAATTTTTGTTGAGCCAAATGCCCGAGATAGGCAATGTTTTTTAAGATGGGTCGGATGGTTGCCTGTTCCCAATAGGGATGTTCGTTATGATTATATTTCCTTCCGCTTCTCAAAAAAGCAATTCTACCTGCACACGGGATTCCTTCATCATTGAAGGTCTCTGCGATCCGTTGGGGACTTATCCCCGAAGCATACATTTCAAAAATTCTTACGACATTCGGTGCTGTTTCTTCATCTATTATAAAAGTTTTCTTTTCATCTGTACCTTTCAGATAGCCGTAAGGAGTTCTCGATCCGCTGAATTTACCTTCAACCGCATGAGATCGTTTCACCGCTCTTATTTTCTTACTTGTATTGGCGGCGTGCCATTCGTTGAACACGTTCATAATGGGCATCATCTCCATTGCACTGCTGTCACGGTTAGAAGTGTCTACATTGTCCTGTATGGCGATAAAGCGGATGCCGAATGCGGGGAACACATAATCAAGGTATTGTCCTACTTCGATATAGTTCCTCCCGAAGCGGGAAAGGTCTTTTACGATGATGGTGTTGATGATGCCCGTCTTGGCGTCGTCGAGAAGCCGTTGCACTTCGGGGCGTTGGAATGTCGTACCCGATATGCCGTCGTCTATGTATTCGCCGTACACTTCGATGTTGTTCTCCTCGGCATACTTGCGGAGGATGTGCCGCTGGTT
>CANQHG010000002.1 GCA_947623655.1 uncultured Clostridia bacterium | reverse complement strand
GCTGTCTCGGGCAGGTCGATTGTCCTCGGTCACCGTTCGCGCGGGATAATGCGCTCACTCATCGCAAAACGCAGCGCGCAGCGCACTGTGCTGATGCGCAGAATTGCGTTTTGCGTCCCTCGAGGGGGAGCCGAGAAAGGACGGACCCTTGCCCACCCCTTGAGGGGTGGGTGTCACGTAGTGACGGAAAGGGGGCACGCGGCGTCATGCTGGGCGCGGAGCAAGAACGCAGTCTACGAAAAAATATCCGAGGCATCTCGCCGCATAATTGTCCGTAATCGCCCGCCGAGATTCTTCGGGGCGAGTCATCGAATTTCGTACGACTCCCGCCGTTCAGAATGACGCGGGGCGGGATCAGCATGAGCGCACGGCGCTCAATTCTTATCGTTTAAACAAGCGATGCCGGGAAGGACCTTGCCCTCGAAGAGTTCCAGCGATGCGCCGCCGCCCGTCGAGATGTGCGTGATCTTGTCTGCATAGCCGAGCTGGGTGCAGGCTGCCGCCGAATCGCCGCCGCCGACGATGGTCGTCGCGCCCTTTGCGTCTGCGAGCGCCTGCGCAACGGCGTTGGTGCCCGCCGCAAGGATGGGATTTTCGAACACGCCCATGGGGCCGTTCCAAATGACCGTTTTCGCGCTCTTTACTTTTTCGGCGTAGAGCTCTCTCGTCTTTTCGCCGATGTCGAGGCCCATCATGTCCGCGGGGATCTCGTGGGAAGAGACGGTCTTCACCGTAACGGGCGCGTCGATGGGATCGGGGAAAGCGGCCGTGACGACGGTATCGACGGGAAGCAGAAGCTCTTTGCCTTCCGCCTTTGCTTTTGCGATCATTTCTCTGCAATATTCGAGTTTTTCATCGTCGACGAGGGATGTGCCGACTTCATAGCCCTGCGCTTTCAGGAATGTGTACGCCATGCCGCCGCCGATGATGAGCGTGTCGCACTTCTCGAGGAGATTGGAGATGACGCCCAGCTTGTCGGCAACTTTCGCGCCGCCGAGGATCGCGACGAAGGGACGGACGGGATGTTCGAGGGAGTCGGCCATAACGGTGAGCTCTTTCTCGATGAGGAAGCCGCAGACGGCGGTCTTGACCAATCCGTATTCGACGATCGCGGCCGTGGAGGCGTGCGAGCGATGCGCCGTGCCGAACGCGTCGTTGACGTAGATATCTGCATAAGCGGCGAGCTTTTTGCAGAATTCAAGGTCTTTCTTTTCCTCTTCCCAATGGAAGCGGAGATTTTCGAGAAGCACGGCCTCGCCTTCCTTGCATGCGGCCACTTTGGCCTGCGCGTCGGGACCCACTACGTCTTTGGCAAACGTCACTTTTCCGCCGAGCAACTCGTTGAGACGGGCGGCAACGGGGGCGAGGGTGAGCTTCTTGGGCTCGTCCTTGAGGGCCTTTTCGATGATGGCCTGTTTCGCGGCCGCCTGTTCTTCAGCGGGAAGCGCCTCGATCTTCGCCTTCTCTTTTTTGTTGAGCTTTACTTCGTCGGAGAAGATGGAATGGGGCTTGCCCATGTGCGAGCAAAGGGTGACTTTCGCGCCCGCGTCAAGCAGATATTTGATGGTGGGAAGCGCACCCACGATACGGTTTTCGTCTGTGATCTTGCCGTCTTTCATGGGGACGTTGAAGTCGCAGCGAACCAAAACGTGCTTGCCCTTGAGGTCTGTTAAGTCTTTTACGGTCAATTTGTTCATAGGATAACCTTCCTTTTTTAAAATTTCCCTATCATCATAATTCTTTTTCCAACATTTGTCAATACTTTAAACCCAATTCTGCGGCCGAAAAAACTTGTCTTTTTTGCAAAAGAGACGTTTTTTCCCTTGACAAAGATTTGCAACTTTGGTAAAATAACCATTGTCTGTAATTCGGCGCTTCTTTTTGCATGCCGTATTACGGGAAAGAACGATACTCCGAATCGAAAGATTTTGAGGATATTCCGAAATAACACAAGGAGGTAAAAGATGCCCACAATCAACCAGCTCATCAAGAAAGGCAGAGAAAGAGAAGCGTTCAAATCGAAGAGCCCCATTCTCGATCAGTGCCCGCAGAAACGCGGCGTGTGCCTTTCCGTGACGACGACTTCCCCCAAGAAGCCCAACTCGGCGCTTCGGAAGATCGCGAGGGTGAGACTGACCAACAAGCAGGAAGGTACCGTGTACATCCCCGGCGAAGGTCACAATCTGCAGGAGCACAGCTCCGTTCTCATCCGCGGCGGAAGAGTCAAGGATCTGCCCGGCGTGCGTTACCACATCATTCGCGGCGCGCTCGATACGGCAGGCGTTGCAAAGCGCAAACAGTCCCGCAGCAAATATGGCGCAAAACGCCCTAAATAATGCGGCAAAAACGGGCAGCGCGTAACAGCACGGTTTTCCGCCGGGAGACGCGGCGCCCATCGCGCACGGATTTTTCCGTGCAAGGTCATCTCCTACTTTTCGGAATATCTCATCAGGGACCCCGATCAAAGTAGGCAGTATTCTCCGCGAGAGCGGGGGAGAAGGTTCGCTACTCTTTCAATACGCCCTTACGCAAGGGCGGACGGCGACAGTCCGTTATTAGTTATTATATTGTATAGAGCAAGCGATAGCTTAATCTGAAGGGGAAACCCCGAAGCGGTGAAAAGCCGCGCCAAAATCAATAAAGGAGGATAATACAATGCCCAGAAGAGGCAGAGTTCCCAAGAGAGACGTCCTTCCCGATCCTTTGTACGGGAGCAAGATCGTCACCAAACTCATCAACCAGATCATGCTCGACGGCGAAAAGAGCGTCGCGCAGAAGATTGTTTACGAAGCATTTGCGACTGTGGGCGAAAAACTCGGCAAGGAGCCCATGGAAGTATTCAACCAGGCGCTTGCGAACGTGACCCCCGTTGTGGAAGTCAAAGCAAGGCGCGTCGGCGGCGCGAACTATCAGGTCCCCGTCGAAATCAGGCCCGAGCGCCGTCAGACGCTCGCGATCCGCTGGCTCGTCCAGAACACGAGAAAGCGCAGCGAACGTGAAATGTCGAAAAAACTTGCGGCCGAGCTTATGGACGCCTACAACAATACGGGCGCGTCCGTAAAGAAGAAAGAAGACACGCACAGGATGGCGGAAGCGAACAAGGCATTTGCGCATTTCCGTTTCTGACAAGGACAAGGTAAGGTATGGCAAGAGAATACGACTTATTACACACGAGGAACTTCGGTATCATGGCGCATATCGACGCCGGAAAGACCACGACGACGGAGCGTATTTTGTTCTACACGGGCAAGACGCATAAGATCGGCGAGGTCCACGAGGGCGCCGCGACCATGGACTGGATGGTTCAGGAGCAGGAGCGCGGCATTACCATCACTTCCGCCGCGACGACCTGCATTTGGAAAGGCCACCGTTTCAACATCATCGACACCCCGGGCCACGTCGACTTCACCGTAGAAGTCGAGCGGTCTCTCCGCGTTCTCGACGGCACGATCGCAACGTTCTGCGCAAAGGGCGGCGTCGAGCCCCAGTCCGAGACGGTCTGGCGCCAGGCCGACACCTATAAAGTGCCCCGCATCGCCTATGTCAACAAGATGGATATCAACGGCGCCGACTTCTTCCGCGTCGAAAAGATGATCCGCGAGCGGCTCGGGGCCAATCCCGTGCCCGTCGAACTTCCCATCGGGAAAGAGGCGAGTTTCCGCGGCATCATCGACCTCATCCGCATGGAAGCGGAGATCTATTACGACGATCTCGGCAAGGACTTCCGCAAGGAGCCCATTCCCGCCGATATGATGGATCTCGCAAAAGAATATCGCTTCAAGCTGGTCGAAGAGGCGGCTTCCGCCAACGACGAGCTCATGGAGAAGTATCTTGAAGAGGGCGACCTCTCCGTCGACGAGATCATCAAAGGTCTGCGCGAGCGTTGCCTCAAACTCGAGGCCGTGCCCATGCTCTGCGGTTCTTCCTATAAGAACAAGGGCGTGCAGTTCCTTCTCGACGCAGTGATCCACTTCCTTCCGAGCCCCATTGACGTCGACCACGTAAAGGGTACCAACCCCGAAACGGGCGAAGAGGAAGAGAGGAGAACTTCCGACGACGAGCCTTTCGCCGGCCTTGCGTTCAAGATCGCGACCGACCCCTTCGTCGGTTCCCTCGCATACTTCCGCTGCTATTCGGGCGTACTCGAGGCGGGTTCGTATGTCTACAACTCCACAAAGGAGAAGAAAGAGAGGGTAGGGCGTCTCGTCCAGATGCATGCGAACGAGAGAAAGGATATCTCCGAGATCTACTCAGGCGACATCTGCGCCATTGTCGGCCTCAAAAACACGACGACGGGCGACACGCTGTGCGACGAAAAGCACCCCATCGTTCTCGAAAAGATGGAATTCCCCGAGCCCGTCATTCAGCTCTCCCTTGAGCCCAAGACCAAGGCAGGACAGGAGAAGATGACGCTCGCGCTCATCAAGCTCGCCGAGGAAGACCCCACTTTCAAGACATATACCGATAAGGAGACGGGACAGACCATCATCGCCGGCATGGGCGAGCTTCACCTCGATATCATCGTGGACAGGCTTCTCAGAGAGTTCCATGTCGAGGCCAACGTCGGTGCGCCCCAGGTCGCTTACCGCGAGACGTTCCGCCAGCAGGTCGAAGCCGAGGGTATGTATAAGAGGCAGTCGGGCGGCAAGGGCCAATACGGTCACTGCAAGATTCGTCTCATCCCCGGGGAGCCGGGGTCGGGATACTCGTTCGAGGATCTCACCGTCGGCGGTTCTATTCCCAAGGAATTCATTCCCGCCATCGATAAGGGTATCCAGGAGGCCGCAAAGAACGGTTTCCTTGCAGGCTATGAAGTCGTCGACTTCAAGGTCGAAGTGTACGACGGAAGCTTCCACGAGGTCGACTCGTCCGAAATGGCATTCAAGATCGCAGGTTCCATGGCGTTCAAAAATGGTATGGAAAAGGCGAAGGCCGTTCTCCTTGAGCCCATCATGAAAGTGCAGATCATCACCCCCGAGGAATACTTCGGCGACCTCATGGGCAACGTCTCGAGCCGCCGCGGCAACATCTGCAACACGGACGATCGCAACGGCGCCAAGATCATCGACGCGGAGATCCCGCTCTCCGAGATGTTCGGCTATGCAACGGAACTCCGTTCGCGCACGCAGGGCAGAGGGCAGTTCACGATGCAGTTCGACCACTACTACGAAGTGCCTCGCTCGATTTCCGAGAAGATCATTCACGACAGAGCCTCCAAACCCGCGTCTTAATGGCAAAAAAAGGCTTTCATACAGAGTTTGCGCATAAATTTTTGTAAAATTTTTCCGTAAACGATTGCAAAATTCTTGCGCATGGTTTATAATAATAGGCGATAAGCGATTCAGCTTAATATCATTGTTTGATAGATAGCTGCGCTTCCCCCGTCATAAGGGGAAAAAGTTATCAAAAAATAAAAAAATTTTAAGGAGACATCAAAATGGCAAAAGCAAAGTTTGACAGGAGCAAGCCCCACGTCAACATCGGGACCATCGGACATGTTGACCACGGCAAGACCACTTTGACCGCAGCTATCACCATGGTAATGGCATGCAAAGGTCAGGCTCAGAAGATGCGTTACGACGAGATCGATAAGGCACCCGAAGAGAAAGCGCGCGGTATCACGATCAACACCGCACACGTCGAGTACGAGACCGACAAGCGCCACTATGCGCACGTCGACTGCCCCGGCCACGCAGACTACGTTAAGAACATGATCACGGGCGCTGCCCAGATGGACGGCGCGATCCTCGTTGTCGCTGCGACCGACGGCCCCATGCCTCAGACCCGTGAGCACATCCTGCTCGCCCGTCAGGTCGGCGTTCCCTATATCATCGTCTTCCTCAACAAGGTAGACCAGATGGACGACCCCGAGCTTCTCGACCTCGTTGAAATGGAGATCCGCGAGCTTCTTTCGAGCTACGACTTCCCCGGCGACGACATCCCGATCATCAAGGGTTCCGCGCTCAAAGCCCTCGAAAAGGCGACGAGCGGCGCTTCCGACGCGGAGATCCTTGCAGCTCCCGAGTGCCAGTGCGTTCTCGAGCTCATGGACGCTGTAGACAGCTACATTCCCACCCCTCAGAGAGACGATCAGAAGCCTTTCCTTCTTCCCGTCGAAGACGTGTTCACGATCTCCGGCCGCGGCACCGTTGCTACAGGCCGTGTTGAAAGAGGCGTTGCGAAAGTCGGCGATCCCGCTGAGATCGTCGGTCTCATCGAGAAACCCAAGTCCACCGTCATTACTGGTCTCGAGATGTTCCACAAGCAGCTCGACGAAGCTATGGCGGGCGATAATGTCGGTGCGCTTCTCCGCGGTATCGAGCGTACGGGGATCGAGAAAGGACAGGTCATCGCAAAGCCCGGCACCGTTCCCACCGCTATGAAGTTTGAGGCTCAGGTCTACGTCCTTACCAAGGAAGAGGGCGGCCGTCACACGGCATTCTTCAATCACTATCGTCCCCAGTTCTTCATCAGAACGACGGACGTCACGGGTTCCATCGAGCTTCCCGAGGGCGTTGAAATGGTCATGCCCGGCGACCACGTTACCATGACGGTCGAGCTCATCAAGCCCGTTGCGATCGAGGAAGGCCTCCGTTTCGCTATCCGTGAGGGCGGCAGAACGGTCGGTTCCGGCGCGGTCTCCAAGATCCTCAAGTAACTCAAATCAAGCCGAAAAAAGGCGCGGTCTTCATCGCGCCTTTTTGTCATATACTGAATACATCTTGTTCTCTTTTTGGAAAGCCCATTCAGGAGAGAGGGGAGGGAGACAGGACGGTGAAAAATGTCAAAAAAAGTCGAAGCAGCTCTTGACATTTCTCCTCGGCAGGATATACAATATATTCGTGGAAGCATCAGACGACAGACTGCTCGAGCCTCTCGAGGCGTATAAGTGGTATTATAAACAGGAGTTCGAACAAAATGCGTCGGCGTATTTCGATGCGCTCGCCGAAAAATCGGGCGTCCCCTTGGAAGAGAACCGCAAAACGGCTTCTTCTTACGAGGAGAAGAAACGGAAAATCGGCGAGCTCGACGCAAGGATCTCCAAAGGAAAGGGGGTGAGGGGATTTCTCATCGCCCTTATCGTCATCGGCGCGGTTTTGCTCGTTCTCGGCGTCGTCTTTCTTCTGAATGAGGGCTATCTCATGGGCTCTCTCTTTTTGGTCGGCGGGGCCGCGCTCATTGCAACGGCCATCGGCGTCATCATGGGGAAGATCAACCCCGTTTTGAAACGTACGGCCGAGGAGAGGGCCAAACGGCAGGCAGAGGCGGATAAACTTCTCCGAAAAGCCTGGGAGCAGATGGCTCCGCTCAACGCCTTGTTCGACGACACGGCCACAAAACAGCTCATTGAACAGACTGTTCCGCTCATTCGGATCGACGATAACTTCAATATGCGCAGATATGATCATCTGTGCACAAAATACGGCTTCGGCGAACCCGACGATCCCGAGCGTTCCACGATCGGCATTCTCACGGGCGAAATTTTGGGAAATCCTTTCGTCGTGGATAGGGAACTTGTCCATACCATGGGGAGTTGCACCTATTCGGGAAGTCTCCTCATCACCTGGACGACGACCTATACCGACTCTGAGGGGAACGTTCATGTGCAGCACCATTCGCAGACGCTCGTCGCAACGATCGTCCGCCCTAAACCTTATTACAGTGAACAGACCCGTCTCATCTACGGCAACGAAGCCGCGCCCGATTTGCATTTTTCGCGCAGGGCGGGCCATGCGGAGCGGCTGAGCGAGGGGAAACGCGAAAAAGCGGTAAGATCGGGGGCGAAAACGATCAGAAAATTGCAGGAAAAGGCGATGAAAGACGACGATCCCACGACCAATTTCACCGAAATGGGGAACGCGGAATTCGACGTTCTGTTCGGCGCGCTCGATAGGGACAACGAAGTGCAGTTCCGCCTTCTCTTTACGCCTCTCGCGCAGAAAAATATTCTTGCGCTCATGACGGATACGGCGGGATACGGCGACGATTTTTCCATGCGGAAGAGCGGATGCCTCAACTTTGTTTCGTCCGAACATTCGGCTGGTTGGGACATGGATACCGACTATCGGCGGTACTTTTCCTACAGCGCCGACCTTGCGAAAAAGACTTTTACCGATTTCAACTGCCGATACTTTAAATCGCTGTTTTTCGATCTCGCGCCGCTCCTCTCCATTCCGCTCTACCAGCAGCACAAGCCGCACGAATATCTCTATCCCGAGTCCTACTACCGCAACTACACGCCCTATGAGAGCGAATACCTTGCGAACTTGGCGGGACAGAGGGCATTCTGCCACCCCGAAACGGACACGCAGACCATTTTAAAGACGGAATTTCTCAAAAAAGAGGGGGAGAGCGACAGGATCCGCGTCACGGCGTACTCCTACCGCACCGAAGATCGGCTCGATTTTGTTCCTACGCTCGGCGGCGACGGCCATATGCACGATGTGCCCGTGCATTGGGTGAAATACATACCCGTCGTCAACAGCGGAACGGCAGCGCTCAAAGAGCTCGGCCTTTCGGGCAGGTCGTTCGACGAAAAAGTGCAGGAAGGTCCCTTGAAAGAGGCGTTGAACTCGTGCGGCGTCACGGCCCGCGGCTACGGGCACGGGATTTTGTGCTGTGCGACGGAGGATGAAAACACCCCGTTCGACGACGCGTTCAACGGTATCAAACAGTAAAACAAAACGGAGGTACATATTAATGGCAAATGAACTCGACGAACTCAGCGGCCCCACGATGGAAGAGGGGCGCGATGTCAACGTCATCGCAAAACAGCTCGAAGTCAAAGTGGGCGGCGGCTCGAAGTTTTTCGACATCATGTGGTGGTTTCTCCCGCCCATCATCGGCGGTATCATCTGGACGATCATGAAAGTGAAGGCAAAAAACCACTTCCAGCAGTTGCAACAGAAGATCCAGCACGACGCTTCGCAGATCGACAACTACCTCGAACAGCGCGTGCAGATCCTCACGAACTGCGCAAAACTTCTCGACAAGGCCGTCGACCTCGATAAGGATACGTTCACGCAGATCGCGCAGTACCGCAGCGGCAACGGCGCGGAGGGTGACGCGGCGAGAAATGAATACGCCTCGCAGATCGAGCGCATCGGCCGTTCGGTCAATATCGCGTTCGAGAACTATCCCGATCTCAAGGCGCATCGGGAACTCGCCGACGCCATGCAGCAGAATTCCTATCTCCAGAGGGAGATCACGGCCGCCCGCGAAGTGTATAACGATTCCGTAAATACCTGGAACCGCGACGTCTTCGCATGGCCCACAAAGATGATCGTCGCCGCCAAAGCGGGGTACACGACGCGTATTCCTTTTATCGCCGACAAGGAGACGAAAGAAGCTGCCCGCGGCGTATTCTTCTGAAAAACGCGCACATATGTGCAAAAAAATGACGGCTTTGCCGTCATTTTTTTGTTGTTATCATGTCCCCTCCCGAGGGAGGATAAATGCAACGTACGCCCCGCGTCATTCTGAGAACGTGAGAAGGACGAGAGGACGGGAACTAACCCGAAGAATATCGCGGGGCGACCGTACACCATGCCGCGAGATGCTTCGATACAGCTTCCATAGACTTCGTACGACTCTTCTTCTCAGCATGACGCCGCCCTCACGCCCTCAGGCTGAGCGTAAACTACCATATAAACTTTGCCCGCGCGGCCTCGCCGTTGTCGATGAGGATGTCTTGCGCCGTCATCGATTTGTTGACGACGGCGATGAAGTATACCCATTCGGCGATCTCTTCGGGCGAAGCCCACTTTTTGAGCGGCGTTTCGTCCATGATCTGCGCCCAGAGTTTTTCGTCGTTCATCACGCGGTCGTTGAGCGCCGTCGTCACGCCTCCCGGGGAGACGCTGTTCGCCGTTCCGCCCCATTCGGCCGCTCTGAGCGCAACGTTTTTCATATAGCTCACCATGCCGCCCTTGCTCGCGGCATAGGCGGGAAATTCCGCCCCCGTAGAGGCGCTTGCCGAGGCGATAAAAACCACGCTTTTCGGCATATATGTGAGATATTTTTCGGTGACGCGGATCGTTCCCTTGAGGTTGACGTCGATGTCGTTTCCGCTGTCTTGCACGCCCGCATTATTGATGAGGACGTCGGGCGCAAAGTCGGGCAGATCGCCGCAAGCGATATCTGCCGTCACATGGCTGAAATTTGCATGCGAGAAAGCGGGGGGGAGCACGTCTATCCCCGTCACCGTATGTCCGCTGGCGAGAAATTTTTGGGCGATCGCCTTGCCGATGCCCTTACTCGTTCCCGTGATCAGTATTTTCATCGCTGTGTTCTCCCTCGGAGATGTAGTTCAGATAGGCCGCGCCGACGCCTTTCTTCTCCCAATTTCTGCAAACTTTGTAGCCGAGAGGGGAGAATACGGCTTCGCACAAGAGCTCGGCGACCATGCCCGTGAGGGCGCATGTCACGCATTGCAGCATCGTCCAGCCGAAAAAGAAATGCGAGACGATGAGCGCGAAGATCAGGTTGTCGGCAAACTGTCCGATCGCCGTCGAGACATACGTTCTGCATGCGTACGCCCAAAAGCCGTCGGGGTTCTTTTTAAAGATCTTTCCGATGCCCCAATTCGTGAAATTGTTGATGGCCGCCGACGCCACAAAAGCCACGGTACTGCCCAAAAGGACATACCATGTCCCGCCGAACGTCGAATCGAGCGCGGTATTTATGACGTCCTGTTCCCCGAAATCGAAAAACGCGCCCCAGGTGCCGGGAATGAGCGAAGCGAGGAAGAAGACGAGGCACATCACGAGATTGACGAGCGCGGCGATAACGGAGAGCGTTGTCGCGGCCTTGGGACCGAAGCGCTTGGTGAGAACGTCCATACATAAAAAAGACGCCCACGATACGATGATCCCGCAATCGAGCGCGAGCCACCCGACGGGGAGATCGACGCTCTTGTTGGCGAGCAGGTTCATCGCAAATACGCTCAGAAGAAAGAGCGCAAACGTGAACGGCGGTACGGAAGAAAGGAGCAGTTTGGTTTCTTTGATGAAATTTTGAAAAGTGCGCTTCATGAGAAGCCTCCTTGTTTTTTTCAGATGGTTTGGCAAGGAACATCTTGGGGTCTATTATACACGGCTTTTTTTGTTCTGTAAAGCGATTTTGCCTCCGAATTTTCTCCTCTTTTATCTCGGAGCAGTTAAAACTCTTACTTATAAAAGGTATAAAAATTTTTTATGAAAGCCCAATCATTTTTTGGTATTTTCATTGACATTGCAAGCGCCATCTGTTACAATATAGATGAGTAAAATCGTCCGTATTCTGTCAAGGGAATGGAATACGAGCAAAGGAGAAAACATGAAGAAACATTTAACGCTCAACAGACTTGCGCTTTTCGTCATGTCGGCGCTCATGTGTGTGCTTCTTGCCGCGGCAGGGATCTCTCTCGGCCTCAGCACGCATGCAAACGCGCTCGATGAGCAAGAGGGCACGTCGCAACCGCACGAGCATACGCTCGGCGATGAAGTGTATGTTATCTACAAGCCAACCTGTGTCGCTCCCGGCGTCGGCATGAAATATTGCACCGATCCCGACTGCGGCGAGGGCGTCTCTGTCATCATTCCCGCAAACGGGTACTCTCACAAGGTCAATGAGGTCGGCGAGTGCTCTATCTGTCATAAAACGGGCATCAACTATATTGTTGACGAAGAGCAGAGCACCGAAGAGGAAGTCGTCGTCAAGGGCGTTCCCGCCGAAGACTCCGAATTGACCTCTATTGTCATTCCCGAAAAGATCGATGAAAAGCCCGTCCATGTCGCGGAAAACGCTTTCGCGGGCAACAAAAAGATCACAAGCGTGACGATTAAAGGCTCTGCCTCGATCGGCGAGAGCGCGTTCGCGGGGTGCACAAGCCTTTCAAAGCTCACCATTCAAGAAGGCACCGAGACGATCGGAGAGAACGCTTTCAACGGGTGCGATGCTCTTAGCGAAGTCGACATTCCCTCTACGGTCACTTCCGTCGGTCGGAACGCATTTGCCGAAACGGAATTCTATACAACTCCCGCGAACTGGAAAACCGAAAGCGGTTTTAAAGTTCTTGCGGACAAAGACGGGCAATATCTTCTCAAGGTGAGCGCCGCAGATGTGACGCCCGCGCAGCCTTTGGGCCGCAGACCTCTTCGCGAGAACGCGGAAAACGGGGGGGGTAAATATACTGTAAGCGAAGGCACGCTCGTCATTGCAGACGGCGCGTTCGAAGGCCTCACCGCTCTCACCCAAGTCACGCTTCCCGCAGGCCTCAAAACTGTGGGCGCAGACGCATTCAAGGGTTGCGCTCTGGAGAGCGTGATCATCGAAGCCATTCCCGAAGACGCCGCGGACGCCTATCAGAACGTCGCAGGGCTCAACGGTCTGGGCGTCAAGATCTTCTACAAGGGCACAACGCTTCCCGAGGCGCTCCAAAGCACGGGAAACACCTTATATCTTTTCTCCCAAGACGAGCCTCTTCAACGCGGCAATTATTGGTACGAAAAAGAGGGCGAGCCCGTTATCTGGCCTCTTCTCAGAACCGAAAACCCGCTCGAGCTTAAGGACTATAAAACGGAATTCAAAAAAGGCGAGCCGTTCTCTTCCGAGGGCCTTGTCGTCACCGCTTACTACGAAAACGGCGATGTGTTAACGCTTCAGCCCGCCGAAACAACTTCGCACGGCTTCTATACGATCGATAGCTCCGCATACAGATCCGATGCAATTAACGAGTCGTTCAGCATCGTCATTACATATCTTTACGAAAAAATCACTTATCAAGTCACCGTCGGCGACGCGTACATCATCACGATCGAATACGGCAACGGCCAGCCCAACGGCACCGCATCCGTCACCTCGGGCGAAAAATACACTCTCCCCGCCGCTCCAGTCCGTACGGGATACACTTTCCTCGGCTGGAAAGTCGGCGAAGACGCCGCCCTTCAGCAGCCCGCCGCCCGGATCGACGTCACTGCCAACATCACGATCGCGGCTCAATGGCAGGTGAAAACGCCCGCGCTCGCTTTCGACCTCGGCGCCGATGTCACCAACGCCGCCCAGCTCAGCTTTGCTTACGGTGAACTTTCGACCCATGAAGACGGCTCCGAGTACTACACCGTCACCCTCACGGGCACGCCCGAACGCACGGGCTACAAGTTCTTGAATTGGACTTCTTCCCTCAATGACGCCACGCCGCAGGCCGTCGAGGGCAACTCGTTCGAGATCGCCCTTGCCGACGAGATGAACGTCAAGATCGGCGCCGAATGGGAACAGCTCTACACCGTCACGGCCGCCACTGCGGCTCACCTCACGATCACGATCGAAAACCCCGCCGCCTACTACGAGAAAGGCGCCGCCGTCACGTTCACGATCACGGTCGAAAACGGCTTTAAGCTCGGCACAGTTTCCGTCGGCACGCTCGAAAACGGCAAATATACCCTCACCGTCGGGACCGAAAACATCACGATCACCGCAACGGCCGTCGAAGTCGCGATCAATGCCTCTATCACGGGCGAAAGCGGCGGCGCGGAACTTGGCGTCGCAAGAAGTGAAAACGGCGCCACCGCCACCGTCACCGTCGGCACCCCTCAACGCGCGGGCTACCGTTTCGACGGTTGGACGATCACCGTCACGGGCGCGGAACATCAGGTCGCAGAGGACGGAAGCACCACCACCCTCACGCTTGCAAATTCCGATGTCACCGTCACCTACGAGGCCAAGTGGACGCAGGTATTCGCCCTCAGCGTCAGTGCCGAAAATGCTGCTGTCGCCTATAATGGGGAGAAAACGCAGTACGTAGTCGGCGATACCGTCACGATCACGATCGCTCCGAATGCCGATTATATCCTTGATGGCGAGATCGCCGTCACGGGTGCTAAAAACTTTAATGTGCAGGGCAACGTTGTCACCATCACGTTTACCGCCGAAGACAGTGCCACTGTTACCGTCACCGCTACGCTTGTAAGAGTTTATAAGGTAACGCTCGATCAGGAGACATATACGGGCGCAACCGTCTCCCTCGACCCCGCACAGGAGACCTATAAGTCGGGCTCAACTGTCACTCTCAAGATCGAAGTGACCGAGGGCTACAAGCTCAAATCCCTTAAATTCAACACAACAGACAAACTCAGCGAATTCACAGGCAATTCCTATGAGTTCCAAGTCACCGAAAATATCACGATCGAAATTGAGATCGTCGCGGTTTACAGCGTAACATACACGGCCGAAGACATGACGGGCGTAGAAAACATGCCCGAAGCCGAGACGGAGATCGAGACCTTTACGCTTCCCGCCAAAGTTCCCACCAAGACGGCCGAAGACAAGGAATATACTTTCTTGTATTGGTATTATAAGAGCGGCGAAGAGGAGATACAAGTCGGTGAGTCGTTCGACCTTGCGGCCGCGGCGGGCGAGAGCCACGCTCTCACCCTCTACGCTAAATTCGCCGAAACACACACCGCAAAGACCACTATCCCTGATTATGCAAAGGGAAAGGGGTGGAAGAATGGTACGCAGTATGAGACCATTGAACTTGATAACAACATTATCGTAACAGCGGTTAAAACGACGAGTAGCAATAATAATACAGGTAAGTATTATGACAATAACTCCGGCAATGGTGAAACCGGAAAGGGCGAATGGAAACTATATCAAACTGAAGGACCCGAACTCACCTTTAAAGCCGAAAACGATGCAAAAATTGTATCGATAAAAATTACTTATAATCAAGAGCAAGGCGGTATTCTTTTAAGTTCAGATAAAGATAAAAAGAACACATATAAATCTGGCGATTTAATTCAAGTAAATGCTGACAAGGTGGTATTAAATGTAGGTAATGAGGGGACTGCAAACAAGGGCCAAGTTAAGATCACCGCGATCGAAGTTGTCTACTCGGGCGGCATCTATCTCTCCAATGCCGATAAAGCAGAAAATGCGCTCCAAGCAATTCAGCTCGATACAACCGAGAAACTGACGAAAGATCTTGCCTTGCCGACGTCCACAGTGCCGGAAGTCACATTCAAGTGGACCGTAGAAGTAACAACTCAGGGCGTCGATCCGAACGTCGCAACGATCGACGCGGAGAACGGTATTCTCAAGATCACGCAAACCGCAGAAAAGGTTGTTCTTCAACTCGTTGCTCATGCCTACATCGGCGAGCAAGAGTTTGGCAACGGCCGTTCTTTCACGCTTACCATCGAGGCCAAAGAACAGTTAGACCCGAATGTTGCCAATTTTGACTTCTCAACCAACTTCGAAACCTATGCGAAGACAGATTGGAGCTCCTATGGCACAAAAACTGTAGATTTCACTGCCATTGGCATGGAAGCGGGAGAAAATGCAACAGGTTTAAGCGGTCAAGTAGAGTTTTCAAAAGTGTCAAAACAAAGCAATACGATTAAAGATTGCCCCGTTATGGTTGCTAACGAAAGTACGGTTTATGTAACGGTCGAATTGGGAGAACAAGAAGAAAGAACGATTACAGCGTTTGAATTCGGCTTGAAACAATGGGGCACCAAGAAGTTTAGCGACATTCATCTTGAATATAAGAATGGAGCGGAATGGCTTTCTTGCTCTGACAACTTGATTAAAAAGAACGGTAATCAAGCTTTTGGTGATGAATTATCAATTACTACAATCAGTTCTAATCAAGTAATTACAGATGCCAAGCAAGTTCGTCTTTCTATTACTACGACGTTGTCAAGCAATCAACAAATCGGTATCGCTTCCATGAAGCTCACAGTTGCTACGCCCGATCCCGACGTGATTGCCGCACAGAAAGCGCTGGCCGAGGCACAGTCGCAGATCGATACGTTCCGGGAGACCCTCAATAATTCCGAGAATACTTCCGAAACGCTCACGCTTCCCGAAAACAGCAACGATGTGCAGTTCGCATGGACGTTGACCGACAACGGCAACGGCGTTGCGGCTCTCGCCGACGGCAAGACTTTGACGGTCACCTTTGCCGAAGAGGCGCGGGACGTTACCCTCAAGGTTACTGCAACCTGCAACGGCCAGAATGCCGAAGCTACTTTCACGCTTCATGTCCCCGCACACGTCACTCTCACCGGCGACGGCTCATCAAATAATCCGTTCACAGTCGCAGATGCTTTAAAGCTCGCAGGCGGACTTACGCAGGGATCGTATTATAACGACGGCGCTGAGGTATATGTAAAAGGGTTTGTCATTGTCAGAGGCGAATGGAGCACCAAAAATAACAACATCATCAATGCCAAAATCGCCGATAGCGCAGACGAGCCGGCCGACAAGGGTATCCTTGTCTTTGGCTTGGAGCCGGACGGAACGATATTAAAGAGCTATGATGATTTTGAAGTGGGTGCCGAAATTGTTCTCAAAGGTTATATCACGAACTATAACGGAACACTCGAAATCACATATTACAACAACGTTAACGTTACTGCAACCTACTACAAGAAGTCGGTAAGCACGCATGAGCATGTTTGGGAGTATCAATATTCAAGCGATCTTAAGCACACTAGGGTCTGTAATGTTCCGGATTGTCCATTAAAGCAAGAAGTGCAAACGGAAAATTGCAACTGTGAAGCAGGCGTGTGCGTGAATTGTCAGCATAAAGCATTGCAAGACGAAACTCTTACAGCTCTCAAAGGCCTTGCTGCGGACGCCTCGCTCAACGGAACCTACGAACTTACGGGTACGGTTTCCTCTGACGGCGTTACAAAAACAGGCAGTGAAGGCGATTGGCAATTTAATATCACCGTGAACGGAACGGAAATCATGGTCTATTACGCTTCGCACGATGTGGTAAAGGCTACAACCTTGGAAAAGGGAGACCTCGTTACCGTGGTCGGCTCGCTTACCAATTATCAGGGAAAAACGCTTGAGTTTAAGGCAGGCTCCAAAATCACCGATTGGCAGAAGAGCGATCAGCAAAAAGTGGATGCGGTAGAGGAAGCGATCGGGAATATTGTTCCTAAAACATTTACCGAAAATTACACGCTTCCTACGCTTGAAAGCCTCAATCTTGCCGATTATTTAACGGCAAACGTGAGCATTACATGGGAGGTCTCCGTCACGACCGACGGCGCCGATCCTGAGTCGGCAAAAATCGTTGATGGTGTTCTTCAGATCAAACGCGGCGAAACTGACATTGTATGCCAGCTTATAGCAAAGATTACAAGCGGCAATATTCAAGCGCACGAAACATCGATCACGATTACGATTTCCGCGCAATCTTCCGGCGGCGGCGAAGGCGGCGGCGACGAGGTCGAGACGAAGTCTCTTACGTTAACAAATAGCAACTTTGGCTTGACGACCTCCTATGGGGATAATACCACAGGATATGATGTAGAAGAGGGCGGAACAAAAAGCGGAATAAAAATATCTTATGTCCAACTACTGGATAACAATTATAAGGGGACACACTCTATTCAGGGAAATAAATCTAAAAAATCTAATTTACAGAATACCACAGCATTCCCCGGGAAAATTACTTCTGTTGTACTTACGCCTTTCAAACCAGGCAGTGGAAAAGCAACCGCGGAAATCAAATGCAGCTTCGGAACTGATACTTCTTGTAGTGGATCATCTTCAACAGGGAAGCCCTATGATTCCACTACTACCGGTGACTTAACTTTCAAGCCTCAAGCAGGTGAGTCGTGTACTTTCTTTAAGCTTGAATGGACTGCAGAAGCCAGCTACTATACTGCGATAGTAATTAACTACGAAGCTCCTACAACTTCCGGTGGCGGTGGTGGTGAGACGGAACCTGGAGAAAAGCAACCAATTACAGTTACATTGACTGCGGGTACGAATTCTCTCAATTTAACAGGAAATAGCGGGTATACTCCTAATAACCAAGCGCATGTGGTTGATGAGATAAGTTTTACGACCTATCAAGTGATGCTAATGGATGGCGACAAGATGCAATTCCAAAGGGGAAAAGGCTACATACATAATGATGAAGCATTTCCAGGACGTATCACAAAGATTGAAATTGTCAAGACGGATGGGAATGTAACATTATCTCTTGGTACATCAAGTGGTAGCATCAATACCTCTAAGGACTTGCCCTACACAGCAGCAGATGGTGATAATTACACTTTCTTTGAAATCAAAGCGGATGATAGCACCACACCCAAATTAACATCTATTAAGATTACCTATGAAACCGCCTCTGCCGATCAAGGAATGGAAGGCCCCTCGATGACTGCGGCCGTTGCCAATGTCAACACAAACGGCGTAAACGGCGCGGTCAGCGGGCTTTGGATCGCGTTCGGTTCCGTCGGCGCCGTAGTCATTGCGCTCGGCTCTCTCGCTCTCGTCTTTGTTCTTCGCAAGAAAAACAACTGAATTGCGCGTCATTAAAAAACTCCCCCTCGGGGGAGTTTTTTTATGTTTGGACGCAAGACTTCCCCCCGACGGGCGTGTAAATGGCATACTATATTTATACCCTTTTTATTTCGGTATAATTTCAATATGAAAATATTTAAAGTTTTATACAATCTTTCTATCATTTTTTTCGAATGATATTGACAATATCAAACATTTCATGTAAAATAAGAATGATTTAATATCGCCCGTAAGCCGTGGGGGAGCGGATATCGGGCAAAGGAGACAGTATGGGCAAACATTCAACGCTCAAAAAATCAACCGTTTTCGTCCTTTCGTTCTTGCTCTGTGTGATGCTCGCCGTGGCGGGGATCGCGTTCAACCGCAGTGCGACGGCGCATGCGGACGAAAATCCCGGCCCTTCGCAGCCTTGCACGGAGCATGACTTCAGCGAAGACAACGGCTACATCATTTATCCGCAGACATGCGTGACGCCCGGCGTCGGCATGCATTTTTGCACGGTCTGCGGGCAGGGTTACACCTACACCATTCCCGCCGACGGCACCTCGCACGACGTCGACTTGGGGAAAGGCGAATGTAACATCTGCGGCAAGAAAGTCGCATTCAGTTTGCAGGAAGATAATTCCGATCCCAAAAATCCCGTAGTGGTCGTTCAGGGCGTAAAGGATTCTCCCGAGACCGAAGTTATCATTCCCAAGGAATACAACGGCAAAAAGGTCGTCGTCGCGGAAAACGCTTTCGCAGGCAACACCACGATCACGGACGTGACGATTCAGGGCACTGCGGAGATCGGCGACAACGCGTTTGCGGGCTGCACGGGCATTAAAGAGCTCGAGCTGCAAGACGGCACCGAGACGATCGGCGCGAACGCATTTAAAGATTGCTCCGCTCTCGACGATGTTACCATTCCCGAAACGGTCGTCTCCGTCGGTGAAGACGCTTTCACGGGCACCGCATGGGAAGAAAAGAGCTGGACAGACGGCGAGCAGTTCGACTCGCTCTATAACGGCAAATTCCTCCTCAAAGTGAAAGTTGCCGAGGTTGCACCTGTACCCGCGCCCCGTCTGGCCCGCGCTGCAACCGCTTTGGAAAACGGGGGGGGTCAATATAAGTACACTGTAAATAACGGCACCCTCGTTATTGCGGACGGCGCGTTCAAAGGCCTCGACGCGCTCGATTTTGTGGAACTTCCCGCCACGCTCAAAACCGTCGGCCAAGATGCATTTGCAGGATGCTCCGCTCTAAAAGGCGTTGTGCTTCCCGTGATCGGCGAAAACGTTTACACCGACATCGGCGGGCTCACGGGGCTCGGCGAGATCGCCTGGTTCTACTACGGAACTTCGGAGAATTGGCTCACTTCTTTTGCCGATAAGCTTCCCGGGGTTCACGTCTACTACTTCTCCGCGGCGACGCCCGCAGACGAAAGCGACTATTGGCGCAATGTAAACGGCACACCCACGATTTGGGTGATGAAGTCCCTCAAGCTGAGCGGGTATACGGCCGAGTATTATATCGGCGATGAATTCTCCACCGACGGTCTCACCGTTGCCGTTGTCTACGACGACGACTCCGAGAGAGCCCTCGACGCGGAGGATTACAAAGTAACATACACCCCCGATATGACAAAGGCGGGCGAGTTCACAGTTACCGTCTCCTACGAGAAAGGAAATTTAACTGCGACCTACACCGTTAAAGTGATCCCTCATACATACAATGTGACGATCGTATACGGCAACGGGACCGAGGATAAAGCGGATACGGCGACCGAGCAGGTGCCCTATACTCTGCCCGCGGCGCCCGTATGGGAAGGCCACGAGTTCCTCGGCTGGAAAGTCGGCGAAGCCGAAGAGTTGCAAGAGGCCGATGCGCAAGTTCAGATTACCGCCAACACCACGATCACGGCGCAGTGGGAACAGCTCTACACCGTCACGGCGCAACAGAACGATCATGTCAAGGCCACGTTCTCCCAAGAGGGCTATTTGCACAACGATACCGAGGTGACTTTCACGCTCGAAGTGGATGCGGGCTATAAGGTCACAGTCATGAACGGCACAGAAACGCTCACGGCCGATGGAAGCGGCGCTTATAAGGTCACGATCAACGAGGCGAATATCGAGATCGCGTTCAACGCCGAGCAGGTCGAGATCAAATTTGTATTTAAGGAAGCCGAAAACGTCGCCGCGCCCGAAGTTACAAGGAGCGAAAACGGCGCAACGGCCACCGTCGCCAAACCGCAAGATCCCGCAAAAACGAAGTTCCGTTTCACGGGTTGGACGGTTGAAGTCAGCGGCGCCGAATTCGTGAATAACGAAGGTGCTCTCACCCTCACGCTTGCGCATGCCGACGTTACCGTCACCTACACGGCAACTTGGATCGAACAAGTCACCGTTACCTATTCGCTCGGCGAAGGCGAAAATAATCATGCCGCGGCAGACGTTCAGGCTCCCGCCGCCAAGACAGGGGATAAAGGCCTCACGGTGAAGCTTCCCGATGCGCTCGCAGCTGCCGAGGGTTGGGAATTCTACGGCTGGAACGTGAACGGCGAAGAGAAAATGGCGGGTACGGAGATCACTGTCAATGCCGATGTCACCGTCACGGCGATTTGGGACTCTACAAAGTTTACTATTACGGTTGATAGCACAAACGCGACAAAGAAATTCTACGTCGGCCATGCCTTTGATACAAACGGCCTTATCGTGAAAAAGGATTATGAAAGCGACCGCAGAGAAGATGAAACGCTTCAGGCGGGCGACTATACCTTTGAACTTTTCCAAGGCGAGCAAAAATATTCCTTTGTTGATGACACCAATATCTTTAAGAACGCCAACGGCAAAACTCCTGCCGGTAGTTATACCGTACATATTTACGTAGACGGCACGGAGTATGGCGAACCTTATACCGTTGAAGTCATCATGTTTGGACTGCAAGAAGAAACTCTCATCACCGTTTACTACGTCGGTGAAAGATATGAGCCGAGAAAGACTCTTGTCTTATTGGAGTATTGGGACAATGGCCAAACTGCAGAATGGAAAGGAGAAGGCGTTTTTAATGTGTTTGAAAGCAATCAAAACGTCACGGCGGGCGATCGCATCTTTACCCAAGAAGACGTGGAACGCGGATCGATTGAGTTCGTTGTTACCCGTGCGGAACAAAATGTGAAATATACAGTTGTAGTCAAACCGCTTTCCGAGGCGACATATAACGGGATCGAGCTGAATACCGAAAAGGTACAAAACAATTTCACCGAGGGCGACGAGCTCACCTACGATAACCTTGTCGTCACCGCAAAATACACCGGCGTAAAGAATGCTGAAAATGAACCGCGTGAGTTCTCTATCGTCTTGACGGAAGGCTATTCTGTATTGGCAGACGGTCTTGACGAAGAGCGTAAACTCACCACGGCATCCCAAACCGTTACCGTTACCTATCAAGACCAGACGGCTACTTATAACATCACCGTTGAAAGCAAGCCTTTGGCGCTGCTTTCGAGCGTGACCGTTGCCTTAAAAGAGGAAAAGACATTCTACACGGGCGATACGCTTACGGCGCAAGACCTCACTGTTATGGCTCATTTCGGCGAGGACGATGTCAGAGAAGTATTTGACTACACCCTCTCGATCGAGAAAGACGGAAAAGTGATAGAAAACGCTTTCACTGAAGAGGGCACATATACGATAAAGGTAACCTATCAATATGGCGAAGTGAGCCAAACCGGTGAATATACGCTTGAAGTTCAATTTACAGGACTGAAAGTGGAAGTGTTGAAATCGTTCCATGTAGGCGACACGCTTACCAAGAGCGACTTTACCGTCACCTACTATCCTCGCGCCGGAGAGCCTGTGGTGCAGACAAATGTTATCATGCGCGTCGGGGCACCCGGTGGGATCGACCCCATGGAAACCTACAAATTCGAAGAGGCAAAAACGTTCACTGTTTATCTCTTGGTGTATTTGACGGTTGGCGGAGATGCGACAACTTCTTTCGATATCGAGGTTGCACCTGCTGAGGGCGAGAGCGAGACTTTTGCGGTAACTCTTACGGTGAATAACGGCGGAAACGAAGGCAACACGGCCGAGCTCGATCCCAAAGAAGGGGATGCGATCGCCAAAGATACGCAGATGACCCTCACGATCACGCTTCAACAGGGCTATACCGTAGAAGTCAAGATCAACGACGAACCGGTTGACCTGCAAGGCGCTTTGACCTATACGATCACCGTCGACGCCGCCAAGAGCATCGTCGTCACGTTTACCCAATCGGGCGAAGAACCGCCTCAAGTCAAAAATCTTGAAATCACAAGTATTATCCAATATGGTGGCGAATGGATCAGTGTAACTATGAGCCACGAAGATATGCAATCTATCCAAGATATTGTAAAGTCTGTTCGTGTCAATGGGACATTGCAGAGCGGTAATGACTTTGTGGTTGCAAGAGATGTCCAATTCAACATTCATGCTATTCGCGCGCCTGAACCTTATCCCGAGACGTACACATTCATCTTCTATTCCGATGACGCGGGACAGACCGAGATCGCGCGCGCCGTATATCCGAAGACCGATAAGCAACCCTCCGATGTGCAGTTTAAGGTAGAAAATGCAGGCGAGGGCAACACAGCCGCACTCGAGAGCGAAAGCTACTTTATCGGCGATGTCGTTAAAATCAATCTTACGATCGCAGAGGGTTATATTGCGATTATTGACGATGACGGCGTGACAAAAATTCTTCAAAGCGGCGAAACGTCTTACGAAACGCTTGAAATCGGCGCTCAAAAGAGCTTGACTGTTACTTTTGAGAGAAAACCCGAAGAGTATGATTTCTACTTCCCTCATGCGAATGGAACCGCAAGAACTGAATATATTGTTTTCCTCAGATTCTTCGATAAAGAGGGAAAGCCCGTTCAACTTGAAACGGAACCCGTCGTGACGGCGAATTATACGAGGGGCTCGCAATCGGGAGAGGCCACAGTTGCCGTTGAGTATGCAACCGATGCATACAAAATCAGTATGACGGTAAACGGATTGCCGTCCGATAGCGAAGTAACCGAATTGGCCTATAAAATTCAGGCAAAAGGAATCGACGCAAGCGAAAAGAGCGTTTCTTTTGGCAGTTCGTACAGCAATTTGTGGAAAGGCGAAACTGACGAATACAGATTGTATAATTCCGACGGAAAGATTCAAAACTACGGAAACGAAAATACTGAAGCAAGAGCAACCTACTATGATATCTATAATGCAGAAGATATTGCAGATGCAAACGATGCATGGTTTGACAACTCAGACTTCACGATCAAAGCAATGCCGTTGTTGTATCGGGTAGAAAAGAGTGAGATCGCGACGCTTGATTTGCTCAAATACACGCTTTCCGTCTATGGAATTCAAGGCCAGCGCAGATTGATGCTCCTTGTGTATCAAACAGATACTGTGGATGGCGTTGTGCGCAGCTCGTCAATGAACGATCATACTTTGTCTAACATTTTTACGTTCGAAATCGGGACAGAGCATGATTACGATTACTTATTTGCCGCTCCCAATAAAGCACAGGCGCAAGACAATGGCAATGATGCGATTGAATTTGTCCGTGGTGGCATTGAGAAGTGGGGATTTAGCAATGCCGGAGACGTCTTTACGAAAGGCATCGCGGAAAGAATTCTGTTTAAGCTGACAAAGGGCGACGATGCTATTTATCTGGCTCTTTATTGGGAAAATGAGAATAATCTTGTCATTTATCAACTTGACGGCGAAGAGGGAAACAAGAAAGAAGAGATAAAAAAGGAAATTACTGGCGGCGTCACAAATGGGTATTTGGTGTATTCAGGTTTTAATGATTGGATCAAAACTCTGGATAACAAATACAGCGACTTTGCTATAGAGGATAAGAGCTGGAAGATTTCCACAAAGATCATTATCAAGAAAGATAATGGAGTCTACCTCTATGACGGCGAATGGTCTGAATGATCAAAGATCACAAACAAAAACGCGGCGAAAGCCGCGTTTTTGTTTGTCTCATGTCAAGGCTCCTCCCAAGGAGGAGCTGTCGCCGCAGGCGACTGAGGTGGGCATATTCTGAAATCGTTGCCCCCTCCTCGGAGGGGGCACAAGGCTCCATATAGGCGCCGAAGTTCATACGCGGGTGTCGCGGCGGGCGAGAACTTCGCCCGTCTCACTATCCAAAAGCAGGGAGAGCGTCTCTCCTTCCTTATCAATGATCCCCACATAATAATAATTTTTATCTCTTCTCAGCAACCGCACATGAAACTCACCCAAAAACACGCCGCCTGCCGTCATGCGTTCCACACGCTCTTTTTCGGCTTCGATCGCAAAGCCGAGCGCTTGGTCGCAAGACGCCGTTTTTTCGTTTTTCACCGAGGTTGCCGTCACTTCGCGGGTCTCGTTGCCCCAGGTGACGCGGAGAGACACGCTTCCCTCGGGGAACTCCGTCACGCTCTCCGAGAAGAAGAAATCGCCGAATGTGTTTCTGAAGGCCGTTTCACCGCCCTGTTCGCCCGTTGCTGTCTTGAAATAGACGCTGTAGCTCTCCTCTTTGACGGCGGGAATGAGGGAAATTTCCACCACGTCGGAGCGGGGGCAGGCAACCCCGTCCGCCGCATAGGGATACTCGCGCGACACGCACGTGAGGGTGAGCGAAAACTCTTCCGTTTGCGCCATGAAGATATCCGATCTGAGTTCGGAGATGTGGGCGGTGTAGTCGTACGATTTTCCGCAAGCGGTGAGAGCGAGTGGGAAGATCAAAAGCAAGAATAATGGAATTATGTGTTTTTTCATGCTATATCCATATGAAAAAAGGGGAAAGTTCATGACTTTTTCTATCGATACGGTTGCATTTTTTTCGCCCGTGTGATAGAATGGGTAAAACCGTTATACGGCTGAAAAAAGGAGCGGCATGAAGAAGCTTATCCTCAAAACGGCGCTTATCACATTCTGGACGGCGGTCGCATGCGGAGCGGTATTGCTCCTCATTCTCGATCTGGCCGCGCCGAAATTCATGATGGATTTTACGGGTTCGCTCGGCATGAAGAGCGTCTCCGCGAATTACGCCTACGACGAATACGAGCGCAGCGGCGATCCCGCCTATCTTGCGCGCGCATTTTTGATTTTGGAGAACAACGGGGAAGACAAAAAGGCGCTCGTGCGCTGGGAAGAGCTCTATGAAAGCGAAGGGTTCGGCGCATACTGCGAGACGGGAGCGCCCGAGGGGGAAGATCTTCCCGCATACAGCTATCGCGACTACCTCACGGGCTGCGCGGCGCGGCTCAAATACCGTCTTTCGGGTTCATCGGCGGCAGGGAAAACGGCGGCGCTGACGTTTGCGCTTTCGGAGACGAAGCCGACGTTCCCGCAGGGCAATCCCGTGATCGCGCTCTCGGCCGAGGCGATGAAGAAAGAAGACGGGGCGTTCCTCGGGGAAATATACGGCGCGCTTTCCGATCCGATCTTCGAGCGCAACGCCGAATATACGAGACTTATGAAACAACTGGAGGGTTATGTCCATGCGTAAAATTTCGAAAGAGGGGCTCACCTTCGACGATGTACTGCTCGTCCCGCAGGCCTCAGACGTTCTCCCCGGGGAGACCGATCTGCGCGTCAAGCTGTGCGACGGGATTAATTTAAACATCCCCATCATCTCGGCGGCGATGGACACGGTAACGGAGTCTAAGCTCGCGATCGCGATGGCGCGAGAGGGGGGCATGGGGATCCTGCACAAGAACATGACCATAGAGGAGCAGGCGAAAGAAGTCGACAAGGTAAAGCGGAGCGAGCACGGCGTCATCACCGATCCCTTTTATCTCGAGCCGCAAAATCTCGTAAAGGACGCGGTCGCTCTCATGGAGCGGTACAGGATAAGCGGCGTTCCCATCACGGAAAAGGGAAAGCTCGTCGGCATTCTCACCAACCGCGACCTGCGCTTTGAAACAAATTTCGACCAGCCCATCGAAAACGTGATGACCAAAGAAAATCTCGTCACGGCGCCCGTCGGCACTACGTTGCAGGAGGCGCAGAAGATCCTCGGCAGGCACCGCATCGAAAAGCTTCCCCTTGTGGACGAGGCGGGGTATCTGAAAGGGCTCATCACGATCAAAGACATCGAAAAATCCATTCAATATCCCAATTCTGCGCGCGACAGAAACGGCAGGCTTCTCGTCGGCGCGGCGGTCGGCATGGCCGCCAACACGATGGACCGCGTTGCGGCGCTCGTTGAGGCAAAAGTCGATATCATTGCCATCGATACGGCGCACGGACATTCCGCCGCGGTCATCAAGAAAGTAAAAGAGATCAAGAAGAGATATCCCTACGTCCCCCTGATCGCGGGGAACGTCGCCACTGCGGCGGCGACAAAGGCGCTCATCGACGCGGGCGCGGACGTTGTAAAAGTCGGCATCGGACCCGGTTCCATCTGCACGACGCGCGTCGTCGCGGGAATCGGCGTTCCGCAACTCACGGCGATCATGGACTGTGCGGAAGAGGCCGATAAATACGGCAAGCGGGTGATCGCGGACGGCGGGATCAAGTATTCGGGCGATATTGTCAAGGCTCTGGCGGCGGGCGGCAGCGCCGTCATGATCGGCAGTCTTCTCGCGGGCACCATGGAGAGCCCGGGGGAGATCGAGCTCTATCAGGGCAGAAGTTTCAAAGTCTACCGCGGCATGGGCAGTCTTGCCGCGATGGCGGCGGGCTCAAACGACAGGTATTTTCAGGAAGGTGCAAAAAAATTTGTTCCCGAAGGCGTGGAGGGCAGGGTGCCTTACCGCGGAAGCGTTTCCGAGATCGTCTATCAGATGGTCGGCGGGATCCGTTCGGGCATGGGGTACTGCGGCAAGCGGAGCATTGAAGACCTGCGTAAAAATTCGGAGTTTATCCGCATTACCAACGCGGGGCTTCTCGAGAGCCATCCGCACGACATCGCCATTTCCAAAGAGGCGCCGAACTATACCGTCAGGTCGGACACATGATATAAAAACGCCCGTACGGGCGTTTTTCAAACGGAGAAAGTATGAAACATCAGAGAGTGCTGGTGCTTGATTTCGGCGGACAGTACAACCAACTCATCGCAAGGCGGGTGCGCGATCTCAACGTCTATTGTGACCTGAAGCCTTGCGAGATGACCGCGGAAGCGATCGAAGCGTACGCCCCCGTCGGTATCATTTTTACTGGCGGGCCGAACAGCGTCTACGACAAAGGGGCGCCGCGCGTCGACCCCAAGATCTTACAACTCGGAATTCCCGTGCTCGGGATCTGCTACGGCTGCCAGCTCATCGCCCATACGCTCGGCGGCGGGGTCGAACATGCCGCGGCGGGCGAATACGGCAATACCTTGCTTACTCTATGCGGGGAAGACGAGCTCCTTGCGGGCATTCCGCTCAGTAGCGTGTGTTGGATGAGCCATACCGACCGCGTTTCGGCGCTTCCCGAGGGCTTTGCGATGCTCGGACGTACCGAAAGCTGTCCCGTTGCCGTCTTCGGCGACCGTCGGCGCAAGATCTACGGCGTACAGTTCCATCCCGAAGTCGTCCACTCCGAATACGGCAACCGTCTGCTCGAAAATTTCCTCTATCGGGTCTGCGGGGCGAAAGGGGATTGGACGATGAAAAACTTTGCCGCGGAAGAGGTCGCAAAACTCAAGGAGAAGATCGGCGGCAAGAGAGTGCTTTGCGCCATGTCGGGCGGGGTAGACTCCGCCGTCGCCGCAACGCTCGTTTACAGGGCGGCTGGGAAAAACCTCACCTGCGTGTTCGTCGATCACGGCCTGCACCGCAAGAACGAGCCCGAAGAGGTCATGAAAGTGTTTCGCGACGGACTGGGGATGAATCTCATCGAAGTGGACGCGCGGGAGCTCTTTTTAAATGCGCTGAGGGGGGTGACCGATCCCGAAGAGAAGCGCAAGATCATCGGCAAACTGTTTATCGACGTCTTTGAGAGAGAGGCGAAAAAGATCGGCGCGGTCGATTTTTTAGTGCAGGGGACGATCTATCCCGACGTCATCGAGAGCGGCAACGGCAAGAGCGCCGTCATCAAATCACACCATAACGTGGGCGGCCTTCCCGCCGTTGTGGATTTCAAGGAGATCGTGGAGCCTCTGCGCGACCTTTTTAAGGACGAAGTGCGGAGCGTGGGAAAGGAACTCGGGCTTTCCGACGAGATCGTTTGGCGGCAACCATGCCCCGGACCCGCGCTCGCCATCCGCATCATGGGCGAAGTCACCGTGGAGAAGCTGGAGACCGTCCGCGAGGCGGACGCCATCTTTCGCGAAGAGATTGTCAGAGCCGGGCTGGATCGGGACGTCTGGCAGTATTTCGCCGTCCTCACCGACAGCAAGACGGTGGGCGTGCAGGGGGACTTCAGGACGTATGAAAACGTCATTGCGCTCCGCGCCGTGCACAGCGTGGACGCCATGACGGCGGACTGGGCGCGTATCCCTTACGAGGTGCTCGGACGGACGGCAAGCCGCATTGCCGGAGAAGTGAAGCATGCCAACCGCGTGGTCTACGACATCACTTCCAAACCTCCCGCAACGATCGAATGGGAGTAAGCGCTATTCTTGAAAAAACTTTCGGTTAAACAGCACCGAGGGATGTGCGGGGGCGATCGCCTCCGCTTTTTTGTGATAAGAAAGCGCTTTTTCCCGCTCTCCGAGCCGCCAATAGCAGACGACGAGCTGCATGAGGGGGGTGGTGGAACGGCATGCGGGTTCCTCGAAGTCGCCCTCCCCCGTATGGTCGCGGCAGGACAGGGCGCCCTCGTACCAAAACGCCGCTTCCCGATATTTTCCTCTGCGGAAAAAGAGATCGCCGGCACGGCACAAGATAAAGGCACGGGGCTCGCCGAATAAAAAGCTTCTGAAGAGCGCTTCGAGCGCTCTTTTTTCGTCCCCGCTCTCTTCATAGCAGCGGGACAGGGTCTCGCAGGCGGCGATCTGATTGACATACCATCCGCTGCCATTCAGCATCTTTTCCAACACGGCGGCGCTCTCCGTGTAAAGTTTATGATAGTACAGTTCTCTGCCGTAGTAAAAGAGATCGCGCGGGGAGAGGGGTTCCTCTTCCGCCCATTTCAGATAAATGTCGAGGTTGCGCCTTCCGCGCTGTTTTTCGGACGGAAGATGACGGACAAAAAGGGGATAGCGTAAAATTTTTCCGCGCGGGACGATCGCCTCATGCACCCGCCCCTCAAACGTGTACCCTTTTTCGCGCTTGACGATGCGCTCGCGTTCATAGGTGAGCATACCTGCATAATAGGGGCAGAACACCATGTCGGGGCTCTCATTTTTTAAAAACGCGCGCAGGGCGGAGAAGTCTGTTTCTTCCACAATGTCGTCGGCGTCAAGCCACAAGAGAAATTCGCCGTTCGCATGGCCGAAGGCTTTATTCCGCGCATAGGAAAAGTCGTCTTTCCAAGGGAGGAAAATGACGTTCGGCGTGTACGTTTTTGCAAGTGCGGCCGTGCCGTCCGAAGAACCCGTATCGACGATCACGAGCTCGTCGAAGAGCCCGCGAATGCTTTCGAGACAGCGGGGGAGCGTTTTTTCTTCGTCGCGCACGATCATACAGACAGATAAAAGCATAAAAATTCTCCTCTACAGGATATGCCGCCGCGACTCCGCGCGTTTCCCGTGCCGCACGCGTTTTTCGCCGCGCGGGGGACACGGACGCCGAAAAAATTTTTTGCGCAGGCGAAATAATTTTTTCAGAGTAAATTTAATATTTTTCGGAATTTCCAACCTTTTCCGCAGGCCGTACACGCCCGATTTTTGTGCTTTCGACGCAAAATAAGTGAAAACATGGCGGATATTTTGTTAATTTTATGCAAAAAATGCATAATTTGAAAAAAATTCAAATGAATTTATACGAATAAAAAACTACAACTTATACTTTCTATTCGTTATTTTAATAGCAAAATGGGGCGTTATTTGACGCCAATCGTTTGACAAACGGAAAAATCATATGATAATATAAATATGTATTATATTAAATTCGGCATCCTCCATGCACGCCTGACGACAGGCGGGAATGGTGAATAAATACAAAAAAGGAGTTGCATTTATGGAAAAATCTCTGAAGCGGTTGTCCATAGTACTGCTTTCGGTGGTCCTCATGATCGTAGGCCTGACGTTTACGGCCTGCGGCGACACCGAGCAAACGGTCTATGAACCGAGTGAAGAGCAGGGCGAGTATTACTACGACGCAGGGTCGGAGGAATATACGCTTGCACTCGTTCTCGGCAACACGTTTACCCTCAAGATCGGAGGGAAGGAACTGAGCGGTTCCTACGTCAAAGACGGCGAACTTTTAACGCTCACCGCGGGCAGCGGCGAGCAGTATTCCGCCACCTACTATAACGACGCGGTAACGCTCACCTATGAGAGCGATACATACAAATTTCTGCGCACGACCGAGTATACCGTCTCGTTCAACACGGACGGCGGTTCGGCGGTCGCCGCGCAGAAAGTCGTCAACGGCAAGAAAGCCGCTAAGCCCGACGATCCCCAAAAGGGAGATCTTGTATTTGTCGGTTGGTATACGGGGAGCGATTTTTCGACTCTGTTCTCGTTCAACCAGCCCATTACGGCAGATCTCACTCTTCACGCGCGCTTCGTCGAGCACACGCCTCCCGAATTTGCCGTAACGTTCAACGCCAATCATACGGGCGCCGAGAATATCCCCGCGCAGACGACGGTAGGGCACAAGCTCTACACGCTTCCCACGCCCGCCGATTGGGAAGGACACACGTTCGTCGGTTGGTGGACCAGCGACTACGGCTCCGCCGACAAACTTACGGCACAATATAAAGATCAGTCTATCGAACAGCCCATCACGCTCTATGCGGTATGGGAGAGCGAAGCTCCCGCCGTTTCCGTCACCCAAAGCGGCGTGTCGTGGCTTGGCCGTTCGGGCAACACGAGCTACAAGCTCACCATCATGGGGCCCGACGACAACGCGATTGAGAATGATCTTTCGGTAGATACGACGAATTACGATTATAATTTCGCGGCCGCAGCGGAAGGCGACTATACCGTCACGGTCAAAACGCTCGACGGGCAGACCGGCACCGCATATTACAAGAACAAGGCGTTGGCGCAAGTCACCGTATTTGAGATCGAGGGCTCCACGCTCCTCTTCAACGCCGTTCCCAATGCGACCAATTATCTTCTCTCCGTTGAATGCGGGAGCGCGGATCACGACCATTCCGCGCCCATTGATCTCGGCAATAAGACGAGCTACGACTTCAGCGAATGCGATATGAAGGCGGGCGGCATCAAGTTTACCGTAGAAGCGACCGCCCAAGGCTACATTTCGTCTGTCTCCGAGCCCTATTACTGCAAGAGAACGCTCAATGAAGTCAGCGGCATCTCTTTCAACAACGCCGATGACACCGTATCGTGGCAGGCGGTCGAGAATGCGCAGTCGTATGTCCTTACGATCTCGGCGGGCGGCGAAGAACTCTTCAATGCAAACGTCGGCAACGCGCTCACGTACGATCTGCAATACTACAACAACGGCGAGATCACCGTTACCGTTATGCCCGTGGCGTTCGGTTGGCTTTCCCCCGACGCGGCGACGGGTTCCTATACCAAAGCGCGTTTTGCAACGCCCAAGGGTCTGCACCTGTCCGCGTCTACGCTCGCATGGGACGACGTTGACGGCGCAGACGGTTATGATGTCTCTTTCAACAATCAGACCCTGCCTGCAACGTCGAATTCTCTCGACCTTACAGATTACTACGATGAAAGCGTAGCTTCCTACACGATCAAAGTCCGCGCCAAGAACGTCGGCTCTGTTCAGGCCTCCCTTTGGTCGGCCGACTACGTTGTCCGCAGCGGCGAAATGGGAGAACTCCGTTACGCGGCAGGCAAGCTCACATGGGACGCTGTGTTCGGCGTATCCGAGTATAAAGTCAAGATCAACGAAGGCGAACCGCAGGCAGTTGCGGACAATACCGAGTATACGGTCACTTTCACGCAGAGCGGCAAAAACACGCTCTTTGTCTGCGCGGTCAATAAAGACGGCACCGACAGCGCGTGGAAGTCGGTCGATGTCGACGTCTATGAGATCAAGTTCGACTCACAGAGCGGCGCAGAGATCAAAGAGTCTCTCTTCAAGGCGAAAGGCGACCCGCTTGAGCTTCCTCAGACGAGTCTTCTCGGCTATACGTTCAGCGGTTGGTATACGCAGGCAAACGGCGAAGGGGAGCCTTTCGAAGGACCCACGTTCAACGACGAGTACGACCGTACGGTTTACGCGAAGTGGACTGCCAACCAATACAAAGTTACGTTCGATATGGGAGCATACGGCAAAGACAGCCTTCCCGAGCAGGATGTGACGTTCGGCTCCGCATACAATCTTCCCGTTCCCGAGTCGACGAACAGTGTCTACGCTTTCCGCGGTTGGTACGATACGACCGAGAAAACGCGCTATACCAACGAGAAGGGCGAGAGCGTCAGCGATTGGACTGACGCAAAGCAGGTCACGCTCAAGGCTTCGTGGGTCGCGATCTTCAAATTCGATGAGCAGACCGACGGCACGCAGTCGGTATCAAAGGGCGACGGGATCCAATACGTTACCGAAGTTACCATTCCCGAAACATACAACGGCGGTATCGTCTCCACGGTGGGGGACTTCTCCTCGTGCACTTCGCTGAGGAAGATCTCCATTCCCAATTCTGTTACCATCATTACGCTTGCGGGCGACGGCGCGGCCTTTAAGGGTTGCGATTCGCTCACCGATATCGAAATTTACGAATCCTCGATCGCGGCAGATGTTGTGTACTACTCTGTAAACGGCGTTCTCTTCTATTGGAACAGCAAGACGGACGGCGGCCGCATGGAGATCAAATATTATCCCTATGCGCGCCAGGATACGGAATACACCATCCCGAGCATGATCGAGACGGTTGACGGCAAGAGACCCGTTAAAGCGATCCCCGACGGCGCTTTCCACGCGAATGACTACACAGACTGCCCGCTCGAACGGATCAATGTTCCGGCGACGGTTTCATCGATCGAGAGCGGTGCATTCTTCAAATTCTATTACATGAAAACGATCAACTTCCTGCCGCTTCAACAGGGCGAAACGGAAGCGACGTCGCTTCAGATCGGTGAAACTGCGTTCGGCGATCCCAAAACGAGTCTTTCTACGTCGCAGATCATGAGCATCAAATTCCCCAAGCGCCTCTCCTCCGTTCCCAGCGAAGCGCTCCGCAAGCTCACTTACCTTGCGTATATCGATGTCGAAGCGGGCGGAACATATTCCTCGCTCGACGGACTTCTCTGCAAAGAGGGCGACTACGGCCTCGAACTCGTGTACTATCCCAACAACAGGCACGTCGGAGAGGACGGGAAAGCTTATGTCCCCGAAACGATTACCACGAGCGGCAGAGCAACGGAGTTCACTATTCCCGAAACCATTATGGCGATCGGCGAAGCTGCCGCAAAAGACACATATCTGACCAAAATCGTCGTCACGCCGCAGGTCCGTTATATCGGTCCCAGCGCGTTTGAGGGCACCACGAGCCTCAAAGAGATCCAATTCTTGGGCGATACCGACGATAACGACCTGATCATCGCTACCAAGGCATTCTATGGTAAGAAGGGAACTCAGATCGGGGGAAGAAACGGGTTGAAAGAACTTACGCTTCCCGCAAACCTTGTAGAGCTCGGGCAATATGCGTTCGGCGGTTCAACCGGTCTTAAAGTTGTATATGTCGAAGCCGACGGCCGTGACCCGGATTATAAGGGTTATCAGGCAGGCGCTTTCGATGCTGAAAATACAGGCGGTGCGGGTGCAGGGTCCGATATAGAAACCGTTTATATCGGCCCGAATGTTCCCGCCCTTGAGATCACCGATATCTTCGGCGCCGAGGTCAAGGAAGTTATCCTCGATCTCAATAATCCCAACTATCTTTCCGACAGTGACGGCATTCTCTATTCCACCGACATGACGAAGCTTATCTTCTTCCCCGCCAGCTGGAATAAGCCCTACACGATTCCCACGCAGATCACGAATATCCCTGCGGGCATGTTCAGCAAAAGAGGACTTACAGCTATCACGATCCACGCGGGAGTTAAAACGATCGGTAACGGTGCATTCAGTGAATGCAAAAATCTCGAAACCGTAACGTTCCTTCCCGGCGACGGAGTCGACCTTTCGATCGGTTCCGAAACGTTCCAGGATTGCACGAGCCTCACAAGTATTACTTTACCCGACAGGCTCAAGAGCATCGGAACCGACGCTTTCATGAACTGCACGAATTTGCAAGAATTTACGCTTCCCAAGAATGTGGAGTCGCTTGAATTCTCGCAGATCTATGCTCCCGCCCAATTTATGCGTATTTGGCAGGGGTGCACCAATCTGACAGAGATCAACGTTGCGCCCGGCAACACGCATTTCATCTCCGAAAACGGTGTGCTCTACTCAACGCGTGCCATTAAGGAAGATCCCGATAAAGACGAGATCACCTATGTGCCCGATACGCTTCTCTATTGCCCCGAAGGCATAACCGGACAGGTAACTATTTCCGGATATATCCGTAGTACACTGGCATATATCACGGGATTGAACAACAAGAACATCACGGATATCCACTTTAACGATGTGATCCCGACCTACGACTACGATGCCGAAACGGGCGAAACAAAACTCAGCAATATCATCAGTTTACCCGTATGGGAATGGGATTCCGGCTTGTCTTCAACGATCCCCCACACTCCGTTCTCGTCGCTGTCCAATCCGGTGATCCGGAAAGTGCATCTTCCCAAAGGTCTTGCGACTTTGGATGCAAACCTCTTCAGATCCTGTTCGTCACTTCAGGAGATCAACATTCCCAGCACCGTGACCTCGATCAGCGCAAACGCTTTCAGAGGATGCAGTGGACTGAAGACGATTACCTTTGATGCGCCTGCCGACGGCGAAGAAATCGTCCCGCTCCGCATCGAAGATGCGCTCATGGCAACATCGCTCTCGCCCGATAGTGCGAGCGGCGTATTTGCCAACATGGTGCTTACGCAGGTGACGCTTCCCTCAAGGCTTGCCTATCTCGGCAACTATGCGTTCTACAACAACGATCAGCTTATTTCGGTGAAGTTTGAGAATGGAGATAGTGAGATATCGATCGGAAATTCCGTGTTTAGCAGTTGCGGCGCCCTTCGTACAGTCACTCTTCCCGGTGCGGTGAAAGCGATCGGAGATTCTGCTTTCAGCGGTTGTGCCCTCGAGAGCATCGAACTTGCGGAAGGGCTTCAGACGATCGGCAAGAGCGCATTCAGCGACAACGGCGGGCTCACGGGCACGTTGAATATTCCCGCGTCCGTCACGAGCATCGGCGACAGCGCTTTCTCAAACACCGGTTACACCAAGATCACGACCGCTGCCGACAACTTGCTCGCAAGCATCGGCGCAAGCGCATTCTCCAACATGAAAGCGCTGAATGAGGTCCAATTCGGCGTAACCGCAACGCCTCTCACGTTCGGTGCGAGCGTCTTCACGGGCGACACGGCCCTTACGTCCTTTGAGTTCCCTCAGAACGTAAAGGAGATCGGTGCGTCCTTGCTTGCAAATCTTACGGGGATCACAAGCATCACATTTGCAGATGGCATGAGCCAACTCGAGAAAGTGGGCGAGTCTGCGTTCTCCAAGACGTCGATCTCCTCGATCACTTTCCCCGAATCTTCTGCGGCAAACGGAATTGAGTTGGGCGCCACGCTCTTCAAGTTCTGCACGGAATTCACCGAAATGAACCTTTCCGCTTCGATCATGGCGCTCAACGGTGTGCTCGGCGGATGCGCAAGCATCGAGACGATCAACATCGACGAAGAGAATCCTTATCTCATCGCCGACGAAAAGCTTCCTATCATCTATCAGAAGGACGCGAATGGCGAGAAAGACTCCATTATCATGATCTACGGTGAGTTGAGCGGAGACAGCAAGAGGTTCCAGATCGCGAGCGGTAATGCGATTGGCGATCGGGCGTTTGCCAACCAGCCTCAGCTCGAGTATGTCTACATTCCCGCGACGGTCAAGTCCATCGGCGAATACGCGTTCCAGAACTGCGTCAACCTCAAAGAAGTTGAGTTCGAGGCAGGTAGCACTCTGCAAAGCATCGGTACGGGCGCTTTCCAAAACTGCTACAAGCTTGAAAAAATCAATCTTGAGGTCGCAACACGTCTCGCCACGCTCGGCGATGGGAAAGGAAGCTATTCTTCCAACTATCTGCTTAACGGTGACACCGCATATACATATTCCGCGACAGGTATCTTTTCGGGTGCGGGACGCAACAGCGACAACCCGCTCAAGATCACTTTCCCTAAAACCGCTCAGCTCAAAAAGCTTGGCGCCTATATGTTCATGATGAGCGGCGCTACCGAGATCGATATGAGCGGCCTCACAGGCGTTGAAGAAATTCCTGCGGGCGGCGGCGCAGGCGGTACGCTTTCCTATCTTTACGGTTTCTTCTCGCAGAACCCCAACCTTACTTCGATCAAACTTCCGAATTCGATCATATATATCGGGAAAAATGCGTTTGTGGATTGTACGGCGCTTGAAGAAGTAGATCTTACGAACCTTACCAACCTGAAGTATCTCGACGCGTCGAAGAAGACCTCAATGCCGTCGAGCGCGTCAAGCGCAACTTTCATCTTCGCGCGTTGCACCGCTCTCACGACCGTGAAGTTCCCGACCAATCTCGAATTGCTCGGCGCGAGGTGCTTCGAGGGTAGCACGAACCTCAAGACGATCACAGGTCTCGATAACGTCACCATGGTCGGTACATACGCTTTCTGCGGCACGGGGCTCGAAAGCTTCGATTTCGCAACTCAACTTCCCAAGCTCGACGTCTCCAAGTTCCCGAATTCGAACTTCATGTTCAAGGATTGCGCAAAGCTCACTACCGTCAACTTCGGTTCGCTCACGAGCGCTAAGACACTTCCGACCAACATGTTTAACGGATGCTCGTCGTTGCAGTCGGCAGACCTCAGCGAATTTGCAAACGTCACAGCTTTGCCCGAGAACATGTATACGGGTTGCGCGCAGCTTACAAGCGTTACGTTGCCGAGCGGGATCAAGTCGCTCGGGAAAGCGGCGTTCCAGGATTGCGTTTTGTTGCAGTCGTTAGATTTGAGCAAGTATACGGGCATCACGTCCTTACCCGAAGGCGTATTCATGGGCTGCACGGCCATGACGACGTTCGATTTCACGAAAATAACCTCGATCGGGAAAAACGCCTTTAACGGCAGCGGGCTCACTTCCGTGAACATCCACGCAAAGATCACGAAGATCGACCCTGGCGCATTCGCAAACTGCGCTTCCCTTCAGACTGTTACTTTCGAAGACGGAACAGGGACAATATCGCTCGGGGCGGGCAGTACGAGTTGGACGACAGCAAACCGTGCTCTGGGCGTCTTTGAGAACTCGGCGGTTCAAAACGTCACTCTCAGCAAGCGTGTTGCGACGGTCGCCGCTTGCGCTTTCCGCAACTGCACATCTCTCAAGGAGATCGAACTCGTTGGCACGACGGCGCTCAACACACACGCTTTCAGCGGCAGCGGCCTTACTTCCATCAAGATCCCCGCAACGCTGAAGACGTTGCAAGCGGGCGTATTCGCAGACTGCGCTTCTCTCAAGACCGTTACATTTGAAAGCGGTTCCGGGACGATCTCGGTCACGGCGGGCGGTACGTCGTTTACATCTGCAACCCGTACTCTGGGCGTCTTTGAGGGCTCGGCGGTCGAAACGGTCAACTTCAGCAACCGTATCAACAATCTTCCGGCCTGCACGTTCCGCAACTGCCTCAGTCTTACGAGCATTCAGCTCGGCACGATCACGACGTTCGGCACTTATGTGTTCGACGGCTGCATCAAGCTCAAGGAAGCAGACTTAGGCTTGTCGCTCGCGACTTCGCTCGGCAACTACATGTTCCTTGGTTGCACGTCGCTCGATAAAGTTACCCTCGGCGCCTTGATCAAGCATCTCGGCACATATACGTTCCAGAACTGCACGGCGCTGCAGAAGATCGATCTTTCGGGCACGCAAGTGACGAGGCTTTCGTCTTCCGCCACGGCAGCGGGCAACAACAATTCCTATGTGTTCGACGGATGCGTCAACTTGCAGACCGTAACAACGAGAGCGGGGCAGATCCAGGTTGTAGGCCAGTATGCGTTCCGCAACTGTGAGAAGCTCGAAGGTTTCGATTTTTCGGGCGTTACCGATTTCGGCGTTGGAGCTTTCCAGAATGCTGGGCTTACGGGCACCGTGACGCTCTCCAAAGATCTGTTAAACTTCCGTACGACTTCGGTCGCAACTCCTTTCATGGGTTGCGCCAAGATCACGGCCTTTGCGCTCGACGGCGAAAACACGGCGTTCCGCGTGGAGAGCGGCGCTCTCTACGGCGCAGACAATACCCTTTACGCTATGCCCAATGCATCGGTGGAAGAAGGCGTTGTCGACTTCAATACGCTGAATCCCGATGTCGGCACCGATGTCTCAATGGGCGCGTATATGTTCGGCGCCGACGTCAAGAAAGTCATCCTTCCCGACGGCCTTACGGAGATCGGAGCTTCGATGTTCGAGGGCAGTCTTGTAGAGGAAGTCGTCGTTCCCGCGTCCGTCACAACGATCGGCTCGAACGCATTCGCGAATACGCCCAACCTCAGGACGGTAACGTTCAAAGATCCCGCAGATGGGGAAGATCCTCAGCCTTTGACTCTCGCGGCGGGCTCGACCTCTGCGACGGGTACGACAGGTGTATTCTTCGACTCGGCGATCGAAACGCTTACCTTGCCCGAAAGGCTCGTTGCGCTTCCCACCGGTACCTTTATGAACACGACGCGCCTTACGACGCTCAACCTTCCTTCGTCGGTCACGGCGATCCCCAAATATTGCTTCTACGGCAGCGCAACGCCGAGCCTTCATATCACGGAGTACATCATTTCGGTCGGCGACTATGCTTATTCCTACACGACGGGCCTCAAAGACCTGACGGCGGAAGATTTCGGCAAGATAACGTATATCGGTCAATACACCTTTGAATACAGCTCTGTTGAGACGGCCGTCGTTCCCGGAACCGTTATCGGAACGGCGAATACGGGCAGCAACACATCCACGATCATCTATCTGTTCAGGCATTGTCAGAAATTGCGGAGCGTTATCTTTGAAGATACGGCAGACGGTGTGACGAGGGCGGTTACGCTCAACCAGTTGTTCGAGGACACCCCCGAGCTCGAGACAGTTGTATTCGGCGAAGGGATCAATGTATTCGCGACGACTCTTTGGGGAAAGCCGGGGACAACTACGGTGAAGACGCTCAGAATACCCGACAGCCTTACGTCCATCGGCAGCGGTTCGCTTATGAACTGCGCGTTCGAGAAATTCATCATCGGAAAGGATTCCAAGCTCTCGTCTGTGGATGCTTCTGCATTCTCGTCGTGGGGTGAGAATCAGACGATCTGTTTCGAGAACAGCCGGTATGTCGTAGGTTCGCTCATCGGTTTTGATTGGATGACGAACACCAAGGCAAAAGTCGTATTCGATTACGTTCCCGAGGAATAATTTTCCAAAAGGAGCCCTAAAATCTGCAAAAACCTCCGCACGAATGTGAAAATTTCGTGCGGAGGCGTATGCGTTTAAAAAATAGTAGACAAACCCCATATAAAAATGATAAAATGAAAAATAAGAATAATAAATAAGGAGGTTCAAAATGGCAAATAACGTGTTTAAGAAATATCGCGCAAGGATCGCGCGGGAAGGGATCCTCAAATCCATTCTTCTGAGCGCTTGCATCGGCCTCGGCGCCCTGTCGCTCACCGTTCTTTTCAGCTGGTTCTTCGGCTTTAAAGGCGGGCTGTATGTCGGGCTCGGGCTTCTTGTCGGGCTCACCGCTCTCCTTGCACCGCTGTTTTATTATAAACTTTACCGTCCCACGACGAAAGCGATCGCAAAGCGCGTCGACGAACTCGGCCTCGAAGAGAGAGTTCTCACCATGGTCGAGCTCGAAAACGATCCTTCCTATATCGCAATGCGCCAGAGAGAAGACACGCTCAAAGCGCTCGGCTCCGTCGACCATATGCTCGTGAAGATCGCCGTCTCCGCGGCGCTCGTCATCACGTTCGGCGTCGGCGTTCTTCTCGGATGCTCGGCGATCACCGTCGGCTCGCTCTATGTCGCGGACGTCATTCCGAGCGGCGTTTCGCTCGTCTCGGAAAACGTTCTTCCTAAAACTTTCACGCTCACCTATTCCGTCTCCAGCAGCGGCGGCGGTTCGATCGTGATGTATACCGACGATTGGAGCAACGAACAATCGGTTTCTGAAGAAGTCATCGTCACGGAGGGCGAAGACGCGCCCGCCGTTCTTGCAGTGGAAGACGACAAGCACATCTTTGTCGGCTGGTCAGACGGCGTTACCGAGGCATACAGACAAGACGTCAATGTCAAGGGCAATATGGACGTGCAGGCGATCTTTTTGAAGTATGCCGAGAACGTTGAAGACGCCGAGAGCGATCGTTTCGCGCCGCCCGACATTTATCGCGAACCGAGAGATAACGACAATCAGGACGGCGAGACCGATCCCGATGCACCGCCTTGGCCCGGTTCCGAGTCCACCGAACAGTTACAGGATCCGGAAAATCTCGGCGGCGGCGGGAACGGCCCCGGCGGCGCCACGCAGAGCGACATGGGGAACCAGATCATCGACGGCCAGACGTTCTACGGCGATACCTATGAGGACGCGCACAGCGAGGCGATGGACCGCTTGGGATCGGATGAATCGATGGACGACGGCTTAAAAGACAGCATTTCGGACTATTACGATTCCATTCAACAGGATTCTTCCAAGACCGGCGACGGCGAGGGAGAAGGCGAAAGTGAAGGTGGCGGCGACTAAAACAGCCGAGATTACAAAAAATAAAGAGAGAAAATCATGGTAACGGAAAACGACATCAAGCAATTCAGTGAACTCAGCAACAACATTTTTGCGCAGATCAAGAGAGACGTCATCGGACAGAAAGAGGTCGTCGAGGGTACGGTCATCGCAATGATAGCGGGCGGCAACGTTCTTTTGGAAGGGGTGCCCGGCGTCGGCAAGACCAGATTGGTCAGAACGCTCGGACGCGTCTTCGATTTGCCGTTCGCCCGTATCCAATTCACGCCCGACCTCATGCCCGCCGACGTTACGGGTACCAATATCATCGTGAAAGACGACAACGGCAATTCTACGTTCAGTTTCCAGCCCGGGCCCGTCTTCAGCAACATTATCCTTGCCGATGAAATCAACCGTGCTACCCCCAAAACGCAATCGGCGCTTCTCGAAGCCATGCAGGAGCATACGGTCACGGTCATGGGCGTATCGCGGAAGCTCAACGAGCCTTTCTTCGTGCTCGCGACGCAAAACCCCATCGAGCAAGACGGTACCTATCCTCTGCCCGAAGCGCAGATGGACCGCTTCATGTTCAAACTCATCGTCCCCAACCCCAGCTTAGACGAGCTCATGAGCATCGTCAGCCTGACGCAGAAGACGATGGCGGAAGTTGCCGATCCCGTCTGCAGCGGCGAGCAGCTGCTCAAAATGCGCGAGACTGCCAATCAGATCCCCGTTGCGGAAGAAGTGCTCAAATATGCGATGATGCTCTGTTCCGCCACCCATCCCGACAGTGAGTGCGCGACCGAGGCCGCGAAAAAGTACGTGCGCCTCGGCGCTTCTCCCCGCGCGGGTCAGGCGCTCATTTCGGCCGCAAAGGTCATGGCGCTCATCAAGGGCAGGTACAACGTTGCCTATTCCGATATCAACGATCTTGCTTATCCTGTTCTCCGTCACCGCATCAAGCTCAATTTCGAAGCGATCGCAGAGCGCGTCTCGCCCGACGCTATCGTCGGCATGGTCATTTCGGAAGTGTGCAAAAAGAATAAGCTTCCCGCACCCGCTTCGCTCGCGTCCGCGCCCGTTTCCGCACAGAAAGAGAGCGCAGAGACGCCCGCCGCGGAGGCGGCCCCTTCGGAAAACGGAGAGGAAGATATCTCTGACAATAAGAATAACAAAAAAAAGCGCGGTCTTTTCGGTAAAAAATAATGAAAGTCAGTTACTTGAATGATGCGTTTTTCAGCCGTCTCGAGACGCTTGCGCTGAACCTGCGTGCAAACCTCGCGGGGTTTTTCGGCGGCAAGCATCTCGTGAAGACGTACGGGCAGACTGTGGAATTCGCCGATTACCGCGAATACATGCTGGGAGACGACATCAGAAGGATCGACTGGAATTTGTATAGCCGATTCGAAAAATACTTTTTAAAGCTGTTCACGGACGAACGGCAGATGCACGTGCAGATTTTTTTGGACTGTTCGGCGTCCATGGAGAGGGAGGCTCCCCGAAAGGCGGCTTATGCCGTTGCCTTTGCAGCCGCCCTCGGCTTTTTGGCTGTCCATAATATGGATAAAGTTTCGTTCAAACTGATGAAAGGGGACAAGTGCGAAGATCCTTTCGGGACCATCGTGGGAAAGACGACCTTTTTCAGAGCGATGAGCGGTCTTGAAAACCTGGAGTTCGACGACGATGTCGATATCGGCGCCGCCGTGACGAATTGCCCCGATACGGGCTCGAACGACGGGCTCTCCGTTATCATTTCCGACTTTATGACGGACAGCGATTGGAAAAAAGCCGTGGATTATCTGACATTTAAAAAGCGTCAGGTCTTGCTCATACAGGTGCTCACGCCCGAAGAGGACGACCCCGCCTACGACGGCAGGGTCCATCTCGTCGATTCGGAAGCGCTCGGCATGGAAGACCCGAAAAACATGAAGCTCCGCATTACGCGCAGTATGCTTCGCGCCTATCAGGAAGCGCTCAGGGATTTTCGCGGCGAACTCAAAAGTTTCTGCAATTCCCGCGAGGCGGGATTTCTTTCCGTCATCACCGACCGCCCCGTCGAAAAGGCGCTTTTCGGAGAATTGCTTAAGGTAGGTGTCATGTCATGAGTCTCGGTTTGTTGATCCCGCTCGGGCTACTGGGACTTCTCACGATCCCCGTACTCATTCTTATTTACATCATTAAGCCGAACTATCAGGTCAAACATGTCTCAAGCACGTACGTCTGGCAGCTCAGCTTAAAGTACAGAAAGAAAAGGATCCCTGTCAATAAGCTCAGAAACATTCTGATCTTTATCTGCCAGCTTCTGATCCTTACCGCTATGGCGCTCATTCTCTCCCGTCCCGCCTTGGTCTACAATCGCAATACCGACCGTTCGGACGTCATCGCGATCATCGACTCTTCTGCGAGCATGTACACGCAGAGTAACGGCGAAACGCGCTTTCACCGCGCGGTGGGGGACGTAGCGGAACTTTCCGACAGCACATTTTCAGCCGATGGGGCGATGTCCGTCATTCTTGCGGACGAGACGCCCGAGTTCCTTGCAACGCGTATCGACCGCAGGAACCGCTCGGCGCTCATGGATATTTTGCAGGAGTACTCCGACGACGCCTCGGCCTGTTCTTACGGAACGGCGAATATCGACGGCGCGATCGATCTCTGCGAGGAGATTTTGGCAGAAAATCCCGCCGCGAAGATCTATCTCTATACGGATACGACGTACGGCTATGTTCCCGACAGCGTTGAGGTCGTTCCCGTGATGGGCAACGAAGAGTGGAACGCTTCCATTCTCGGCGCCGAAGCCGAGCTCGAAGACGGGTATTATATGCTCACCGTGCAGGTCGCATGCTACGGGCAGGAAGGTATCTCCTGGCCGCTCGAAGTGAACGTGCAGGTCAAGGGCGCCAATGCCAACCTCTCGAGCGAGGGGAATACGATCTCTTTCAAACATACCGTCGACTGCAAAGACGGCAAGACGCAGACACTCATTTTCCGCAACGGCGGCGGCGAAGACACGGACGGGATCTTCTATTCCGAGCTGCAAAAGGGAATCTCCTCCTTCACGTCGTATCAGGAGATCAGCATTACGCTGAGTGAACAGGATTCCTTTGCAGACGACAACTCCTATCAGATCTACGGCGGGCGCAAACCGCTCGTAAACGTGCTCTATACGAGCACAAAGCCCAACCCGTTCTTCACGAGTGCGCTCGATATTTTAAGAAACGACTTCTCGGAATGGTGGGATTTCCGCATTACCGAGATTGAGAGAGAGCTGAGGGGCGTGCCGCAGCCCTTTGTGACGGAAGGCTACGATTTTTACATCTACGAGCATGCGGCACCCGACCTTCTCCCGACGGACGGCGTGGTTTTCCTTGCCGATCCCGACATCGCGCCGACGGGCGCAGGTTTCAACATCGTGGGGCGGCAGCAGTATCAGACCTCCATGTACCTTGCGGCGGAAGAGGAACACCCGATCTTGAAGAACATCTCCGCGGCGCTCATCTCTGTGACGCGGTACAATATGCTCAACTACGATTCCGCCTATAAGGTATTGATGTCGTGCGATACAAATCCGCTTCTTCTCGTCCGCAACGAGGGGAGAAATAAGATCGTCGTCATGCCGTTCAGCGTGCACTATTCGAATATCGTTCAGATGCCCGAATGGTACACTCTTCTCTTCAATATCACGAACTTCTTTATCCCCGGCACCGTAAACGGCAATTCGTTTGAAGTCGGCGCACAGATCTCGGTCAATCCCCGCGGTTCCGTGCTCGAAGTCCGCGATGCGAACAACACGGTGCTCGGGACGTACGAAAGACCCGAAGACGCGGTTTCGTTCACGATCCCGCTCACATTCACTACCCCGGGCGTCTATACGCTCAGACAGAATTCTTATTTCAACGGCAGTACGACCGATCTGAAAATTTTTGTGAAGATACCCGCCGCAGAGAGCAACATCTGGGCGACGGAAGACGTATTGTCCGAGCCTGTGATCGAAGAAAAGCCCGACAATACCGTACAGGAATTGCTTTTGTGGGTCGCCGTGGCGCTTGTCTCGTTGCTCTTTATCGAGTGGCTGTTGCAATCGCGCGACAATAAATAAAGGAGGAGCCGCATGACCGATTTTACCATTACATTCGACAGGCCTTGGCTGATGCTTCTCCTGATCCCCGCTTTGGCCCTGACGCTCATCACCTATTTCTTGCTTCCCAAGCGCTATCGCAAGACGCGCAACCGTATCGTCTCCATGGTTCTGCACATGTGCGTCATGACGCTGTGCATCAGCGTCCTCTCCGGGATGAAGTTCCAATACCGTATCCCGAACGTGGAAAACGAGATTATCCTCCTTGTCGACGTTTCGGACACCACCGAAGAGTCGAAAGACGCGCGCGAAGACTTCATGAGGACGGTGATCAGCGAGAGCAAATACGATAACTACAAAGTCGGCGTCGTGACGTTCGGGTTCACGCAGCAATACGCCGTACCGCTGACGTTCGACACGGAGACCATTTTCGAACAATATCAGAACGCACCGCTTCCCGACACGTCCGCGACGGATATCGCGGCGGCGCTCCGCTATACGAGCACGCTCTTCAATTATCGCGACTCCGCGAAGATCGTTCTCATTTCCGACGGCAAGGAGACGGACGAGGAAGCGACCAACGTCATCCGTTCCATCTCCGCGCAGGGGACGAAGATCGATACAGTATATATCAATTCCGACTACAGCACCGATAACGTGCAGGTCATCGGCGTGGAATTTCCCACATACCACGTCAACGTCAACGAGGAGTGCACCATTGCCGTCGATGTGACGTCTAAAAACGGCGCCCGTTCCACCGTCATCGAACTGTTCGATAACGGCGAGTTCGACAGCGACACGGGCGTGCAGACGGTCGACATTGCCGCGGGCACGCAAGTCGTCAACTTCACCAAGAAGTTTACGACGGAAGGGTTGCACGAGATCCGGATCAAAGCGACGGAGAGCAACGACAAACTCGAAGAGAATAACACATACTATTCCTATATCTATCTCGAGGTCTACGACCGCGTTCTCGTCATCGATCAGGGCAAAGACGAGCATGAATCCGACGCGATTTCTTCTCTTCTTGCGCAGGAGAAAGAGGGCGCCGATTACGAAGTCACCGTTTTGCACCTCGCGTCGAGCACCCATGTGCCGACGACCGTCGACGAACTCCTCGACTACGACCAGATCATTCTCAACAACATCGCGAGCGGCGATCTCACGCCGTACGCGCTCGATGAGCTTCTCTATTCCTATGTATATGATTACGGCGGCGGCCTTTTCACCGCGGGCGGCAACAATGCAGACGGCACGGCGCACGCCTACAACCGTTTCGACCTCAGAAACACTCTTCTCCAACAGATGCTGCCCGTGCAGGCGGTCGACTATACGCCGCCCGTCGGCGTCGTCCTCGTCATTGATATCTCGGGCTCCATGTCCGGCGAAAAGATCGAATGGGCGAAAAACGGCGCGAAGATCTGCCTCGACGCTTTGACCGAGCGCGATTACGTCGGCATCGTCACGCTGGAAGACAGCTATCACACCGAGCTTCAGCTCACTTCGCGCACCGAGGAAACGACGATCAGAGAGACGATCGATAACATTTCGGGCTCGGGCGGCACGAAGTACACGCCCGCCATCACGCGTGCGGGACGGGCTCTCGTCGCAGAACAGCGCGTCGACAGACGGCACGTCATTCTCATTACCGACGGTCTCCCCGGCGACCAGCCCGAGGACTATATGCCCGAAGTCAGGCGGTACTACCGCAACAACGGCATCACGTTCTCCGCGATCGGAATCGACATGACCGCGGGTTCCGACCCCGCAAAGGTGCTCGAAGATATCGTAAAAGAGAGCGACGGCAAGCTGTTTTTGGCGGACAGCGAGCACGATCTTCTGGGATCGCTCATCAACGACCTGAACGCGCCCGCGATCAAGGAACTCACCGAGGAAGATTTTCACCCCTCCGTTGCGAACGAGCTCTCGCAAGTCGTCTCGGGCGTGAAATACGGCCTTGTCGAAGACCTCGACGCAGAGGGCAACGTCATCAAGCAGACGGCCCGTGCGCTCGACGCGACGCTGGGCGGTTTCTACGGCGTTCGTGCGCGGGAACGCGCCGATACCATTCTCGTCGGACAGTTCGAAGTTCCCATCTACGCGCAGTGGAAATTCGGCGAAGGGATGGTCGGAAGCTTCATGTGCGATCTGAACAACCACTGGTCTGCCAATTTCCTATCGGACGAAAACGGACAGAAATTGCTCCTGAATATCGTCTCCAACCTGATGCCGACGTCCAATATCCGTCCCAATTCTATCAGAATGGAGCTCGAGGAAGACAATTATTTCAACCGTCTGAATATCTATACGAGCCTCAACGAGGGGGAGACCATTCAAGGCAGTATCATTGAATACACCGACGACGGGGAAGTCACCACGTCGCTCAACGCGAAGACGGACGCCCAAAACGGCGATCTCTATGTCACGGCCGACCTCAATGCGGAAAATCGTTACACCCGCTCCACGTTCGTCGTCAAAAAGAGCGGTACCTATCGGATCGTCCTCAATAAAGTCGACAAAGACGGCAACATTATCGCCACGGCGGATACCTATAAAACGTTCTCCTATTCGGAAGAATACGACATGTTCACAGAGGCCGCCGATTTCGACCCCGCAGCCTTGATGGCGGAGCTTGCCGCAAAGGGGAACGGTTCCGTCGTTGCGGCGGACGACCCCTGGAGCGTTTTCCGCGATTTCGTCACGGGAACGGAAAAGGTCGTAGACCCCGCTCTTGCGTTCATCATCACTGCCGCCGTCCTGTTCCTTGCGGACATTGCGGTGCGCAAGTTCAAATTCAAGTGGCCGCACGAGCTCATCAGAAGTTATAAAGAAAGGAAGGCGTCGCGGAAACATGAATAAGATACTGAAATTTATAGTCGGTATGATCCTGACTGCCTCGATCTTCCTGCTTGCGACGGCGTGCGGTTCCTCTCTCGACGCACCCGTGCCCGTTCTCGACAACGACGAACTCGTCCTCTCATGGGTTGCCGTGCCCAACGCGCGCAGCTACAGGATCGAGATCGGGGAAGCGGGCGGCGAGCGCAAGGAAAACATCGTTCAAAGGACGTCGTACGACCTCTCCTCACTTGAGGAAGGGGACTACGAGATCAGAGTCCGCTCCGTCGGCGGTGCGGGAAACGACGTTTTCTCCCCTTGGTCGGACACGGTAGCTTTCCACAAAGACAGAGAATCGGGACTTCTCTATACTGCCACAAACGGCAATACGGAGTATGAGGTCAGAAGCGCCGGCTCGGCGGGCGGCGACGTCGTGATCGAGCGGACATACCGCGGGAAACCCGTCACGGGAATCGGCGACACCGCTTTCCGCGGCAGCACCAAAGTGACGAGCGTCGTCATTCCCGACTCCGTGAAGTATATCGGCAAGAGTGCCTTTTACAACTGTTCCAATCTCGTGTCCGTCACCATTCCCGAGTCCGTCACGTCCATCGGCCGCGCGGCGTTCCAGCAGTGCAGTAATCTCAAGGAGATCCGTATCCCCGAATCGGTGACGGCCATCGAACCTTTCACTTTTGCCTATTGCAGGGCGCTTGCGTCCGTCGAAATGGGGCAAAACACCCTGAGCATCGGGGAATCTGCGTTCACGAACTGCTCTTCGCTTACAGAGCTTACCTTACCCGACTCCGTTGAAACGATCGAGAAGAGCGCCTTCCGCCAGCTGGCATCGCTCACAAAAGTGACGTTCGGCAGCGGGATCCGCTCGATCGGGCAGATGGCTTTCGACTACTGCGCTCTGCTCCGTGAGCTTGTATTCAAGGAACTCAGCGGCGAACTTACCCTCGACACCTACGCGTTTGCGGAATGTCCGCAACTCAACAACGTCGAGTTGCCGCAAGGGCTCACAGCCATCAGCCAGTATTGCTTCGTGCAGGATACCGCCCTCGACAACATCAAGATACCCTCGAGCGTCACTTCCATCGCACTCCAAGCGTTTTACGGCAGCAAGCTGTATATCGATCAGATGCAGTCGGGCGACAACCTCGTCTATGCGGACCATTGGATCGTAGACGCGACGGAGGACTTTAAAAAGACGGTCGAGATCATGGACGAGACCTCGTTCCGCGAGGGGACCGTGGGCATCGGCGACGCGGCTTTCCGCTATATCTGGTCGTATGAGGAAGAGACGGTCGACGAAGATGGAAACCCCGTTTTCGACGAAGAAGGAAATCCCGTGATGCACACCGTGCAGGAGTTTGTCAGTTGCGAAAAACTCAGACGGATCCGTTTCCCCGCTTCCCTCAAATATATCGGTTCGGCGGCGTTCTATCATGCGCCGTCCCTCCAGAGGATCATTGCGGAATATAACGACAGTCTCGTGAGCATCGGGAGCTACGCTTTCGCATTGTGCGATACGCTCAACAACGTACGCTTAGCAAGCGGCCTCAGAGAGATCGGCACTCGCGCATTCTTCCGTTGCACCCGCCTCAACTACAATCAAAATAATCCAGAGCTCCTCATTCCCGACACGGTGACGCGCGTAGGCGAAAATGCTTACTTCGATACGGAACTGTGGAAAGACGAGAGCACGCTGGAAGACGGTGTTGTCTATGCGGGGAACTGGGTCGTCGGCTATCATATCGACCCTGTTACCGAAGGCGAAGAGACCAGCCATCCTCTCATCGAACTCAAACCTGAGACGGTGGGGATCTGCGACTACGCTTTCTATGCCGATACTGCGCTCCAGAACATCTCGGGGCTCAACAACATCACGCGGATTGGCAAGGGCGCTTTCGCTTACTGCACTTCGCTCACCAACGTCAATCTGAACAGAAATCTCAGAGTGATCGAGGATTACACGTTCTATCTGTGCAAATCCATCTATTCCGTCACGTTCCCGACGATGTTGCAGTCTATCGGGCGCGACGCGTTCTACCGTTGCGACCAGCTCCGCGAGCTCGATTTGCACGGCACGCGCGTCACTTCGATCGGCGACAGCGCATTCCGCCAGGCCGGGCTCACGTCCATCGACCTCGGCGATACCGTTGAGACGATCGGAAAATATGCTTTCTACAATAATTGGTTTCTCGAAGAGGTCGTCATTCCCGACTCCGTTGTTTCGGTCGGCGAGCGCGCTTTCGGCGATTGTTGGGCTTTGCAGTCCGTATCTCTCGGCACGGGGCTCAAAGAAATCGAAGATTACACGTTCTCCTATTGCGAATGGTTGCGTGATCTCACGATCCCCTCGAATATAGAGCGCATCGGCGATTATGCGTTCTACGGGTGCAAGCGCCTCACCTCGCTCACGATCGGCGAGGGCGTGCAGACGATTGGCGACTACGCATTCTACGGCAACGAGAGACTCGCGCAGGCACAGATCCCCGCAAGCGTGAAATCGATCGGGGTCTTCGCATTCAAGGGTTGTACAAATCTCAGCACCGTTCTCTTCAAGGGGAAGCCCGACATGATCGACGAAAACGCTTTCTACGGATGTCCGCGTCTCACGATCTACGGCACGGGCGACGGCGTGGGCGATTGGAGCGCCTATTGGAACTCATCACAGCGGCCCGCCGTGTGGGATGTCGTTCTCTCCGAAGACGGGACATATGTCGAGTCCGTCACGGTAGACAACGTTACCTATCCCCATGCCCGCTTCGGCTATGCGGGTCCCGGAAGAGAGGGTTACGTCTTTGTGGGTTGGTCCACGAAACAGGGCGCGACCGAGGCGGAATACACCGCCGCACAGCTCGAAACGCTGCCCGCGGGGACAACGGTCTACTCCGTCTGGGAAGTGGCGCCGCCCGTCGACGACCAAGAAGCGTGGGAAGACGAGTATGCCGATTGGCTTCTCGATATGCTCATGAAGATGTTCGGCCAGGCAACGGGCAACCAGCCCCAACAGCCGTCTTCCGGAGAGGGCGGCGGAGATCCCGCGAACACATAAAACGTACGGGACGGAAAATCAGCAATAACGTTTTTAAACGATAAGGAGACAACAATGGTAAAATCAAGGAAAGGCTTTCTGTTGAGCGTCATGATGCTCATTGCGGCCATCTGCATGCTGTTTGCGGCGTGCGGCGGCGGCGATAAGGCAAAATTGAACTTCAATACGAACGGCGGACCCGAAATCGAAAGCGTCGAAGTCACGCTCGGCGAAGCATACGAACTTCCCGAGCCGACATGGGAAGGATACAGCTTCGAGGGTTGGTATCTTGAGTCCGACTTCTCGGGTTCTCCCGTGACGTCCGTTACCCCCGAAAAAGACATGACTTTCTACGCAAAGTGGGAGCAGATGTACGCGATCAAGCTCGAACTCGGCGGAGGAACGCTCGAGGCCGGGACGACTCTCTATGCAAAAGAGGGGACGAACATCTCCGACTTTATGCAGCAGTATGTTCCTACTTTCAGCGACCATCAGTTCGGCGAGTGGCTGACGGGCGGCGTACCCCTTTCGGCGGGCGCAACGCTCACAAAAGAGGGCGTCACGCTCACGGCGCACTATAAGATCGCCTATTCCGTTGAGCTCTATCTCCAGAAGCTCGACCTCAGCGGCTATGAGAAGGCGGCGGAAAATTACATCGGCTATGAATATGTCACGGGGACCGCATTCACGGCGGCGCCCGCGCTCGAAGGGTTCACTGCGATCGATCACGACGGTTCCGTCATGACGAAGACGCTCACCGAGAACGCTTCCGAGAATACCTTTGTCCGCTATTTCGACAGAAATCAGATCGCGCTCGTCCTCAATGCCAATTATCCCGACTTGCAGGGAGAGGGAAACACCGAGAGCGAGACGGTCAGCTTTCTCTACGGCAGCGAAGTCACGCTTCCCGTTCCTTTCTCTTACAGGGGATACGGTCTGATCGGTTGGAGCACGACCGCGGATGGCAAAGCGGAATACAACTCCGATTTCATTTCTTCCCGCCTCTTCAACGGCGCGGCAGAGACAGAGGTCTTTAAGGTACAGAAACCGATGACGCTCTATGCCGTCTGGCTGCAAGGGTATTCCAACATGTTCGGCGGCAGCGACTACATCTTCCATTTCGCCGAAGACGCGGAAGAGATCTATCTGTTGCGCGGCGATAAAATGTTCCTCGGCACATTCGACCCCGAGACGAGTGAATTCGACTTCTTCTCCACCGATGCGTCGGGCGAAGAAGTAAACATGTTGCAGGGCAAGCTGTATACCGACGGCACTTTCTCCTACTACAGCGACGCCCGCGACGGGTTCACGTTCACCTACATGAAGAACCTCGTCGGCGCGGACGAAAACTACAAGATCCATCTCGACGGCTACAACGGCCTCGAGTACACCGACGCTACAAACCCGCACAACACATCAAAGGGCACCTACACCATCAACGCCGACGGCTTCTACGACGTTGAATATACCGAAGGTCCCATGGCGGGGCAGAGCTTTGTGTATGCACTCTCCCGTTCCTCCAGCGGCGCATATTTCCTCGTCCGCGACGAAGAGGAGTACGGCTGGGGTGCCATTCCCCGCGGCGTCATCTATCAAGGGCACCTCACTTACTATACCTCCGTCTATGCGATCACGCTGAACGGCTTCGGCAACGCTACGTTTGCCAATCCCGACGGTTCGACGACGAGCTATTACTACAGGCGCGATGACAATGAAATCACGCTCATGAACGCCTACGGCATGCCGGTAGGCATTGCCCGTCTCACAACGATCTCGGGTGCCCGCGCCTACTTGCTCTATTCCACGACTTACGACCATGTTTATGAGTCCGAGTCCGGTGAAACGCTTGCACTCGACGGTATGTATACGGCGACCTATGCCGACGCGAGCGGTCTCAATACCTTGAGCGGTATGTACACGCTCTACGCTTCCGAACTCGGCAATCTCGTGCAGTTCTATGCGACAGACAACACCGTGCGCCTCTTCCTCATCACGACGGCAACGGAGACGCAGATCGGCGACGACGGGACGAGCGAGCAAGTTACCACCTACAAGTTCACTGCCGTGACATCCGAATACACCGAAGTGCAGTATTCTAAAGACGGGAGCGTCTACTATTCGCCGCTCTTCGTCCTCAACGACACCGAGGTCGGCAAAGCTTCCGTGTATGCGTACGTCTCCAACGCTTATGTCAAGGTCCTCACGGGCCGCGTCGCAAAGGACGAGCAAACGGATGTATACACGTTCACGACCGAAGATGTCCTTACGGAAGAGAGCTTTACGAGCGAACCTTTCCATATTGCGTCTCTTTTGACCTGCACGTTCTCTATCGATACCGTCATGGGGTCGGACAATGCCTACACCATCATGTATTGGCATTCGATGACCATGAAAGAAGAGGAGAAGCAGGAATTCGATAAGACGTATACCGCATCGGACGGTTCCACGCTCACGGTCACGCAGGGCTTCGGCGTCTATAAGACGACGGGCGAAGGCGCCGCGACTTATACGGGTCCCGTCTCCACGTCGCAAGACGGCATTACAAGTCTCTACTATTACGACTTTGCCGAAAGCGAGGCACATTACTATTACTTTGAACTCAACGATGAAACTAACAGCTTTATCGTTTTGAGTTTGCCCATCGGCAGCTTCAACGAACTTCTCGACAACGGCTATATAACGAGCAACCAGACGCTTACGTTCAACGGAAAGGGCGGCGCAACGTACGCTGTCACGACAAGGGACGACGCGGGAACTGCCTCGACGGTGACGACGGAGGGCCGCTTCACCGAGACCGACGAAGAAAGTGCGTTCGGCTCCCCCGTATACATCTTTACCGCGACCGACAGCTCCATGAGCTTCAAGTTTATCTTTGTGAGCGTAAACGGCTCGGATGTCTACTTTGCCAAGTACAACGAAACGCTCAACGGAGAATTCACGAACGGCGACGAAAAGCTCCTTCTCGACGGCTATGCGTTCCTTGCGACCTACACGGTCTCCGCAGACGAGAGCTACAGCGGCTTCTATGAGCTTGCCTCTGAAAATGTCGTCGTCCTCACGACCGCGACCCGTCTCTTCTATATCGACCTCAAGGAAAACAAGACGTTCACGGTGCGTGACGACGTATACGGCAACTATCTGTACGTCAAGAACCAGAGCATCGACGCTCTCACGTTCGGGTTCGACGGATACGGCAAGCTCACCGTCACCGATATTTCGGGAGAAGATCCCGTCGTCATCTGTAAAGACGGCACCTATGAGCTTCAGGCAAACGGTTCGTACCTGCTCAGCTACACGAACAATGGGGAACGTGCGGAGATCGTCGGTCATGTCGGAACGATCACAATGTCTTCCTCGACCTATAACGCATTCTACTACGACTACGGCGAAGTGTACATGAGCTATGTGGACGAGAAAGATTGGTCTGTTCTCGTTCTCTCCGACTGCGGCACGGCAACGAGATACAGCGCCGAAGGCGGCTCCGAGACGGGCGACTATGCCATCGTCACCGAAACGATGCTCTACTACGTCAACGACGACGGTTCTGACGCTTGCATCTATATCTACGACAAAGCGAAGGGAACGATCAAGGCGATCAACAACGTGGAGAGGGCATATTACACCGAAGACTTCCAAGCGATGCTCTTCACACGCTACGGCTTCATGATCATGAACGGCCAGACCCGTTACTACTACAACCTCGACCAAGCGGGCAACGTGCTTCTGTACCGTCAGGATCCCACCAATGAGAAAGCGAATAAATACGGCTTTGTCGAAGAGACGTTCTTCGGAACATTTGAAGACACCAAGACGTTCGACGGCAAGACATACTATCAGAGTTCCAGCTTCCAGCTCACATTTACGCGCAATACGGCAACGCAGAACAAGTTCCCGATCACAGTGACCTCCGGACAGGGAGACAGCGTAACGGAACAGAAGATCCCGCTCGGCCAGCTCCAATTCTCGCCTTCGGGCAGCGCGGAGTTTACCGATACCGGCGCCTCTGTGTATATCGGCGAGGACAGGTATACGTGCACGGTTTCCCGCGTTAAAGTCGGCGATGGGGACGACGCGACCTATCAGATGCAGATCGTGATCCCCAACGGATTGGCAAGCTTTGTTTTCGAGATCGATCTCAAATATCTCGGCGATGAAGACGACGTGGAAAATACGTATGAGATCACGTCCATGCGCACGCAGGCGACCTTGTACGATACCATCTACCTCAATTTCCTGATCAACTACATGATGCAGGGCTATGTCGTTCCGAACACATTCGGCGTCATTCAGCTCATGACCCCGTTCGACGAAGATGGAGAAGCGGGCAAAGCGGTCGCAAATGGCACATTCGGTCCCGACTCCGGCATCGTCGATACGACGGGCGAACTTCTCGACTTTGAAAATGCGGAATACACGTATGAGAACAGGATCTACACGGTCTATGTCGACGGGAAAGACGGCTATCGTTACAGTCTGAATTTTGCGGTCGACAGCACCTATGTGCAATATCTCGGGATGTATGCCTACGGTCTCTATGCGTTCTCCCGCGTGCAGGAGCTTACGACCGCGGACGGTTACACCGTTACAGCGGAACGCGTCCTCATGACGGAAAACCGCAACATCTCCATCGGCGGGTTCTGGAGCCTCACTTTGAAGTTGAACGGCGAAGAGATCACCTCCGAAACGGGCTATGTTCTCGACGGCGCCGTCTACTACCTTGTGCGGACGAGAGACAAAGACAACGGGAACAAGATCACGGCTTCCACCGTCTATGTCATCACCTTTAAGGAGAAGACGCCCGAGATCGTCGAAGGGGAAGAGGATTCGAACACGATCATGCCTTACGAGTCTGCGACCGTTACAAAGGCCGAACTGTCCGTCGCCTACGACGCGGACGGGAAAGCGTTTATCGAATACAGCGCCGACCATAAGATCGTTCTTCTCTATAACGGCACAGGCACCTATCTGTTCACGGAAGATGAAATCGTATACGATGAGGCTGCAAAGACATTTACGCTGACGCTGAGTTCGGGCCGTACGTTCACGGTCACGATCGACGACAACAACGTCATCACAGTCACCGTAACAGACGCTCCTTCCGATCAGGAATAAGCAAAAAAACAAAAGGCGAGAGCATAACGCTCCCGTCTTTTTTTGTCTGAGCGCATGAGTCTGCGGTCGCGCTGTCACCTCTTTTGCCTTTTCGGGATATGATGAAATGGGGCGGTAAAACCGTCCACACCTCGATACAAGGTAAATGGAGGAAAAAACATGTATATTTATAGACGTTGCCAAACTTGCGGGAATTGTCCCTGCACTTGCGGCAACAATCCCTGCTGCAACGGGAATAATGGGTATCCCCCTGTCGTGATCCGCGGCGCCACAGGCCCCACGGGTCCCACCGGGCCGCAGGGACCTGCAACGGTTACGGTAGGGCAGACGATCACGGGCGATGCGGGGACGGCGGCCTCCGTCACCTCTACGGGCGGCGTGAATGCCGTGCTCACTTTCACCATTCCGCGCGGCGCAACGGGCGTCACGGGCGCAACGGGCGCGACAGGCCCTCAGGGCGTGCAGGGGCTGCAAGGCATTCAAGGCCCGCAGGGCCCTCAAGGCGCACAGGGCGTTCAGGGCGCCCAAGGCCCGACGGGAGCAACGGGCGCCACGGGTCCCACGGGTGCCACGGGCGCAACGGGCCCCGCAGGTTCGGCAAGCGCAACGGGCGCAACGGGTCCCACAGGTCCCACGGGTGCCACGGGCCCTCAGGGTGAAGTTGGCCCCACAGGCCCTCAAGGCGAGATCGGTCCTACAGGACCCCAAGGTGAAGTCGGTCCTACGGGACCTCAGGGTGAAGTCGGTCCTACGGGCCCTCAGGGCGAGATCGGTCCTACAGGACCTCAAGGCGAGATCGGTCCCACGGGTCCTCAGGGCGAGATCGGTCCTACGGGAGAAGCGGCAACAATCACGGTCGGCACGACTACGACGGGTGAACCCGGGACGCAGGCTTCCGTCACGCAGACGGGTACAGAGGGAGCGGTGACGCTCAACTTCACGATCCCGCAAGGGCCCACAGGCCCGCAGGGCGCACAGGGTCCCGAAGGCCCCGTAGGTCCCGAGGGTCCCGAAGGCACGGTGACGCCCGGCGTTGCGGTCGCCAACCTCGACGATCCCAACACCGCCACGCTTCCCGAGGTGGCCACGACCCTCAATGCTCTTCTCACCAGCCTCAGAGACGCAGGTATCATTTCCGCGACCTGAAAAAATCCTTCCGCAGAGTCTTCTGCGGAAGGTATTTTTTTGTTCCGACAGAAAAATCCCGCCCGATTTCCGCTCGCAGCGGGCGGGAAATCTTTCAAAATTCTTGACACTGCGGCTGAAATTTGATATAGTATGGAAAAAATCACCCCTCGGAGCGTCACGGCGGGGGAAAGAGAACTACATATGGAAAACCAACAGGAAGCACTCGTCAAAATCGAAAATTTCGGAAAACGCTACGCCGGGCAGACTGCATATGCCGTAGACGGCGTTTCTTTTTGCTGTTATGCGGGCGAGATCGTAGGGCTTCTCGGGCACAACGGCGCGGGGAAATCCACGATTTTGAAGTGTCTCGAAGGGATGCTGCCTTTCGATCACGGCACGATCACGATCGGCGGGCACGATATCCGCGTCGAGCCGACTGCGGCCAAACTTCAGATGGGGTTTGTGACCGATAATCAGGGTGTCTTTACGAAGATGACGGGCGTACAGTATCTCGACTTCATGGCGGACGTCTATAAAGTTCCCGTAGAAGTCAGAAAGGAGCGCCTCGAAGAACTTCAGAAAGTGTTTGCGCTCGGCGACGCCGTCTACAACCTCATTTCTTCCTATTCGCACGGTATGCGCCAGAAGATCTGCATGATGGGTTCACTCATTCATATGCCCAAACTCTGGATCATGGACGAGCCCATGATGGGGCTCGACCCTTACACCATGCACGCCGTGCAGACATACATGCGCGAGTATGTCGGAAAGGGGAATACCATTCTTTTCTCTTCGCACATGCTCAACACCGTCACCCGCATTTGCGACCGCGTAATTCTGATCCGTGGCGGAAAGCAGATCTCCGAGCTTGACGTCCGCCGCATGATGGAAGAGGATCCGCAGTTCGATTTCGAGACTTATTTCCTCGAGAGTGTGGAAAAGAAATATCGGGAAGGCGACGCATGAAGAGGGAAAAGATAAATTTCGAAAGGACGGACTTTTCTTCCGTCCGCGCCATCTTGCGCAAACACAGGCAAGAGCAATTCTCCTCTTTCCGCCGCGGCGGCGTGAATGTGACGGGGAATATTTTCCGCCTCGCGATCGGCGTCGTCCTCATCGCTGTGTTTGTGATCTTTTTCGGCCGTTTTACGGGCATCTATGCGGGCGTCTACACGAACGGCGCTCCCGACAAACAGGGCAGGGTCTACGAACTTTTGACCCTTTCTTTCTCTGTTCTTCTTCTCTTTATGACGGTAGAGGGGATCTCGCTCATCAACAGGGAGCTCTTCGCCGCCGACGATATCCGTCTGTTTTCGGCGATGCCGATCAGCGCGGGGACGCTCTACACGGCCAAGCTTATCATCATCTATGTGCGGCAGACGGCGCTCTTTCTTCCGTTTATTCTGGCGGTCACGGTCACGATCGCGGCGTATGTGATCCAGCCTTGGTGGTATTTCGTGGCGGCGGCGGGCATGTGCCTGCTTCTGCCTCTCCTCGCGCTTGCGCTCTCTTCGCTCATCGCGATTCCCTATTTTGCGGTGAAAGAGTTTCTCAAAGAGCACTTCGCGCTCAACTTCCTTGCGGTCACGGTGCTGCTTGCGGGGGGATTTACCCTCTATGCGTTTGTTCTCAACGCCGTGAAAGAACTTTTGCTCGGCAGGGAGCTCCGCTATTTCTTCAATGAACCTTTCATGCGCGGGATCGGGCGGGCGGTCGCCTGTCTCGTCCCCTCGAATTGGCTCGCGGGTCTCATGGTCGGCAGAAATGCCGTCGTGGGGGGGCTTGCGGTCGCAGGCGTCATCGTTTTGAGCGTTCTTCTCTCGCTCATCATGCTGCGCATCATCCTAAAGCGCGTTTTGTCCGCACGGACAACCGTGAGCCGCGCTGTGGGAAATCGCCGCACGGCAAAGAAGGGATCCTCCGTCTTCACCGCCCTCGTCAAGAAAGAATTCATACAGATCTTCCGCACGCCCGCTTACATGTTCTCCTATTTTTCGGTCGCGATCGTCATGCCGCTCATGGTCTATTTCTGCATGTCCATCGCTTCCTCGCTCATTGTGCGCGTTGCGGGCCTGAGCTGCGATACCGAACTCGCCCTCTTTCTGACGTTGATGTTCGGCGCGCTCTCCAACGTGTTCTGTTCCACAAACATCAGCCGCGAGGGGAAGATGTTCTTCTCGATGAAGGCGATGCCTGTAGACTATAAGACGATATTCTTTGCGAAGATCTTCTTCTGCATGCTTGTCTCCGTCCTTTCCCAACTCGTTACGGCGATCATGCTCGCCGCGGCGGGATACCTCTCATGGTATTTCGCACTCTTCCTCTTTGTTGTGGGGACGCTCTTCAGTTTTGTCTACATCGCCCTTGCAACGCGGTCAGATTTCAACCACGCGCGGTTCTCCGAAGAAGAGGACGGCGAGATCGCGGAGTCTGGCACGACGGCAAGCGTAACGATCTTCATCAATCTCTTGCTCTCTTTCGCCGTGGGGGGAAGCGTGTTGTTCGTGCGCATCATGTCTCTTCTGAGAGGCGCGGAACTCGGATATCTCACCTATCTGCTCCCTGCGGCGATCGCAATTCCCGCGGCGGCGTTTGCGTGTTTCTATCTTTTGCACGGCCTCGGCAAAAAATATTATGAATTTGAGAGGGATACCTGATGAGAAAGAATATCATAGCGCTCATGCTCATCATACCGTTGCTCTTTCTGTTCACGGTGTTTTCGGCGACGAACGTCGCAAGTCTCGGCGTGCAGATCAAACCGAACGGGATCAAGATCCTCAATAAGCCCGAGAACGATACGCTCTTTATCGATCTCGCTTCGCCCATGCCCTACAAACTCGAGGCGGAAGTCAGCCCGCAAAACGCGACCAACCGTGAATACGCTTTCAGCGTGGAACCCGTCGAGGGCAGTGAGTTTGCGGATGTGCGCGTCGACGAAAGAGGGTCCGTCATCGCCCGCTCGACGGGCGTCGCCCGCGTCGTCGCTTCCTGTAAGGCCGCGGACGTCGAGACGGACAGCGTAACCGTTATTGTAGTCTCTTCCCGTCCCTACGATTTCGATTTCTCCCTGTATTCGCTCTACGATAGCGAGACAGATCTGTTGCGCAAGACGGACAACGGGTATGCCGCCACCGTCGTGAGCGGAAAATATCAATACGAGACGCGGCTCCGTCCCGAGACGTTTTTCGGCGGAACGCTCTCCTCGGAGGGAACGCCCGCCTTTGCCGACGAGGCCTCGCACACGCTCCTTCTTCCCTTTTCGGGGCAGGTGGATCTCACCGTTACGGTGCCGGACGGCGTTGACGGTCCCATCAAAAAACGCGCTTTGCTCAACGTGCAGAAAGCGGAGACGCAATCGGGCATCACCGTCAACGGCAGCGCGGGCACGACCGTCCTGCTGGAAGAGGGCGCAAAAACGGTTTCTATCTATGTGGAAGCGGATGCCGAACCCCGTTTCATCGCGGAAGGCGCGGAGGGGACTGCGGTCTCTCTCGGCGGACACGGGCGGTACAGAATAGACGTCACATTCGCCGATACGTTCTCGGGCGAGTTGCAGGGACGCGTCGCCGTTGGCGACAGGTCCGAACGCGTCGTGTTCTCCTTTGAAAAATTCAGCTACGCCGTGCGCTCCGATCTCGCCATGCAAGGCAACGAAGACGGCACGTTTGCCGTGACGGCGCTCGCGCATTCAAAGCTTTCGTTCTATGCGGTGCCATCGATGAATGTTAAAGACGTCACATACGGCTGGTCGTGCGAGGGAGGCGGCACTGTGGAAGCGAATGCCGAAAACAGCGCCGTATGCACGCTGCAACTCGGGGAGAGGGGAACTTCCGTTCTCACCGTGCAGGCATACCGCGGCGGACAGCCTCTTTCGGAGACCGTCACCATCTACATTGAGGCGATCGAACAGGTCAGCGCGGTGCAATTTCTGAATAAGACAAAAGTCGGGCTCGCGGGAAAATATACGGTCGCAGGCAAGACGTGGAAAGACGGAGTTGTCGCCGACAATGAATATGTCCTCAATGTCATGGCCTACAATACGGGCGGTGCGCTTCACAGCGTTGAAGATCTCATGTTCTCCACGTCCGACGAGAGCGTTGCCACGATAACGGCGGCAGAAGATCAAGTTATTCTCATTCCCCATGAAAGCGGCGAGGTCACAGTGACTGCGGCGTGGAAAGGGAACGCCGTCTACGGCAATAACGCCCGCGTTTCGCTCACCTTGGGCGTTATCGGCGACGCGGTTGAAGTCTCCACGGCGCCGCAGCTCATGACGTCGGCAGAAGCGGGAGATAAGATCGTCCTCTCAAAGGACGTCATGCTCGGCACGGATGAAGAGGGGAAAATGCTTCCGCTCGAGGCCCGCCGCGCCCTTCTCAAAGAGATGCGCTCCACATTCAACACTGCCTATTACTCCAATATCGGCAAGCCGGAAGACGCCAAAGTCAACTACCTTGTTGAGTTTAAAAACGACGTATACGGCAACGGTTGCAGCATCAATGCGGAATACATCGCCAACGCGCGTGACGGTTCCAATGCGCCGCAGTTCTTCCGCGGTCCCATCTGGTTCGTAAACTACGGCGAACAGCTCGCCAGCGTCGCCGGGCAGGACAACATCGGATTTTTGATCAGAACGGACGGCGTAACGCTCTACAATCTCACTCTTATGAATTGCAGCGACGACTCGCTCACCGCAGGCGGCAACAGTTACGACCTTCTCGCGCTCAATCTCGTGGGAACGACGCTCGAGATCAACGCCGACGCCCGCATTCTCAACTGCAGGATCCGCAACGGCAGAAACGTCGTCCGCGTCTACGGCGGGAACCGCGACGGCGAGCACTACTTCCTCTCCTCGTTGCAAGAGAACAGCGGTTGCGACGACGAGCGGATCAACGTCACGATCGAGGGCTGTGTGCTCTCACAGGCGAGAGAATTCATCCTCAAAGTGGGGACGAACAGGGCGATCCCGTCTACGATCTCCACGGGGAACGAGCCCTCGCTCACCGATCGCACGGGCAAGGCGTACGCCGTCGGCACAGATCTTTTGAATGACGACTATTTCTATCGGCAATACGTTCTCACCGACGTCATCCTCAAAGACAGCGTTCTCGAGACGAGCGGGCTCTTCTGCATCGGCGTAGAGAGCAACTTCGGCGGGGCGCTGCTCAACAGAAACAGCTTCGGCAATGCCGCCCGCTTTGACGGATGGGCGGGCACGGGCGGAACTTCCTTTGCCAGCGTGCTCCGTCTGGAGGGGGATGTGCGCCTGTACGATTGGAAAGATCTCACCCTTGTTGACAGCTCCACGCTCATCGAAACCGTTATGGCCGACCTCAAGCTCGACGTCGCGTCCATGCTGAATTTCGTGAGCGAGAAATATCCCGAGAAGTACGGCAATATCATGGACGAGAGGGACGGAAAACAGTATGTGCACGGCGGGATCGCTTTCTACGGCGGCGGGAAGAACTATTCCCAGCTCTCCATGGACGGTCTCGACGAGAGTTGCCGCGGGCTGAACGAATACAAAGTGAATATCACCGTATTGCAGGAGTCGGACGACGAGGGCGTACGGCACCAAGGCGAGATCTTGCCGCGGGCGGCGGGTACGCAGAACTTCAGGTTTTATATGTACGGCTCGGACGGCGCAAACACCTACGAAAAACAGCTCGCCGACGAAGCTTCTCAGGCGAAATACCGTGGGATCAAGCCTTTGTCCCCGTTTGAATAAGTATTTCTCGGACGGTCGCAGAAGAGATCGGCAGAATGAATATTGTTGAAAGATTTACATGGTGCCCTTTCCCAATCGGGAAAGGGCACCATGTTTCTATAAGCCTTCCCCCTTGGGGAAAAAGGCTCCTCTCATGGAGGTACTGTCGCCGCAGGCGACTGAGGTGGGCATAAGGCCATTTTTGTAGGCAGTAGGGGCGGTGAAAAGATTTTAAAATAAAAAATATAAAACTTTGAGTGAAGAAAGTGCTTCAATATTATTGACAATGGGGGGGGGAGAATATGCTATAATATTTAATGGAAACAAATGTTCAACAAATGAACAAAGGGAGAAAGGATATGAGTATCAGAAAGAAGTTGCTTGGGATCCTGTTTGGCTGTTTTATCATAGTCTTAGGGGCGGGAATCAGCATGCCCTTTATGATAGACGCAAGCGGCGAATCCACCCCTGCGGAGTTCATTATCGCGGGATATGACGGCAAAAACTATTCTTTTGCCGATCCTGAAAATGGATATGAAGGCCAATATATCGCCGACGGTGATACGCCTTGGGCATATGACATGTCCCGAGACTGTTTTTATGCCAATGCTGCGGACGCGGAATACGGCAATAAAGTTATTGATTTAACTTTCACAAAGAGTGGCAGCTTTACCGCAGGTTTTACAGCGGATTTGAAAGATGGAAAAACCTCGCTTACGGTTCAATACGATGGTTCGATTTGTGATACAGAAGACGAAGAAGAGGCTTCTTGGTGTGGTATTCAAACGTTCACGAAAGTTATCTCCATGGAGGTGGAAGCGGGTAAAACGCTGAGAGTGACGCTGAGCCCTTCCAACGTGGATTATAAGAGCACTGCCTCATTTACAATAGACGGATATACGCCGCCCATAGCGGATTATACGGTGAACGAGACTTGGTTTGAGGCGGGTGGATCCGATGAGCCATTTTATTATGTTTATTACAGCAATGAATGGTCGGGACGTGTTTGTGGTGATTGGGGCTATTACTATGTAAGTATGGCGCTGGTAGATATCTCTGAGACAGGACTTATCAATTTCAGTGTGGAAGCGTATCTCGATGTCGGTGCAAAGTTGGTGATCAGTGCGGCAAAGGGAGGTGATCTCAAACCGCTTTATATAATGTCCGATGAAATCAACGGATATCGTGAAATCGACACAGACATCACGATCGACGCCGCTTTGATTCATGCTATGGGCTGCGATACACTCGTATTCGAATTAACTTTCGATACTGATACGTATGATGAAGAATGCGATGAGTATTATTACGATTCTCATGCCTATATTTCCGGCTTGAAAGAACCGGAGAAAGGGGAATATATTTTCGTTGAAGGCGATTTTGATTTCGATTCCGATACAGGGGAGTATTCCATAGTCGGCGGTTCTTACGATGATTATTACACGCTATCGTTTTCTATGATCAAAACGGGGTACGTTACTTTCACGCTCGATTTTTCCTTGTACAATCTTGAACTTCAAATTTGGTCTTATACAGATTATTACGAAGCGTATATTTTCGGATATGCCACATACGAGGTTGAGGAGGCGTATGATAACGATGAGCGATTGGAGCAGCACGATGCTTCACGCTCACTTTATTTGACAGAAGGGAACACATTTAAAATTTCGATTTGGGCCTTTGAAGATTATTATGATACACCCGATGGCTATGCCACTATCAAAGATCTTTCCCCTATGGCGATTCTTTCCGCTTCCACGAACGACGCGGATGGCGGTAGTATTCAGCGTGACGGTGAGGAAATGGGCGAGGGATTTGAGAATTACTATTGCGATTCGGGAACGCCCGTTTCGCTTACGGCTATCCCCAACGATGAACATGAGTTCCTCTATTGGTACGACAATGCCAACGGCGAGATCGTCGGCTATGACGAGACCCTTACGATTGAGCGGCCGCAGGGCGAAGTGGAGTATGTCGCCTATTTCGCCTATCATGGCGTTTTGGAAACGTTGAACCCCGATTCCGAGGTAAAATATTGGGAAAAGAAGACCTCGGACGATGAGGCTGTCTATTTCGTTGATATTGAAAAGCATTCTACTCCGACAAAATGGACGGCTACCATGACCTTTGAGTTTGTGGGGGATAAATGGATCCAATTTGATTACGCCTATAATTCGAGCTCTTCCATGAACTATTTTAGAGTCTTAATAGACGGTACAGAGCAGTTAACGGATTCTTCTCACTCCAAGCCTACAGAAAAGACGTTCCAGCACCGTACCGTTCATGGTATAGGCGATGAACGTCATACACTGACTTTTGAGCTTTATTTAAGTAGTTATAGCACATCCTATACGCATTTCTGTGAAGTAAAAAATTTGCGTATCAGTACGAGCGCGGACGCTGACGCGCGGATCGATTATACGGTCGAATACGATGCACGTCTTGGCGACGTCTATCTCGAGGGGAAGCTTGTGACTCCCGGAGAGAAATTGGAAGCGATGGATGGCTACTACGGGCATTTTACGTTCATAGCCAAACAGAATATAACGTCGACTGCCGATCCTACCCGTCAGACGAATGCCGTGTTCGGCTATTTGAGAAGCGAAAGCGGCGAAAGTATGATTTCCACCTCAAACAGGGGGAAAGAATCCGCAAAAGCGACAATCAGATTTTCTTCGGACGGCATCAGCAATGGCGACTATGAATCCACAGATCCCAATCTCAAAGTGGAATTCCAGGAGGTCATGCTACCGATCACGCAGATCAGTCTGAGCAAGACTGTGGATGGAGTGGAGGTCGACCCTGAGGCGAAGATCATAGACGGGAGCGAGGTCCATGTGCCTTTTGCGCAGAGCAATCTGCTTGCCTTTACCTTTGAGCAGTTTAAGCCCTCCAATGAAGCGACAATAAAGTATTACGTCAAAGTGAACGGCAAGAGCATCGCCTCGAGTTCCTCGGAAGACGGCTCGGGGGATCTTGTCGGCAATACACGCGGTTTTGGCTTGGAAAATGTTTCGGTCGATACAAAGGTTGTCGTATCCACCTCTGCTCAGGGGTATTACAGCGAGCCCACGCTTACATTTAATATCATTATCGACGAGCCGGGGACTTCTTCGGATCTTTCGGGTATGAACAATCTGAAGAACAAAGACAGCGAACCCTTTACGCTTGCGCATGATACCGTAAACCAATGGCGGTTCGCGCCCGAGCAATCGACGACGGAGACTTTTGTCTATAAAGCCTATACAGCTGCCTATTCTGTTTCCCAGATCAAATTTACGTTCCAGAAAGCGGGTTCCGTTACCTTTGAGGTGCATTTAGACGGCAGATTTTTCTACGACTCACAGGGTGATGAGATCCGTTACAGCAGACTTCTCTACAGCTTCAAAGGATTGATCCCGACGGATGCGAAAACGCCGGGCACCAAACAATATATTTATGGCAGAAATGTAAAGACATATATAAACAACGGAACATTCGCTCAACTTGCTGCGGGAAACGACCCGGATTCGGGCGAACATGTAACTCCTTCTTTCGACGCGCAGTATGTCACCTTGCTCGACGATGGTTGGCTGAGATGTCAGGTCCCCGTTAAGCAAGCGGGCAGCATGTGGCTGGCATTCTGCGCCGATTCGGCAAGCCAGCACTGCTACATCCGTAATATCGGCTTTTATTCGGGCGGCGCACCCGTCACTTTCGAAGTCAAAGATTACGACAACAACCATTCGGGGACGTCGATCTCCGCCACAAGCGGTTCGACCGCAGTCACAAGCGGCAATGAAGTGACGATGGGTAATCTCGTCACGCTCAAACTCAACGGCCTCGGCTCCACATATCAATTCTACGGCTGGGTCATGAACGACAAGCTGATGTCTACGGCAACAACCTGGTCGTTCACCGTCAGCAAGAGCAACGCGACGATCTACGCATGGGTCGCGCCGACGGGTACATACGTCGCCCGGAACGAGGGCAAGTTCTATCCGTCTGTCGAAGAGGCCTGCGAGGCCGCCAACGCAAACGAAACGGTCTATATCATCAAAAACAACGGGGAAATCAGGAGAAGCTTTACAATTCCCAAGGGCGTTAACCTGATTCTTCCGCTCGATTCGACGGGGAAATACTATGTGCAGGGCGGCAAGACCTCTCATATGGCATGGTATGATAAAAACGAGGCAACGTATAAGTATTTCACGCTTACGATCGCAAAAGAAGCGACAGTCACCGTTTTGGGGAACTTCTATATCGGCGGTACCTTGCATCGCGGTGACCGTTCGGCACAGGCGCACACTTCGGGAGCGTATTCGCACCTGATCAACAACGGGACGATCGAGATCTCCTCGGGCGGTCTTATGGACGTTTACGGCCGCGTGACAGGCACAGGCGAGATCAATGTCCGAAAGGGCGGATATCTGTATCAACCTTTCCTCATTCTCGACTATGCGGGCGGCTCGAACACGCAAGATCTGTTCGGGCAGGACCAGGTGCCTTTCAAGCGCTACGCCATGATCAACATCGAATGCACCTTTACCGTATATTACGGCGGCATTCTCTACGGCCATGCAAGTCTCTACTTCTGGAGCAGTATCCACACGCTTGAAGAGCCGTTCATTTCCTATGCCGCCGCTCCCGTTTACAGCGACAAAAAGGCCATTCTTCTGCTCGAAGGAGATGAGTCCTATGCGAGAATGGAATACGACGGCACAAAAACGATTTCCGTCGTTCACAATCCGCTCCCCGGGACAGACGGAACGTATACGGCGGGCACGGCAGAGTGTTGGGGAACGGAGAGCGTCGGCCTCACCAAAATGACGCTTCACGGCGGGGCGCGTTTGACGTATATGGAATTCCCGCTCAGCATCAACACCTCCGAAGTGGCTTTCGCCATTCCGTATAACTTTGACGTTACGCTCGAAAGCGGCACATTCAACATCGATTATGCCTACAAACTGATGCCGGGCGCCAAGCTCACCGTAAAGAGCAGCGCGACCCTCAATCTGAATGCCGATTTCTTCGTCTATGACGGGCTCATTCAGCAGTCTATGAGCGGAGGCCTCTACCCGCAGGTTCAGGATCTGATCGGGGCGGGTTATTCTGCGACGGCGAATTTCATTGTCGACGGCGAACTGAATGTAAACAAGGGCACTTTCCTCGGCGTTATTCAAACGACGGGGACGGGCAGGATCAATATTGCAGACGGCGTAACGCTCGCGGGTACGATCAAAGACGGCGGCGGCGGAACTTATGACTGCAACTATGCGGAATTTAAATCCACTGCACGCGTTTGGGATGCCGTGCACAATACGCTGGCCGCGCTCGAGGCAGGCCACAGCTATATCGCGACAGGGGCGACTGAGTTCACGCTTCCTGCGCTTTCCGTAACATTCGAAACGGCGACGGCCAGATATACGGCGCCTCATTCGCAGGGGGCGGCTCATACGGGACTTAAAACCGTGGAGTTGGATCCCGTAGAGGGATTAACGGGGAGCTGGATGGTTGTGCATGATACGCACGAATTTCCGGGGTGGGAGAAGTATAACCCCACGGCGGAGGATCGTATCGTAAAAGCCGAGGGGACCTGCACGGCGTTGGGTTGCGGGGAGACAGAGAGTTCGTATCTGTTATATGCACCCGAGACGATCGGCGCGCTCGGCTACAGCGGCAAGGCGTACGGGCAGGATGACGTCTTGCAGTTGATGAAAGATTATTATGGGACGCTTGCGGATACGGTGAAAGTGAGCGTAACTCTGAACGTTGATGCCCCCACGAATGCGGGTGAGTATACAGTCAGCGTAACGCTGGAGGGAGCGTACTTCAAAGACGGCGCGGGCTACACGAAGACGAAAGAATTCAAATGGAGCATAGGGAAAGCGGAGCTCACGGCGGTAACGGTAGAGGGGGAATACACATACAACGGAAAGGCGCAGACGCCGCAAGTGACGGTCAAGGCGGGCGACCTTATCCTGAAAGAGGGAGAGTATAAGGTAGCCGCTACGAACAATAAAGACGCAAGCGATGCCGCGTCCGTGACGGTAGAAGCGACGTCGCCGAACTATACGGGGAAGCTCACCGCGACGTTTAAGATCGCCGCGAAAGAGATCACGGTCACGCTCGAAGAACAAAGCGCGGTGTACACGGGCAAGAAGCCTGTGGTTTCGAGCAACAACAGCACAAATTGGAACGTAGAGAGCGGGGAGATCTATGACAGCTTTGCGGCTCTCGGAATAGAGCTCTCCATCGCGGAGAACGCCAAAGCCGCAGCCAAGTACAAGATCGAGGGGACTTGCGGGAACAAGAATTATAAAGCGAACTTTACGGAAGCGTACTTTACGATCGAAAAGAAGGCGATCGAGGTACAGGCAAGAGGCGGATCGTCCGTATACGGTGAAGAAGTGGCAGAACTCACCTGGACGGTCGCGGAGGGTCAGCTTGTAGACGGGGACAGCGAGGCGGATCTCCAAATCACGCTGGATTGGAAAGACGGCAAAGCGCCGAAGAACGCAGGGGATTACACGATCGCTGGCACAGGCGAGGCGGCGAACTACGAAATTACGGTGAAAGAGGCAAAGTACACCGTAACGAAGAAAGGGATCACGGTCACGGCCGAGGACAAGAGCACGGTCTACGGCGCCGAACTCGCAGAACTCACCTGGACGGTCGCGGAAGGGGAGCTTGTCGAGGGAGATACAAAGGAAGATCTCCATATCACCCTGAAGCGCAACAGCATATCTTTGGCAGCGGGGACGTATAGGGACGATATCGTAAAAGAGAGCGCCGAAGCGGATAACTATGAGATCACCGTGACGGCGGGGACGTATACGATCGCCAAGAAGCCGATCGAAATCACGCTTAAGGAGCAGAGGACGACGTACAACGGCAGTAAGCAGTACGCGTCGGGCGAGTCGCAGAATTGGACTGTGCAAAAAGATGCGCTTGCATATGAAGACAGCGCGGAAGAGCTCGTCGTCACGCTCACGGCCTTCGGCACGGAAGCAGGCAGCTATGCGATCGAGGGCAGTATCGGCAACGAAAACTATGAGGCGGCGTTCAGCGCGGCAAACTTTGTCATAGAGCAGCTGTCTATCGAAAGCGGTGAAGTAGTCGGTTTTAAAGCGCAGGTGGAATACAACGGCAGAGCGCAAGAGTTTGCGGAACTCAAGGTACAAGTGGGTGTATTGCAAGCGACGATCGAAACGAAGTATGAAAGCAACCATGACGCGGGGACTGCGAAAGTCACGATCACGGGCACGGGCAACTTCTGCGGGGAGATCGAGAAAGCTTTCACGATCACGCAGAAGGCCATCACGGTGACGATCAAGGACCAGGGCAAGACGTATGACGGCCAAGCCGGCGAACTGGACGGAGCGGCATGGACCTATTCGCCCGCATTGTGTGAGGGAGACGGCGCGGACGCATTGGAGGTGACGCTCTCGGCGGAATTGGGGAAAGATCACGGTGAATACCGTATCACAGGCTCTGGCGCATCCAAGAACTACAAAGTTACATTCCGCGGCGAGACGAACGGTCAGGAGTACGGCAAGTACACGATCGAAAAGGCGGCAGCAACGCTTACGATCGCGCCCGCGGAGCGTGAATACGGTGAAGAAAACGCGCTCACGTTCACGGTTTCGGGCTTGGTAGCGGGAGAGAATATAGACGGAGCGGTGACGCTCATTACGAAAGCGGAGAAGAAGAGCCCCGTAGGGGACTATGAGATCGAGGCGCAGATTGCCGAAGACCACGAAATAGCCAAAAACTATACGGTCACATGGGAAAAAGGAACGCTGAAGGTCACGGCGCGCAAGATCGCGATCGTGATCCATGCGCAGAGCGGCACATATACGGGGCAGAAGCCGGGAGTGAGCTCGGAAGCAAACACGGATTGGGAAGTAACTTCGGGGAGCATCGCCGAGGATGACGATCTGGGCGTAGAGCTCACGATACAGGCAGCGGAGAAGTATCATCAGGGTACATACACGCTCAAGGGAGAAGCGAAGTCGGAAGCGGCAAAGAACTATGCGATCACGTGGACGGAGGGTACGTATACGGTCGCCGCGAAAGAGATCGCGGTGCAGATTCGTCCGCAGAGCGCTGAGTACACGGGTCGGAAGCCGGCGGTGTCGAGCGAAGAGAAGATCGCGTGGGCGGTGGAGACCGGAGCGATCGTCGAGGGAGACGATGCAAAGATCACGCTGTCCATCGTGGAAAAGGACGGCGCATGGGGAAGAGGCACATACGACATCACGGCCGAATGCGGGAATACAGACTATACCGTGAAAGCCGAGAAGGGCGAGAATGCGTTCACGATCACGCCGAAAGATATCAAAGACGCCACAGTCACGGTGGCGGAGGAAGAGGGAGGATTTGTCTACAAGGCCGCGGCATGGACGCCCGAAGTCACCGTTACGCTCGAGAACTACAGCAACGTCACCTTTGAAACGTCGTACCAAGAGAATACGAACGCGGGGACAGCGAGAGTGACCGTATCGGGCACGGGCAACTACGCGGGCACGGCGGAGGCGACGTTCGAGATCAAGCCGAAAGACATTGCCGAAGCTGTCGTAACGGTGACGGAACAAGAGGGAGGATTTGTCTACAGGAACGCGGAATGGACGCCCGCGGTAACGGTCACGCTTGCAGGATACGGCGCGGTCACGACGTACACGGCGACGTACCGTGACAACAAGAACGCAGGAAAGGCGTATGTGACGGTAGAGGGCACGGGCAACTATACGGGTACGGCGGAGGCGACGTTCGAGATCGGGAAGAAGGCGATCACAGTCACGGCGGAGAGCCTGAACTCTGCGTACGGGGAGACGGTCAAGCCGCTCGCGTTCCATGTGGAGGGGCTGTTCGATGACGGGAACGACGTAGAAGCGCATATCGTTATCGGATGCGAAGTGAGCGAACAGAGCCCCACGGGGACATATACGATCACGGTGCAATTCGAAGAGGGATATGAACCTAAGAACTATGCGGCTACTTTCCAAAGCGGGACATACACCGTGACGGCTGCGGAGTTTTCGGGGATCGGATTCGAGAGTGTAACGCTGACCTATGACGGGACATACCACAAGCCTGAGGTGACGGGAGCGCCGGAAGGAGCCGAGATCGAATACAGATCGAACGGCGAGGCGTTCACGGGCGCGAGGGAAGTAGGGACGTACGAAGTCACGGCGACGGTCACGCTCGAGAATTACACGGCGGAGAGCCTGAAGGCAACGCTCACGATCCAAAAGAAGCACATCACGGTGGAGATCGGGCCGCAGGAAGCGGATTACAGCGGCGCGGAGCCTGAAATTTCGCAGGACGCGTGGACGGTCATGGATGACGGCCTGTGCGGAACGGACGAAAGGTCTGTGCTGAACGTCCGGCTCACGAAAGAGCGAGGAACGGACGCGAAGACGTATGAGATCGCGGGCACGTATGAGAGCCGCAACTATGAGGTGGCGTTTGAAAAGGGCACGTTCACGATCAAAGCGCTCGCGGTGACGGTGGAGATCAAGCCGCAGAGCAGCGTATACAACAAGCAGATCCCCGAAGTTTCGTCGGAAGAGGGGATCGGTTGGGAGCGCACGGCGGGGACGGTGCTCGAAGGGGAGAGCCTGGGCGTGGTGCTGGCACTCAAAGACGGTGCGGCGGACGCGGGGATATACGATATCGAAGCGGACTGGACGAACAAAAATTATGCGTTGACGATCCTTGGAGCGGAGGGCGCGTATGAGATCGAAGCGAAAGCGTTGAGCGTGCGGATCGAAGACCAATACGGTGTATACAACGGCAAGGAACCTGAAGTGGCGCAAGGGCCGAGCTATTACCGCGTGACAGGCGGAGAGCCGGAGAGCGGAGACGAACTTGGCGTGAAGCTGAAGAAAGCGGCGGGCGCAGGGTACAGAACGGAAGGCTATGCGATCACGGGTGAAGCGGAGAACAAGAATTACAGCGTGACGTTCACGGCGGGCGTATATCATATTGCGAAGAAGTCGATCACGGTGACGTTGCAAAACCAGCAAGGTGAATACAGCGGCGAGCGGCCGGAAGCAGACCAGAGCAAGTGGAGCGTGGCGGCAGGGGCTGTAGAAAACGGAGACGACCTGAGGCTGAGGATCGCGATCGGCGACGCGGCGAAGTATAACGCCGGAGTGTATAAGCTGAGCGCGGTAAGCGGGAATGCGAACTACAGCGTAACGTTCACGCCTGCGACGTACACGATCACCAAGCGGAACGTGACGGTGCAGATCGGCGCGCAGAGCGGCGCATACACGGGCAGGACGCCGCAGCTGAGCGCGGAACAGGGCAGAGACTGGACATTATCGGACGGGACGATCGCAGCGGGTGACGATCTTGGGATCGAGCTGGAGATCGAAGCGGCGGAGAAATACCATGCGGGCAATTATACGCTCACGGGGACATGGCGGAACACGAACTACAACGTGACCTTCGGGACGGGGACATACACGGTAACGAAGAAAGGCGTAGAAGTGAGGATCGGGAAGTCGGCGAGCGTGGGCTACAACGGAGAAGCGCCTACATTGGAGACGGAGATCTGGACGGTAACGGGCCTGGCGGACGGAGACGGCCGCGAAGTGCTCGGCGTGACGCTGCACGTTGTCGGGAAAGGCGGAGCGTGGAACGCGGGGGTCTACGAGATAGACGGAGAAGCGGCTGCGCGGGACTATGACGTAACGTTCGTGAAAGGGAGCGTGACGATAGAGCGTGCGAAAGTGACCGTAGAGGTGACGGCGCACAAGGCAGTCTATACGGGAACGGCGCCTGAATTCGGCGCGGTATACGGAACGGACTGGACGCTGAAGAGCGGCGAGATCTACAAAGAGGACGATCTGGGGATCACGCTGACGACGACGCATGAGCATGCGGGCAAGTATACGCTGGACGGCGGGTACACGAACGAGAACTATGCGGTGACGTTCACGGGCGGAGCTTTGGAGATCGTTGCGAAAGAGATCGAAGTGCAGATCGGCGCGCAGAGCAGCGTATACGGCGAGAGCATAACGGTGAAGCAGGACGCGTATGAAGCGGAAGGCGTAGCGGCGGGCGACGATCTTGAAGTGACGCTGACGAAAACCGGAGGCAGGAACGCGGGCAAATACGACATCACGGGCAGGAGCGCGAACACGGACTATGCGGTGACGTTCAAGGGCGGCACAGGGGCATATACGATCGAGAAGCGCAAGATAAACGTCACGATCCTCGACCAGGAGAGCGTATACGGCGACAGAGCTTCCGTGGACCAGAAGAAGTGGCAGGCGGGAGCCGGAGAGATCGTAGGGAACGACGATCTGAAGATCGTGCTGAGCAAGGAAGCGGGCGACGAGGTACGCGAAGGCGGATATGCGATCGTCGGAAGCTATACGAACGAGAACTACGAAGTGACGTTCGAAGGGGGGAGATACACGATAAAGCCTCGTGCCGTGACGGTGACGCCGAACGGCGGCAAGGCGGAATACAACGGACAGGAACCGAAGCTTGACCAAAGCGCATGGAAAGTGACGGAAGGGAGCCGCGTGTCGGGCGACGATCTTGAAGTGACGCTCACGCTGGGGGCAGGCGACCATACGGCGGTAGGGAAGTATGCGATCGCGGGAAGCGCGGGGAACAAGAACTACGCAGTGACGTTTGCGGCAGGCGAGTTTGAAGTGACGGCGCGTAAGATCACGGTGACGCTGAAAGACCAGACGGCGGAATACAACGGGCAGGAGCCGGTGCCGGACAACGCGGAGTGGGAAGACGACGGACGGTTGCTTGACGGGGACGATCTGCATATCGTGCTGGCGAAAGACGCGGGGACGGAGGCAGGCAGCTATACGATCCGCGCGGAGTACAGGAACGACAACTACAGCGTAGTCTTCAAAACGGGATTGTTCCGCATCACGGCGCGCAAGATCACGGTGACGATCGCAGACCAGACGGCCGTATACAACGGCAGGGAGCCCGCAGTCTTGCAGACGGCATGGGACGACAACGGGATGATCGTTGGGAACGACGAGCTGAATATCGTACTGACCAAGCAGAACGGGCACACGGTGGGCGAGTATACGATCACGGGCGGCTATACGAACAAGAACTACGACGTGACGTTTAAAGCGGGCACATTCAGAGTGACGCCGAAAGCGATCACGGTGACGATCGCAGACCAGACGGCGGGATACGACGGAAAAGAACCCGCGCTTGAGCAGGGGCGGTATGACGACGGCGGCGGGATCGAAGCCGTAGACGAGAAGAACATCGTCCTCTCGCTCGTAGCGAAAGAGAGCTGGGACGCGGGCGAATACGAGATCGCAGGCACGTTCGGCAACGAGAACTACACGGTTACATGGATAAAGGGTACGTTCACGATCACGCCGCGGGAGATCACGGTGCGGGTGGCAGACCAGACGGCGGAATATACGGGCAAGGAGCCCGAGCCGATGCAGACGCGCTGGGAAGCGGAGAACGCCGTAGCGGGCGACGACCTGAAGATCGTGCTCGTGAAAGAAGCGGGCACGGACGCGGGCGAGTATGCGCTCGGCGGCGTCTGCGGAAACACGAACTACAGGGCGACATTCATCGGGGGAACGTTCACGATCTCGAAGCGGGACATCGGGGAAACGATCGTGCTCGCGGGAGAGAACGATAACGGAACGGTCGTGCTCGAGTACACGGGCGCGGACATCGCGCTCACGGCGTTTGCCGAAGCGCCCGTCAGGATCGTGCTCGACCCGCCCGCGCTTAAGGAGACGGGCAGCTACACGGTGACAGCCACCGTAGAGGATAAGAACTATTGCGGGAGCAAGGAGTTCGCCGTAGTCGTGAAACTGACGGCATACTCCGAGAACCTGGTCACGGCGCTGCGGCGTCTCGAAGAGATCGCAGGGGATCTTACGGCGGAAGAGCTGACGGCGGAAGACTTCGACACGGTGAAAGAGATCGCCGTAACGCTGGCGTCGCTCACGGAAGAGGAGAGGACGCTGGCGGAAGAAGAGCTGGCTCGTTACACGGCGCTCATCGACGCATGGAACGCAGAGATCGACGAAGAAGTCATCGAAACGGCGCACATGACGGCCGACGCGCTCATCTCGGGGCTGTTCGTGACGACCGCGCTTGCAGCGCTCGCATATGTCATGTTGAGGAGGAAATTCTGATGAAGAAGCAATGGATCGCAACGATCGCAGCGATCGCAGCAGTTGGGATGATGGCGCTCGCGGCATGCGGGGAGACGGAAGACGACGGGCTCAATAAGTTCCGCGAGGGGTATGCGCATACGGCGGAGGCGGTAACGGTAACGCAGGAGATAGAAGTCCTGCGCGGCAAGCTCGCCGTGTATGACTTTGAGAAAGCGTACGAGAAGACGGAGACGGGCTATGAGATGACGTCCACGGAAAAGAGGCTCAACAAAGTGGACGAAAACACGGAGGAAGCGTATACGGTGACGACGGAGAATGATGTCGTCTCCGCCGCGGAGACGTTCAATCCCGCTCTGACGCTTGAGACGGAGAATTTCAAGTACGGGTATGAGATCATGGGCGACACGTTCCGCGGGGAACTGCGCGACGGCACGGAAGACGAAGTATTCGGTTTTAGCGGAGAGCATGCGGAAATGGAGGAGATCGTCCTCACCATGACCCTCGACGGCGATGACCTCGCGGCCCTTTCCGTTAAATTCCGTTCCTCCGACTACTCCGTCTCCATCCTCATCTCTTTCTCCTACTCCCTTGCCTGACTTTCTCAAAAAGGGGTTGACAAGAGGGCATTTTTGGTATAAACTATCGGTATAGACGCACAGGAGGTTGTTATGACGCGGATCGAGACGATTGAAATGGCTGCGCAGGCGTTTGTCGGTGGCGGAAAAATGCTCTCCACTCCCGAATTGCAGACGCTTGTCGAAAAGGCCCACTCCGAAGAAGAACGCGACTTCTACATCGCGATCTATAACTATTTTCTTGCCAGACGGCAGAAAGAAGTGATGGCCAATGAGAGCTACTAAGAGACTTACGCTCTTCGCCGGCGTCAACGGCGCGGGGAAAAGCACCCTCTACAACAGCGAAGAAAAGAGGGAAGAGTTGGGCGTCAGGCTCAATTCCGACGAACTTATTCACGCTCTCGGCGGCGATTGGCGGGATATACGCGTTCAGATCGAGGCGGGGAAAGAAATCCTCCGCCGTCAGGACGAATGTTTTCAACAGGGCCTCTCGTTCAATCGGGAAACAACGCTTTGCAGTGCAGAGATCTTCCGCACTATGCAGACCGCAAAAGACCGCGGATATGAGCTTCACTTGCGTTATGTCGGCGTAAAAAGTGCGGAGATCGCGAAAGAACGTATCAATCGCCGCATGGCGCTCGGCGGGCACGGCGTAAGCGATGAGACGATCGATTTGCGCTACAGCCGCTCGCGGGACAACTTTTTTCGGGCGGTTCCGCTGTGCGATACCGTTGCGATCTACGATAATTCCGAAGATGCGTTGGTGTATGTCGGATATTCTCTGAACGGAAAACTTTGCCGTACGCACGATCCGTGCGCATGGCTCGATGAATGGCTGAAATAAAACAGAAAAACGGCGGGTTCCCGCCGTTTTTTCATGTTTAAAAGAAAACCACGCGATAGTCGCGTGGTTCAAAAGAGGCTTTGCCGATAAACATAGACGTTTCTCGGCTGCCCCGTGATGGTCGCAAAACGCAATTCTGCGCATCAGCACAGTGCGCTGTGCGTTGCGTTTTGCGATGAGTGAGCGCATTATCCCGCGCGAACGTTGTGAGCATAAGGCTTCCCCCCGAGGGGGGCATAAGGCCATTTTTGTAGGCAGTGGGGGCGGTGAAAAGATTTTCCATAAAAAAATATAAAACTTTGAGTGAAGAAAGTGTTTCAATATTATTGACAATGGGGGGGGAGAATATGCTATAATCTTTGATAGATTAAAAGAATCGAAAAATGAACGAAAGGAGAAGGGTATGAAGACGAGAAAAAAGTGGATAGGGGTATTAGTATGCAGCCTGGCCGTTTTGTTGACGGCGGGGTTTTTTATCCTGTTTCCCATGCAAAAAGAAGACACGTCGGCTCAGTCGGAGCCTGTCGCTACGCCCCTCGCGCAGACGACTTATGCCACAAGGGCGGGGTATCAGGTGCAGTTAGGAGATATAGAGGATGGTGTATACTGGTATGCTCCGTTTGTCTATGAAGAGGCAACAAACACTTATACGCCCAATCGTTCAAATGATTCTTTGTATGATGAGTGTTATGGCGAGTCCGCTATATATATCTACTTTTCTTCATCGGGTAGATTTGATTTTGCATTCAAATTTGATCCAGACAAAGCTCAATCTAATCCTAACGATAATTCCATTGATTTGAAATATTATTCCTCTTGTTATTATGACGATGTCTACGGGGATGAAACTTACTATGACAGGGTAGAGTTTTGTGCACAAATACTGAAAGGCTATAATGTTGACAAAAGCGATAGGCTTGATTATTATTTCGAGGAAGAAAATATTTCCAGTAACTATCCGTTGACTTCTTATGATCTTCCCATGGCAGAATTACGGGGGCTCGGAGAAACGGAACAAGCACCTGTTATCCAAAACTATTTTAAGGGCGGTGACACTTGGTGTCATTTTACGCTTGATGTCGTAGCCGGAGCGCGAATTACGATAATTCATTCAGTTAATGATTTTGAAACCGAAGAAAACGGCTTTGCGTTTAAAATTCTCGATTGCGTTGACGTAAAAGCGGACGTAGAAGGAAACGGACAGGTTCAGTACAAAAATACGAAGAGCGCTTCTCTTGAGATGAGTTGGGAAAAGGGCGCCAAGCAAACCTTGACCGCTGTTCCGACAAGTAAAGATGCGGAAGTTGTTTGGACAAACAGCAAGGGCGAACGCGTAGGAGAGGGACTGACGCTTGAAACTTCCGTTACCGAAAACGAGACGTTTACGGCGCATTTTCTCGGTCTTAGTAATTCCGGCTTTACGGAAAAGTCGGATACGGCCAGTGGGAAGTATTATGACATCAAGAGTAAAAACGGTGAACTTACCTATACCTTTATGGGTGAAAAGTATGTCACTTTCCAATATTCGTATTTATGGAGCGGCAATACCGCCAAGGCTTTTACTGCATCATTAGATGGGCACCAGTTTGTTGCCTTTCAGGCAAACAATGGCAGTTCGGGGAAATTAGGAGACCCCTGGACGGATTTAACTGTCTATGCAAAAGGAGACGGAAAGCATACTCTTACGATATCATTTACACCTAAGTCAGGCGACACAACCTGCGAGTTGGGAATCCGCAATTTTGTTTTCCGTACGACGGAGGAAATGGAAGCGGCAGACATGATGGTGACGGTGCCGATAGAGTACAATGAAAGACTTGTGACTATGACGATGTTCGACGGGATCAATGAGGAGCTCGTTTCGTCGGGCGATTTGAGGATCGCAAAATATCGCTATGTCTCCTTTACGGCGACGAAAAAGGAGAACGTGCCCGCCGAATTTGCCCCGGGAACATATGAAAATATTCTCTTCCAATCTTGGGACTACGGCGGGTATGATAGTTCGATCAGCGGGAGCAATCAAGTTGCGCAATCGACGACATCTTTAACGATCTATTTTGACGGCGCGAATATTTTTGAGCAAAAAGGGTCCCCTGCCAAAAAGGGGCAAACATCTACGTTGAAGTTGGATGTCCGCGCCATTGCGCCCCTCGGCGATATCTATTTGATGATAACGGATGAGAATAATTCGGTCGTACAGCAAAAGAATAAGCAGGGCGAACTTGTCGATCAGCTTCTCATCGAAAAAGGTGACTCTCTCACTGCCATTTACGGCGTAAAGTATACTTATACATTCATGGTCCCCACGCTTGAAACATTGAAGGGAGAGCCCACTACGCTCACGGGATCCGTTGACGTGCAATACAAGGATGAAAGGCTATTAAAAGGAGAGTTTAAGTCGATAAGCGTAACCATAGAGGATCAAGACGGATACGATTACTACGTCACTGAGATATCTGGTTCTTCGGGGTCTGAATCTTTTCGCTTTATTCGTTCGATCGATGGGTATTGTAACAGCAATATCAATCCGGACGGAAGCACTGATTACAGTGATCGTTTTACGATCAATTTCAAAACGGCCGAGGAGAAAGTAACGATCGGCGATGCGATCGACGAGAGATCCAAGGAATTTGTTTCGATTACGGCGCAGTCTCCCGATCCGTGGATCGTAGACCTTGTCCATTCCGGCACGGACTACTATGCCTTTAAGCCTTCCAATATCACGGCAAATGCGGCTTCAAAGTCTTCACTCACATTCGATATCGCAAATACGGGCATTCTGTATTTCCGGTGTTTCTTTATTTGCTCGGGCGTAAAATATAGTGCCGCGAATGTAAAATTGGAGTCAACGACTCTTCTTCAGGGATCCGGTTATACAACTCCGAACATTGTCGCAAAAGAAATGGTCGAAAGTGGATATATCGGCAGCACTCAAATATATGAATGCAATGTTCCCGTTACCGCGGGGAAAAATACATTGAACATAAACTTGGGAGCATTGGATAATTCGAATAGAAACTCATGCTTTGCCATTTGGGATATCAAGTTCTTTGAGGAGAAGAATATTACCGTAAAGCATAAAGCCTCGGATGATTTAGGAGAAACTTACGGTACAACATCGTATACAGGTACTCCCAAGAGCGGGAAAACACTTACTTTCACCGCAACGCCTGCAGAGGGGAGCAATTTCTACGGTTGGGTCGACAACACAACAGGCGAACTCATTTCCGAAGAAAAGCAATTTACTTATACGCCCATCTACGAAGACGCTCTTGATTTCACTGCCTACATGGCGCCCGAGGGGAAATATGCGGCGCGGCAAGGCGGGCACTTCTATACCACGCTCGAGGAAGCCCTCGAAAAGACAAAGGGAACCGGCAGTTTCGGATCCTCGCATATTAAAAAGACAGTCATTTATCTCCTCTGCAATTATGAGTTATCAGGCGGGGAGGTCACGATCCCCGAGAACGTGATGCTCGTTGTGCCCTACGACGCGGCAGGCAATTACGACGGGACGGGCGGTCTTACGCGCTTGCCTTCGAGTGCGTACAGTTCGTGGAACGGCTCAACATATAAGGATCCTTTCCGCACGCTCACCATTCCCACGGGCACCACGTTGAAGATCAAGGGTACCCTCATGCTCGGCGGTATCCTCGGCGACTCCTATCAAGGGGCGCAAGGGCATACTTCCGCCTATTACAGCCAAGTGATTCTCGACGGGGATGTGGTCGTTGAGAGCGGCGGCGCGTTCGATGTGCGCGGACTTGTGACGGGCGAGGGGCATATCGAGGTCAAAGGCACCGTTGACAGTAACGGACAGGGGACGCCGGGGCTTCTCTTCCAACCTTTCCTTATTCTCGATTACAACGGCGGCACCAACGCATACGATACCTTTAACGCCGGTCTTACGCCTTTCAAAATGTATGCAATGGTGAATATCCAGTGCGCAGGCGGCTACACCATCAACTACGGCGGCGTTCTCTATGGACATTCGAGTCTGCACTCGGGCTATGGCTATACAACGAGAGATCAAGTTTTCATCGGCTATGAGGGGAAGATCGGAAGTTCTTACGCGAGCAAGATCAGTGCGCCCATCTATTTGGAGAAAAATGCGAAAGCCGAAGTGAAATACAACCCCGATCATGCCAAGGTGGGAAAGATCACCGACGAGGGAGTTGCCGAGGACGAATTCAACTTTTACATTTCCAATCTCAATGAAATCGGGCAGACGACGATCACGATCACGGGCGGCGCCACAACCGGCTACATGGACTTTTCTTATGTGAATACGAGCAAAGTCTATTTTGCCATTCCCTATAATTATAATTACATTTTGAAGAGCGGGAATTTCACGATCGCTTCCCTTTTGAAGTTTATGCCGGGGTCCTCGCTCACAGTAGAAGAGGATGCGATCCTTACGGTCGACCCGAGCAAGGCAGACGCCAACGTTGTGGGCGTGGGCCTGCATATCTATGATTCTTTCCTGATCCCGGGTCTCAACGGTCTCGACAAGCGCACCTATCCCTCGGGAAAGATGCTCGAGCATGCGGAATATAAGTCCTATGCAAGCTTTATCGTCAACGGAAAATTTGTCGTGAAAGCGGGAGCAAGCTTTGTCGGGACGATCCAGAACACGAACGGAACCGCACAGCATGTCAGTGGCAAGGGCGAGATTGTTATAGAAAAGGGTGCAAAGCTCCAAGAAGATTTGTATGACGGTGTTGCTACAATTTACAGTTGCAACTACACGAAGTATACGCTTAAAGCGCAAATTTGGGATAAAGTGCACAGTCTGCTCTGCGATCTCGAGGCGGGACATTCCTATTATGCAACGGACGGCGAGGCAACCTTTACCTTGCCGGGGATAGAGTTCCAAATCGAACAAAATGTAGACGAAGCGCACGCCCATAGAAACAAAACGCACACGCTACTTCCCAAAACTACACCTTCCGTAGAGGGATTAACTGGGAGTTGGATGGTTGTGCATGATACGCACGAATTTCCGGGGTGGGAGAAGTATAACCCCACGGCGGAGGATCGTATCGTAAAAGCCGAGGGGACCTGCACGGCGTTGGGTTGCGGGGAGACAGAGAGTTCGTATCTGTTATATGCACCCGAGACGATCGGCGCGCTCGGCTACAGCGGCAAGGCGTACGGGCAGGATGACGTCTTGCAGTTGATGAAAGATTATTATGGGACGCTTGCGGATACGGTGAAAGTGAGCGTAACTCTGAACGTTGATGCCCCCACGAATGCGGGTGAGTATACAGTCAGCGTAACGCTGGAGGGAGCGTACTTCAAAGACGGCGCGGGCTACACGAAGACGAAAGAATTCAAATGGAGCATAGGGAAAGCGGAGCTCACGGCGGTAACGGTAGAGGGGGAATACACATACAACGGAAAGGCGCAGACGCCGCAAGTGACGGTCAAGGCGGGCGACCTTATCCTGAAAGAGGGAGAGTATAAGGTAGCCGCTACGAACAATAAAGACGCAAGCGATGCCGCGTCCGTGACGGTAGAAGCGACGTCGCCGAACTATACGGGGAAGCTCACCGCGACGTTTAAGATCGCCGCGAAAGAGATCACGGTCACGCTCGAAGAACAAAGCGCGGTGTACACGGGCAAGAAGCCTGTGGTTTCGAGCAACAACAGCACAAATTGGAACGTAGAGAGCGGGGAGATCTATGACAGCTTTGCGGCTCTCGGAATAGAGCTCTCCATCGCGGAGAACGCCAAAGCCGCAGCCAAGTACAAGATCGAGGGGACTTGCGGGAACAAGAATTATAAAGCGAACTTTACGGAAGCGTACTTTACGATCGAAAAGAAGGCGATCGAGGTACAGGCAAGAGGCGGATCGTCCGTATACGGTGAAGAAGTGGCAGAACTCACCTGGACGGTCGCGGAGGGTCAGCTTGTAGACGGGGACAGCGAGGCGGATCTCCAAATCACGCTGGATTGGAAAGACGGCAAAGCGCCGAAGAACGCAGGGGATTACACGATCGCTGGCACAGGCGAGGCGGCGAACTACGAAATTACGGTGAAAGAGGCAAAGTACACCGTAACGAAGAAAGGGATCACGGTCACGGCCGAGGACAAGAGCACGGTCTACGGCGCCGAACTCGCAGAACTCACCTGGACGGTCGCGGAAGGGGAGCTTGTCGAGGGAGATACAAAGGAAGATCTCCATATCACCCTGAAGCGCAACAGCATATCTTTGGCAGCGGGGACGTATAGGGACGATATCGTAAAAGAGAGCGCCGAAGCGGATAACTATGAGATCACCGTGACGGCGGGGACGTATACGATCGCCAAGAAGCCGATCGAAATCACGCTTAAGGAGCAGAGGACGACGTACAACGGCAGTAAGCAGTACGCGTCGGGCGAGTCGCAGAATTGGACTGTGCAAAAAGATGCGCTTGCATATGAAGACAGCGCGGAAGAGCTCGTCGTCACGCTCACGGCCTTCGGCACGGAAGCAGGCAGCTATGCGATCGAGGGCAGTATCGGCAACGAAAACTATGAGGCGGCGTTCAGCGCGGCAAACTTTGTCATAGAGCAGCTGTCTATCGAAAGCGGTGAAGTAGTCGGTTTTAAAGCGCAGGTGGAATACAACGGCAGAGCGCAAGAGTTTGCGGAACTCAAGGTACAAGTGGGTGTATTGCAAGCGACGATCGAAACGAAGTATGAAAGCAACCATGACGCGGGGACTGCGAAAGTCACGATCACGGGCACGGGCAACTTCTGCGGGGAGATCGAGAAAGCTTTCACGATCACGCAGAAGGCCATCACGGTGACGATCAAGGACCAGGGCAAGACGTATGACGGCCAAGCCGGCGAACTGGACGGAGCGGCATGGACCTATTCGCCCGCATTGTGTGAGGGAGACGGCGCGGACGCATTGGAGGTGACGCTCTCGGCGGAATTGGGGAAAGATCACGGTGAATACCGTATCACAGGCTCTGGCGCATCCAAGAACTACAAAGTTACATTCCGCGGCGAGACGAACGGTCAGGAGTACGGCAAGTACACGATCGAAAAGGCGGCAGCAACGCTTACGATCGCGCCCGCGGAGCGTGAATACGGTGAAGAAAACGCGCTCACGTTCACGGTTTCGGGCTTGGTAGCGGGAGAGAATATAGACGGAGCGGTGACGCTCATTACGAAAGCGGAGAAGAAGAGCCCCGTAGGGGACTATGAGATCGAGGCGCAGATTGCCGAAGACCACGAAATAGCCAAAAACTATACGGTCACATGGGAAAAAGGAACGCTGAAGGTCACGGCGCGCAAGATCGCGATCGTGATCCATGCGCAGAGCGGCACATATACGGGGCAGAAGCCGGGAGTGAGCTCGGAAGCAAACACGGATTGGGAAGTAACTTCGGGGAGCATCGCCGAGGATGACGATCTGGGCGTAGAGCTCACGATACAGGCAGCGGAGAAGTATCATCAGGGTACATACACGCTCAAGGGAGAAGCGAAGTCGGAAGCGGCAAAGAACTATGCGATCACGTGGACGGAGGGTACGTATACGGTCGCCGCGAAAGAGATCGCGGTGCAGATTCGTCCGCAGAGCGCTGAGTACACGGGTCGGAAGCCGGCGGTGTCGAGCGAAGAGAAGATCGCGTGGGCGGTGGAGACCGGAGCGATCGTCGAGGGAGACGATGCAAAGATCACGCTGTCCATCGTGGAAAAGGACGGCGCATGGGGAAGAGGCACATACGACATCACGGCCGAATGCGGGAATACAGACTATACCGTGAAAGCCGAGAAGGGCGAGAATGCGTTCACGATCACGCCGAAAGATATCAAAGACGCCACAGTCACGGTGGCGGAGGAAGAGGGAGGATTTGTCTACAAGGCCGCGGCATGGACGCCCGAAGTCACCGTTACGCTCGAGAACTACAGCAACGTCACCTTTGAAACGTCGTACCAAGAGAATACGAACGCGGGGACAGCGAGAGTGACCGTATCGGGCACGGGCAACTACGCGGGCACGGCGGAGGCGACGTTCGAGATCAAGCCGAAAGACATTGCCGAAGCTGTCGTAACGGTGACGGAACAAGAGGGAGGATTTGTCTACAGGAACGCGGAATGGACGCCCGCGGTAACGGTCACGCTTGCAGGATACGGCGCGGTCACGACGTACACGGCGACGTACCGTGACAACAAGAACGCAGGAAAGGCGTATGTGACGGTAGAGGGCACGGGCAACTATACGGGTACGGCGGAGGCGACGTTCGAGATCGGGAAGAAGGCGATCACAGTCACGGCGGAGAGCCTGAACTCTGCGTACGGGGAGACGGTCAAGCCGCTCGCGTTCCATGTGGAGGGGCTGTTCGATGACGGGAACGACGTAGAAGCGCATATCGTTATCGGATGCGAAGTGAGCGAACAGAGCCCCACGGGGACATATACGATCACGGTGCAATTCGAAGAGGGATATGAACCTAAGAACTATGCGGCTACTTTCCAAAGCGGGACATACACCGTGACGGCTGCGGAGTTTTCGGGGATCGGATTCGAGAGTGTAACGCTGACCTATGACGGGACATACCACAAGCCTGAGGTGACGGGAGCGCCGGAAGGAGCCGAGATCGAATACAGATCGAACGGCGAGGCGTTCACGGGCGCGAGGGAAGTAGGGACGTACGAAGTCACGGCGACGGTCACGCTCGAGAATTACACGGCGGAGAGCCTGAAGGCAACGCTCACGATCCAAAAGAAGCACATCACGGTGGAGATCGGGCCGCAGGAAGCGGATTACAGCGGCGCGGAGCCTGAAATTTCGCAGGACGCGTGGACGGTCATGGATGACGGCCTGTGCGGAACGGACGAAAGGTCTGTGCTGAACGTCCGGCTCACGAAAGAGCGAGGAACGGACGCGAAGACGTATGAGATCGCGGGCACGTATGAGAGCCGCAACTATGAGGTGGCGTTTGAAAAGGGCACGTTCACGATCAAAGCGCTCGCGGTGACGGTGGAGATCAAGCCGCAGAGCAGCGTATACAACAAGCAGATCCCCGAAGTTTCGTCGGAAGAGGGGATCGGTTGGGAGCGCACGGCGGGGACGGTGCTCGAAGGGGAGAGCCTGGGCGTGGTGCTGGCACTCAAAGACGGTGCGGCGGACGCGGGGATATACGATATCGAAGCGGACTGGACGAACAAAAATTATGCGTTGACGATCCTTGGAGCGGAGGGCGCGTATGAGATCGAAGCGAAAGCGTTGAGCGTGCGGATCGAAGACCAATACGGTGTATACAACGGCAAGGAACCTGAAGTGGCGCAAGGGCCGAGCTATTACCGCGTGACAGGCGGAGAGCCGGAGAGCGGAGACGAACTTGGCGTGAAGCTGAAGAAAGCGGCGGGCGCAGGGTACAGAACGGAAGGCTATGCGATCACGGGTGAAGCGGAGAACAAGAATTACAGCGTGACGTTCACGGCGGGCGTATATCATATTGCGAAGAAGTCGATCACGGTGACGTTGCAAAACCAGCAAGGTGAATACAGCGGCGAGCGGCCGGAAGCAGACCAGAGCAAGTGGAGCGTGGCGGCAGGGGCTGTAGAAAACGGAGACGACCTGAGGCTGAGGATCGCGATCGGCGACGCGGCGAAGTATAACGCCGGAGTGTATAAGCTGAGCGCGGTAAGCGGGAATGCGAACTACAGCGTAACGTTCACGCCTGCGACGTACACGATCACCAAGCGGAACGTGACGGTGCAGATCGGCGCGCAGAGCGGCGCATACACGGGCAGGACGCCGCAGCTGAGCGCGGAACAGGGCAGAGACTGGACATTATCGGACGGGACGATCGCAGCGGGTGACGATCTTGGGATCGAGCTGGAGATCGAAGCGGCGGAGAAATACCATGCGGGCAATTATACGCTCACGGGGACATGGCGGAACACGAACTACAACGTGACCTTCGGGACGGGGACATACACGGTAACGAAGAAAGGCGTAGAAGTGAGGATCGGGAAGTCGGCGAGCGTGGGCTACAACGGAGAAGCGCCTACATTGGAGACGGAGATCTGGACGGTAACGGGCCTGGCGGACGGAGACGGCCGCGAAGTGCTCGGCGTGACGCTGCACGTTGTCGGGAAAGGCGGAGCGTGGAACGCGGGGGTCTACGAGATAGACGGAGAAGCGGCTGCGCGGGACTATGACGTAACGTTCGTGAAAGGGAGCGTGACGATAGAGCGTGCGAAAGTGACCGTAGAGGTGACGGCGCACAAGGCAGTCTATACGGGAACGGCGCCTGAATTCGGCGCGGTATACGGAACGGACTGGACGCTGAAGAGCGGCGAGATCTACAAAGAGGACGATCTGGGGATCACGCTGACGACGACGCATGAGCATGCGGGCAAGTATACGCTGGACGGCGGGTACACGAACGAGAACTATGCGGTGACGTTCACGGGCGGAGCTTTGGAGATCGTTGCGAAAGAGATCGAAGTGCAGATCGGCGCGCAGAGCAGCGTATACGGCGAGAGCATAACGGTGAAGCAGGACGCGTATGAAGCGGAAGGCGTAGCGGCGGGCGACGATCTTGAAGTGACGCTGACGAAAACCGGAGGCAGGAACGCGGGCAAATACGACATCACGGGCAGGAGCGCGAACACGGACTATGCGGTGACGTTCAAGGGCGGCACAGGGGCATATACGATCGAGAAGCGCAAGATAAACGTCACGATCCTCGACCAGGAGAGCGTATACGGCGACAGAGCTTCCGTGGACCAGAAGAAGTGGCAGGCGGGAGCCGGAGAGATCGTAGGGAACGACGATCTGAAGATCGTGCTGAGCAAGGAAGCGGGCGACGAGGTACGCGAAGGCGGATATGCGATCGTCGGAAGCTATACGAACGAGAACTACGAAGTGACGTTCGAAGGGGGGAGATACACGATAAAGCCTCGTGCCGTGACGGTGACGCCGAACGGCGGCAAGGCGGAATACAACGGACAGGAACCGAAGCTTGACCAAAGCGCATGGAAAGTGACGGAAGGGAGCCGCGTGTCGGGCGACGATCTTGAAGTGACGCTCACGCTGGGGGCAGGCGACCATACGGCGGTAGGGAAGTATGCGATCGCGGGAAGCGCGGGGAACAAGAACTACGCAGTGACGTTTGCGGCAGGCGAGTTTGAAGTGACGGCGCGTAAGATCACGGTGACGCTGAAAGACCAGACGGCGGAATACAACGGGCAGGAGCCGGTGCCGGACAACGCGGAGTGGGAAGACGACGGACGGTTGCTTGACGGGGACGATCTGCATATCGTGCTGGCGAAAGACGCGGGGACGGAGGCAGGCAGCTATACGATCCGCGCGGAGTACAGGAACGACAACTACAGCGTAGTCTTCAAAACGGGATTGTTCCGCATCACGGCGCGCAAGATCACGGTGACGATCGCAGACCAGACGGCCGTATACAACGGCAGGGAGCCCGCAGTCTTGCAGACGGCATGGGACGACAACGGGATGATCGTTGGGAACGACGAGCTGAATATCGTACTGACCAAGCAGAACGGGCACACGGTGGGCGAGTATACGATCACGGGCGGCTATACGAACAAGAACTACGACGTGACGTTTAAAGCGGGCACATTCAGAGTGACGCCGAAAGCGATCACGGTGACGATCGCAGACCAGACGGCGGGATACGACGGAAAAGAACCCGCGCTTGAGCAGGGGCGGTATGACGACGGCGGCGGGATCGAAGCCGTAGACGAGAAGAACATCGTCCTCTCGCTCGTAGCGAAAGAGAGCTGGGACGCGGGCGAATACGAGATCGCAGGCACGTTCGGCAACGAGAACTACACGGTTACATGGATAAAGGGTACGTTCACGATCACGCCGCGGGAGATCACGGTGCGGGTGGCAGACCAGACGGCGGAATATACGGGCAAGGAGCCCGAGCCGATGCAGACGCGCTGGGAAGCGGAGAACGCCGTAGCGGGCGACGACCTGAAGATCGTGCTCGTGAAAGAAGCGGGCACGGACGCGGGCGAGTATGCGCTCGGCGGCGTCTGCGGAAACACGAACTACAGGGCGACATTCATCGGGGGAACGTTCACGATCTCGAAGCGGGACATCGGGGAAACGATCGTGCTCGCGGGAGAGAACGATAACGGAACGGTCGTGCTCGAGTACACGGGCGCGGACATCGCGCTCACGGCGTTTGCCGAAGCGCCCGTCAGGATCGTGCTCGACCCGCCCGCGCTTAAGGAGACGGGCAGCTACACGGTGACAGCCACCGTAGAGGATAAGAACTATTGCGGGAGCAAGGAGTTCGCCGTAGTCGTGAAACTGACGGCATACTCCGAGAACCTGGTCACGGCGCTGCGGCGTCTCGAAGAGATCGCAGGGGATCTTACGGCGGAAGAGCTGACGGCGGAAGACTTCGACACGGTGAAAGAGATCGCCGTAACGCTGGCGTCGCTCACGGAAGAGGAGAGGACGCTGGCGGAAGAAGAGCTGGCTCGTTACACGGCGCTCATCGACGCATGGAACGCAGAGATCGACGAAGAAGTCATCGAAACGGCGCACATGACGGCCGACGCGCTCATCTCGGGGCTGTTCGTGACGACCGCGCTTGCAGCGCTCGCATATGTCATGTTGAGGAGGAAATTCTGATGAAGAAGCAATGGATCGCAACGATCGCAGCGATCGCAGCAGTTGGGATGATGGCGCTCGCGGCATGCGGGGAGACGGAAGACGACGGGCTCAATAAGTTCCGCGAGGGGTATGCGCATACGGCGGAGGCGGTAACGGTAACGCAGGAGATAGAAGTCCTGCGCGGCAAGCTCGCCGTGTATGACTTTGAGAAAGCGTACGAGAAGACGGAGACGGGCTATGAGATGACGTCCACGGAAAAGAGGCTCAACAAAGTGGACGAAAACACGGAGGAAGCGTATACGGTGACGACGGAGAATGATGTCGTCTCCGCCGCGGAGACGTTCAATCCCGCTCTGACGCTTGAGACGGAGAACTTCAAGTACGGGTATGAGATCATGGGCGACACGTTTCGCGGGGAACTGCGCGACGGCACGGAAGACGAAGTATTCGGCTTTAACGGAGAGCATGCGGAAATGGAAGAGATCGTCCTCACCATGACTCTCGACGGCGATAACCTCGCGTCCCTTTCCGTTAAGTTCCGCTCCTCCGATTACTCCGTCTCCATCCTCATCTCTTTCTCCTACTCCCTTGCCTGACTTTCTCAAAAAGGAGAAGTTTCATAACGAAAAAAAGTCCTTTCGCAAAGCTTTGCGAAAGGACTTTTGCAGTAATTCTTTTTTTGTTTTCGGTAACAGAGCTCTATTATATATAATGTATAATAAGGAAAAGGGAAAATCAGCCGATTTTTTCCATATAATACACGCAGTCGAGAACGGAGAGAGCCTCGATGATATCGCTGTGCCGTTTCTTTCGGAGAGACTTGTCGATGATGGTGAAGCGCACGGTGTATACGCTGAGTCCGGAATTCGCATAGGCGGGATTGAGTTCGAGATTGTCGATCTTGAGTCCGAATTCCCGTGCTGCCGTAATAAATTCCTGTAAACTGCCGCGCGTTTTGAGTTCGAGATGAATCTCAAAGTGGTCGGATTTATTCTTGATGTAATATTCCAGCTTGGAGAAAGCGAGGAGGCCGATCATGAGCGCGGCAAATCCGATGAGCGCGGCGGTGTAGAGCCCGTAGCCCAAAATCGCGGAAATGATCGACATCGTCCATACGCCGATAGAGGTCGTGAGCCCCATGATCTGGTTTTTTGAGGAGTAGACGATTGTATTCGTCGTGATGATGGAAATTCCGATGAACACCGCGGCCGACATGAACGAGAAGTTCACCCCGAGGTTTTTGATGAAATAGATATCCGCGATCCCCGCGAACATCGAGCCGATGGAGAGCACGATAAACGTCCTCAGTCCCGCGGCGTGGCGGTTCCTCGATCTTTCGCATCCCAAAACAACGGCCATGACGATGACGATCGCCGTTTTGAGCGCAGTAGACGCAAGATTGACTTCGCTCGACCATTCTCCGAGCCATTTTGCAATATAATCGGTGGGCATATTCTTTACCTCTTATTGATGAATTTTCTTCTGTTATATTCGGAACCTGTGGAGACTTCTTCGGCCTCCGGCGGTTCCGTTGCCTCGAGAAAGGCTTCTTCCTCGGGGGAACGGGCATATTCTTTGACGGAGAGCTCTTTCTGAATCTGTTGTAGCCTTTCTTTGAGCGAAGCGACCTCTTCCTCTCGGGTAGGCGGTTTTTCGGGAGAAACGGCCTGCCCGTCCGCCGTTGCCGACGCTTCCAATGCCGCCGCACGCTCGCCGTAAGAACAGGACAGATACAGCGAAAGTTTTGCAAGCGCGGGCCCTGCAAGTTCGTAAAGGATGCTCGAGGAGAGAATGATCGTTTCGAGATTGCCTCCCGCGGCGCCGCCGATCACACGCGCGCCGAGCGCCGCAAGTCCGATCGCTACGCCCGCCTGCGGAGCAAGCGCCATGCCGAGATAGTTTCTGACCCGTTTATCTTTCTTCGTGACCGCACAGCCGGCGAACGCGCCGCCGTATTTTCCCGCAAGACGGACGAGGAAATAGAGGATCCCCACAACGATGAGGGGGACGCTCCCGAAACTGCCGCCGCTCACGAGTGATTTCAGGTCGAATCCGATGCCCGACTTCACAAAGAAGAGGAGCAAGATGGGGGGCGAAAAGTAGTTGAGCTGTTTGAACAGCTTGTCGTCGCCCGAGATGTTGATGTACACCGTGCTCATCACCATGCAGGCGAGAAGGGGCGACACGTCGAGCGCGGAGCCGATCCCGCAGATCGTGAAGAGAAAGGCGATGGAGACGATGAGGCGGTTGTCCGTCGAACGCTTCGCCATGAGAAATTTGAGCAGAAACCCGAACGCGACGCCGATCGCAATGAGAAGGATATTCCATGCAATGGGCAGAAGAACGTCGGCCGCGGAAAACCCGTTTCCCTCCATCGCGGATGCGACCGAAACGGCGACGCTGAACGCGAGAAGGCTCACCACATCGTCAAGCGCGACGACAGAGAGAAGAGTGTCAACGAAGTCGCCGTGCGCCTTGGTCTGGCGGATCGTCATCATCGTCGATGCGGGAGCGGTCGCCGAGGCAAGCGCGGCGAGAATGAGAGAGAAACTCAGCGGCAGCCGCAGAATGCAGAACGTGAGGATAAAAACGAGAACAGACGCCGCAAGCGCTTCGAAGAGCGTAATGACGATCACTTTTCCGCCGTTCTTTTTGAGCGTGGAAAAACGGAAATATTCTCCCACGCTGAAAGCGATAAAGGCGAGCGCGATGTCCGAGATAAAGTCCATGCCTTCCGCCACTTCGTTTGGCACGAGGCCGAAGCAAAACGGTCCGAGCAAGATGCCGACGAGAATATAGGCGGTGACGTTGGGAAGTTTCAGCCGCTTTGTGATCCGCGTCCCGAGAAAGCCTGCGAGCAACATGATCGCGATCGAGATGATGACGACGGGCACGTTGGAGGTTTCGGAGAGCCGCGCATAGAAGTTGTTGATGAGATCGTGGAATTTCGACATATCTACCGTCCGCGCATCCGGCCGGAATACGCGGGAAAAAATTTCCTTATCTTATTATGATATGTATGATTTTCTTGAGAGTATAGTATTATAGCAAATTTGCCTGAAAAAAACAAGATGGTTTTGAAAAAAATTTTAAGGTTTTGAGAATTTTTTTCAGCCATTCCCTGTTTTGCGGGCGGAGAGTGCGGCGTCATGACGCGGAACAGGTGCCGAGAGAATGCTCATTTTTCTCCCGCAAATGGTTTTTATTCTTTCGATTCTGCGTTATAATAATACATAAAGACATAAAGAATTCGGAGCAGGATATGGAACAAAAAAATTGGCATGCAAGGGGAGCGGAGGAAGTCCTTTCCGCGCTTTCCGCGAAAAGAGAGGGGCTCTCCTCTTCGGAGGCCGCTGCAAGACGGGAACAGTACGGCAGAAATGCTCTCAGGGAGCGCAAGCAAAAGAGCATCTGGCGCATGCTGTGGGAACAGATCAAAGACGTCATGGTCATCATCCTCATTCTCGCGGCCGTCCTTTCTCTCGTCTTTCACGATTGGGCGGAGGCCGCCGTCATTTTCGTCATTGTCATCGTCAACGCCGTGATCGGCATCGTGCAGGAAAAGAAAGCGGCCGACGCTCTCGCCTCTCTCTCGACTCTGACGGCGCCCACAGCCCGCGTTTTGAGGGATGGCAAGGAGTGCACGCTCCCCGCCGAGGAGCTCGTTCCCGGCGATATTGTGATTCTTGCCGACGGTTGCGTCGTCCCCGCCGATCTTCGTCTCCTTGAGGAGGCAAATCTCGCCGTGCAGGAGTCGGCGCTCACGGGCGAGAGCGTACCCGTCGAAAAGGACGCCCTCGCCGTCCTGAAAGAGGATGCGCCCTTGGGCGACAGGGTGAACATGGCATTTTCTTCTTCCGTCTGCACGGCGGGCACGGGAATGGGCGTCGTTGTGGAGACGGGCATGCACACGCAGGTCGGCTCGATCGCGGGCATGCTCGACGAAACGGACGAACTCGAGACGCCTATGAAGCGTAAACTCAATAAAGTGGGAAAGACGCTTTCTCTCGTCGGCGTTATCGTCGCCCTTGTGATGTTCGGTGTAGGGCTCATTTACGACGTTCATAATTGGAAGACGCTTGCGCTCACGGCAGTGTCGCTCGCGATCTCCGTCATCCCCGAGGGACTCCCCGCAACGGCGACCGTCGTCATGGCGCTCGGCGTGCAGCGCATGGCAAAGCAACAGGCGCTCGTGCGTTCCCTTCCGGCCGTGGAGACGTTGGGCTCTGCCACCGTTATTTGTTGCGACAAGACGGGTACGCTCACCCTCAACCGTATGACAGTCACCCGCTACCTCTCGGACGGCAAACTCATCGAAGCGGACAGCAAAGAACTCGCCGCCTCAGCCCGTCCGCTCATCGACGCTTGCATCCTCTGCAACGACGCCGCGAAAGATCCCACGCGGGAAGGCGAATGGTTGGGCGATCCCACGGAAGGGGCGCTCATCTCTCTCGCCGAGCAGTACGGCGCGGACTGCGGCAAACTCAAAACGCAAAGACCCCGCCTCTTCGAACAGCCTTTCGATTCCGACAGAAAGCGCATGTCCGTCGTTGTCAGAGAGAACGGGACGAATACAGTCTATACCAAGGGCGCGATCGACGGTCTTCTGCCTCTCTGCACGAATATTCTCACGGCGGACGGCGTTCGCCCCATCACGGAAGAGGATAAAAAATTTCTTCTCGACAAGGCCGAGGAGATGTCTGCGGAAGCCCTCAGAGTGCTCGGGTTTGCCATGCGTGCCGTCGGCTATGTGCCGAAAGAGGGGGATGACGTAGAAAATGAACTCACATTCCTCGGCTTCACCTGCATGATCGATCCGCCGCGCAAAGAGGTCATCGGCGCCGTAGAGTCCTGCCATGCGGCGGGGATCAGGGTCGTCATGATCACGGGCGACCACAAGACGACGGCAGTCGCCATCGCCAAAGAACTCAAGATCTACAGAGAGGGAGATACCGTAGTGTCGGGCAGCGAACTTTCCGCCATGACGGACGAAGCGCTCGATCGGGTCGTGGGCACGACCTCTGTCTATGCCCGCGTGTCGCCCTCCGATAAACTGCGCATCGTGCGCTCTCTGCAACGGACGGGCGAGGTCGCCTCCATGACGGGAGACGGCGTTAACGATTCCCCCGCGCTCAAAGCGGCGGATATCGGCGTTGCGATGGGGGCGGGCACCGACGTCGCAAAAGACGCTTCCGACATCATTTTGCTCGACAACAATTTCACGACCATCGAGAGCGCCGTGAGAGAGGGCAGAAGAGTATACGCCAACATTCAGAAAGTCATTCAGTTCCTGCTTGCGGGCAACATCGCCGAGATTCTCACGCTCATCATCGCAACGCTCTTCAATCTCCCCGCGCCCATTCTCGCAGTGCACATTCTCATCATCAACCTCGTGACGGATACGCTTCCCGCGCTCGGGCTCGGGGTCGACCCTGCGTCGTCCGATATCATGCGGCGTCCGCCCATCAAATCGGGAACGCTGTTTGAGCGGGGACTGATCTTCCGCGTGCTCTTCCACGGAGCCCTTCTTTCCGCCGCCTCGCTTTCGGCCTACTTCATCGGGCTCTACGGGTTCGGCGATCCGTCCGCGGCGATGACGATGACTTTTGCAACGGTTTCCGTCTCCCAACTCGTGCACGTCGCCAACCAGCGTTCGAACACGGCGTCCGTCTTCGCAAAGGGAAACGGCCACAACAAGGCCCTCTATGCGGCGATGGGGGGATCGTTTGCGATCGTGCTTTTGCTTCTCTTTGCAACGCCCTTTATCCCGGGGGCCGAAAGCTTCTTCGGGCTTATTCTTCTTACGCCCGTGCAGTATGCGATCGTCGCGGGGCTGTGCCTCGTGCCGCTCGTCGGTGTAGAGATCTCAAAATGTTTTCTGCGTCGCAACGCAAAAAAGTCATAAAAAACGGAAAACGGGGCTTGCCCCGTTTTTTTCTGCGTATGAGCTCCTCGGCGCATTCCGCGTGCCTTTCTTTTGTATGATGAGAAAAATATGTTGAATATTTGCATAATAATTACGCATAAGTTAAACTTTTCCTATATATAAGGATATTTTATAATTAATTCACGCAGTTTTCATGTATTTTCCTTGACGTAAAGGAGAGGTTTTGGTATAATCTTATATTGTAATATTATGTCATTTTGGACTTTCCGCCATAACTACAGGCAAACATTCTCTGCAAAAGGCGGCAAAGCGAGGTATTCATGAAAAGGAAAAGAGCGATCGTATTTCTGATCTCCGTGTGCATGGTCTGCATAATTGCAGGGCTTCTGAGTGCATGCGGCGGGGAAGAACTCGATTACAAATCAAACAGTGCGCCCAACTCCAACGGTAACAGCGGCGTTGAAGTCGTCTATGAGCTCGAGGGGGGAACGTACCAGAATACGCAACACCGCGTCCGCATGTATTACTACATCCCTGCGGGCGGCGAAACGCTCATTTCTCCTCCGGGAGAAAATTCCAAGCGCGAGATCCTTCGGGCCAATTACCACATTCTCGGCTGGTATAAAACAAAGACGGAGAATGCCGACGGCACCGTCTCCTATTCCGACGAATGGGATTTCGAAACGGATACAATAAAGAGCGGCGATGAAAGCCTCACGCTCTACTGCGGCTGGGCGGCGAACGTCAGACATTCGTTCGACATCTGCTATATCGACGAAAACGGCAATGAGCAGACGTTCACGAGCATCGAGACGCAGGCGGGCATGACGTTTACCGACTCTTCGAACCGTGCCGACAACAGGCCGGGCTACACCGCAGAGCGGGCGAAAAACGCAAACGGCTCCTATGAGATCGTCTACTATAGCAAAGACGCCTCGGGCGAGCTCGTCCCTTGGGATCCCGCTTATACGCATCCCGGCGGGGAGACGAGTACGGCCGTCAAAGTATTCGTGAAATACATCGCGGGCGACTTCAAATACGTTTCCACGGCCGAAGAGTACATCGCGGCGGCGAAGAACTACAGCCGAAACAGAGAGGGCGTCTGGCTTTGTAACGACATCGATCTCGGCGGCGAAGAAGTGGATATGTTCCGTGACGGCGCGGGCAAGTTCTCGAGCGTGTTCTACGGCAACAACTTCACGGTGAAGAACTTCAAGATCCACTACAACGTCAACTGGATCATCTCCAATCAGCAACAGTACCTCGGCGATAAGGCGCTCTGCATTGCGCTCTTCGGCAATCTCGACGGGGCGACGATCGAAAACGTGACGTTCGAAGACGTCGTTCTCGATGTGAACATCAGTTATTCACAGATCAACGGGGTCTATATCGCGCCCCTTGCGGTGCTCTCTTCACAGTCTGCCGTAAAGAACGTCACCGTAAAAGAGAACATCACGCTCGAAAAGATCGATATCTCTTCAAGCGGGGTCCACGAACATGAAACAGAACGGCTCTTCTGGCAAGAGGGCGTAACGGGCGATGACTGCACCGCGGAGATTCAATTCTCCGACGAGACGCAGAGTTGATAGATATCAATACAGGAAATCAAAAAGGAGTGATAGTATGAAATTCAAGGCAGTCAAATTTACTGCAGGGGCACTTGCCTGCATCATGACCGTAGGCATAGTCGCAGGATGCGGCGGAAGCGGCACGTACGACAACGAAGAGGACGCTCTCGTCTTTTCGACCCAGCCTCTCGACGGCGTTTTCAGTCCTTTCTTTGCGACCACGGGCACGGATATGTCTGTCACGGGTCTTACCCAGATCGGCATGCTCGCCAACGATGAAAACGGCAATGTCGCTTACGGCGACAACGAGGCCGTCGTCGTCAAGGATATGGAGATCGTGACGACGGGTGAGGGCGAAGAGCAGAAAACGGAATATAAGTTTGTCCTCAAGAACAACATTCAGTTCTCGAACGGCAGCTATCTTTCAATGAAAGACGTGCTCTTCAACCTCTATATCTACCTCGATCCCGTCTATACGGGCGCGAGCACGATCTATTCGACGGATATCGTCGGCCTCAAGGCATACCGCACGCAGTCGGATGCCGAGCAGGAGCAAGACGCTTTCCTCCGTCAATTCCAGACGCAGGCGACCACCCGTATCAACAACCTCGTTGCCGCCAAGGAAATTGTCGATAAGAACGACACGATGAACAGCGCCCAGTTCAGGGCGGGGCTCGTCGACCTCAGGCAGACGAACCCGACGACCTATGCCGATCTTGTAGACGACTACGACAAGGCGCTCGAACTCTTCCGCGAAGAACTCGAGAGCGATTATTCCAACGCGCTCGATTCCTATGAAGATACCGTTTTCCAGGATAAAACGGGCAAAGAGTACAAGGGACTCCTGAAGTCCGACGTCGAAATGTTCCTCTACAATGAGAACGTGCTCGCATGGGACAGAGAAGACCAGGAGATCAAGGGCTATCCCATGGATCCCGAAGAACTCCGCGCGATGTCGGCAGACGCCGCCAAACAATACGCGATCGACTATGTGTTCGAGCTCAATATTCCCGGCAAGATCGACGAAGTCGTTCAATTTTGGGCAACCTCGGGCAACCTCTTCACTTATATCACGAACCAGGCGCTCGAAGCGTATTTCAAGACGCACGAGAGGGCTTACAAGAGCATTTCCGGTATCAAGTTTGCCAATCAGACCGAGCCCGTGACCGTCAAAGGAACGAGCTATGCCGTTCCCGTCTATGAAGAGGGATCGAATAATACCCACGTCATCGAGGGCAACGAAGTTCTCTCCATCACCATCAACAAGATCGACCCCAAGGCGATCTGGAACTTTGCGTTCTCGGTCGCGCCCATGTATTACTATTCGGACGAAGCGCACATCAATGCGTTCGACTACAGCGAAAACTTCGGCGTTGAATATGCTTCGCAGACTTTCCTCGACGATGTTGTCGGCTCGCACGACAAGAACAGCTTGCCCGTAGGCGCAGGCCCTTACGCAGTCAGCAAGGGTACCGAGGGCGGCGGCGTCGGCAAAGTCGCAGGCGGCGATGCGGACGTCAGCGCGGGCGATTTCTACAACGGCAGTATGGTCTACTACGAGCGCAATCCCTATTATAATCCCGACGGAAAAGGCGCCGCAAAGATTAAAAAACTTCGTTACAGCGTCGCACAGCAGAACCAGATGCTCAACAACCTCTATGCGGGCGATATGGATTTCGTTGAACCCAACGCCAAGACGGAGATCTTCAACGAGGTCCGCAACAAGGAAAGCGAAGGCTACGGCAACAAGGAGATCCAGACTTCGGGCTACGGCTATATCGGCATCAACGCAGGGCAGGTCCCCAACATCAAGGTCCGTCAGGCGATCATGCACTGTATCGATACCAAGCTCACCGCACAGTACTACGGTACCCATGCCGAAGTTCTGTACCGCTCCATGACCAAGGCGAACTGGGTCTATAAACTCGTTCTCAAAAACAAGACGGCCTACTATCCTTTCATCGGCGATCCCATTCCCGAAGATCTCGACGTTGTGAATCCCGACTATGCGGATTATGTCCGCAGCCTCGGCAAGGGCAAAGGGGACAGACTCACCGAAGAGGAACAGGAAGCGTTCATCCGCGGCCTCATCAAAGCGGAAGGCTACAGTGAGAACGCCGAAGGCGTTTACACGAACGGTACGGGAAGCGATACCCTGAAATACAGGTTTACGATCGTCGGTAGCGAGCAGGATCACCCCGCTTGGGACGCTCTCTGGAAAGCAGGACAGATGCTCAACAAATGGGGCTTCAAGATCGAAGTCAAAACGGACCCTCAGGGACTTATCAAGCTGAATACGGGCTCGCTCGCCGTTTGGGCGGCTGCATGGGGCTCCACGATCGACCCCGATATGTACCAGGTATATCATAAGGATTCCACGGCTACTTCCGTCCTCAACTGGGGCTACCGTCAGATTCTTCAGAATGCCGGCAACAAGTACGACCGCGAGTACGAACTTCTCGACCGGCTCGCTCTTCTGATCGAGCAGGGCCGTGAGATCGACGACTCCAAGAGCGAAGCGGACAAACTCGCCCGTGCGAACATCTATGCGGAGGCGCTCGATCTCGTCATGGAACTCGCCGTTGAGCTTCCCACCTATCAGAGAAACGACCTCTACGTTTACAATAAGAATAAGATCGACGAATCGACATTCTATCAGACTCCCACCTCTTTCAAGGGGCTCACAAGCGACATTCATACGGTATCTCTGAACGTTGCAAAGTAACAAATCTAAATACTAAAAGGGCGGCGCCCGTCAACGGGCGCCGCATGAATCGGTGAAACGATGTTCAAATATATCGTCAAAAGAATATTGCTATCCATTATCATCCTCCTCGGCGTATCTATCATTATATATACGCTGACCCGACTCATGCCCGCGGACTATGTAGACCAGACGTTCTCGTCCAAGATCCAGTCGGGCGCTATGAGCATAGAGGATCTGCAGCGCTATAAGGAACTTCTCGGCATCGGTGACAATTCGTTCGCCGGTATCATGAAAGGTTACTTCGGCTGGCTCGGCAATTTGCTCAAAGGGGACCTCGGCAGGTCGTTCAAATATCAGAAGCCCGTCGCCGAAGTCATCGCCAGCCAGATGTGGTACTCTTTCGGCATCGCGATCGTTGCGACCATTCTGCAATTTCTCATTGCGATCCCGCTCGGCATTACGAGCGCTACGCACCAATATTCCGTGCGCGACTATGTGACGACGGTGCTCACGATGATCGGCATCGGTCTTCCGAGCTATTTCTTCGGCGCGATCGTCATCAAAGTGTTCGCGGTCGATCTCGGCTGGTTCCCGAGCGGAAATATCGTCAGCGGCGGCGTGACGTATGCCGATAACTTCGGCGGCCAGCTCGCCAAGTTCGGCGATATGTGTTGGCACCTCGTGCTTCCCATCACCGTCACCGTTCTTCTTTCGATCGGCGGTCTGATGAGATATACGAGGACGAACACCCTCGAAGTCTTGAGCGCCGACTATATCAGAACGGCGAGAGCAAAGGGCCTGAGCGAGAGAAAGGTCATCTACAAGCATGCTTTCCGCAACACGCTCATTCCGCTCGCCACCCTTCTTGCGGGGATCTTGCCCTCCCTTTTCGGCGGCATGCTCATCACCGAGCAAGTGTTCGGTATCCCCGGTATCGGTAAGTACGCCTACGATGCTTTGCAGTTCGCCGATATTCCGTTCGTCATGGGCTATAACATGTTCCTCGCGATCCTCACGGTCATCGGCACTCTGTTCTCGGATATCATGTATTCCATTGTCGACCCTCGCGTCAAACTCAAATAAACTACGGAGAGAAAAAAATGAAAGAAAAAGATAAAATCATTGCTCCCTCCGTAGACGAGGGGGAAAAGAAAGACCTTGCGGTCACGGCGGAGACTTCAGAAGAGCCCACCGACGCTTTAAAAGAGCCGATCGTGCCGAATGCAGAGGCGGATACCGAAAAGGAAGAACGCGAGCTCGGCGTCGCGGAAGAGACGTATAAGGAAATGAGCCCCATGCGGCTCGTCCTCAGAAGATTTTTCCGTTCCAAGCTCTCCATCGTCGGCATCGTCATGATCGCGGCGCTCATCGTCTTCTCTGTTTTGGGTCCTGTCATCTTCAACAGATGGGGGGAGGAGACGGTCGACGAGGGCGTCTACATCTCCGAAGACGTCAACTACTATGAGCAGGCCGACGGCAACGGCGGAAAAGTCAACGTTACCGAAGTCGTCGAGATGGAAGACGGTATCAACCGCCTTGCCGACCCGAGCGGCGACCACTGGCTCGGCACCGACGAAAAGGGCATGGATGTCTTTGTCCGTCTGATGTACGGAGGCAGGATCTCTCTGCTCATCGGCTTCATCGTCGTCATATTAGAGACAATTCTCGGCATCATTATCGGCGGCCTTGCGGGCTATTTCGGCGGCTGGGTCGACAACGTGTTGATGCGTATCGTCGACGTGTTCAACTGTATCCCTACGCTGCCCATTCTGTTCATCGCCTCGGCGGCGATCAACTCGTGGGGGCTGAGCGAAGATGTCAATATATATCTTCTGATGTTGTTCATCACTTTGTTTAGCTGGAGCGGAACGGCAAGGCTCGTGAGAGGGCAGATCTTGTCTTTGAGGGAGCAGGAATACATCACTGCGACCGAAGTCATGGGCTTCTCAACGGGAAGAAGGATCTTCAAACATCTCATTCCCAACGTCATGCCGCAGCTCATCGTCTCGATGACCCTTGGCCTCGGCTCTGTCATTCTGTATGAGTCCACCTTGAGCTATCTCGGCATCGGCGTCCAGCCGCCCAAGGCCGCATGGGGGAGCATGATCGCGCTTGCGAACAGGCCCGAGATCTTAAATTACCATGTCAACGTCTGGCTTCCCGCGGGCCTTCTCATCGTCATCGCGGTGCTCGGCTTCAACTTTATCGGAGACGGTCTGAGAGACGCAATGGACCCCAAGGCGAGGAAATAACGGACTATGAAACAGAAATATTCCAACTACATTTCCATGAAGGAAAGCCGCAAGATCATCAAGTACAATCTCAAGCAGATGAAGTACTACGAAAAGCTCAAGCGGCAGAAGAGAGAATTGAGCGAGTACACCGCCCCGATGAAAGACGAGAACAATCTCATTGAGATCGAAGACCTCGAGACGTTCTTCTTTACCGACACGGGCACCGTAAAATCGGTCAACGGCGTTTCTTTCAATATTCCAAAGAATAAAGTCGTCGGCGTCGTCGGCGAATCGGGTTGCGGCAAGAGCGTTACCTCTCTTTCCATCATGCAACTTGTGCAGTCTCCGCAGGGACAGGTCGTCGGCGGGCAGATCCGCTTCAATTCCGACCAGCTCGGCCGCGACGAAGAGGGCCGCAAGCTCGGCTATGATATCGTCAAAACTCCCACGCAACAGATGTACAACATCCGCGGCAAAGACATCACCATGATCTTTCAGGAGCCCATGACGAGCCTCAACCCCGTGTTTACGGTCGGCTACCAGCTCGACGAGGTTTCCTATCTCAAAAATCCGGAGATCAAGAAAGAGGACGCTAAGGCGTATAGCATCGAAATGCTCAAAAAGGTCGGGATCTCCATGCCCGAGCACTGTTACGACAGCTATCCGCACGAACTTTCGGGCGGCATGCGCCAGCGCGTCATGATCGCAATGGCGCTCGCGGGCGAACCTAAGCTCATCATCGCGGACGAACCCACAACGGCGCTCGACGTTACCATTCAGGCGCAGATCCTCGAACTTCTCCGCGAATTGCAGAAGCAAGAGGGCTGTTCCATCATGCTCATCACCCACGACCTCGGCGTCATCGCCGAAATGGCGGATGAAGTCGTTGTCATGTATGCGGGCAGGGTCATCGAGAGGGGCACGGTGCGCGAGATCTTCAAAAATCCGCTTCATCCCTACACGATCGGGCTTCAGAAGAGCAAGCCGCTCATCGAGTCCGACGCGAAAGAGCCGCTCTATTCCATTCCGGGGCAGGTCCCCAATCCCATCAATTTGCCCAACCATTGCTATTTCCGCAACCGTTGCAGTAAGTGTATGGAATGTTGCAGCGGGGAATATCCCGGGGAGTATAAGGTGAGCGATACCCATTCCGTGGCATGCTACCTCTATGCAAAGGAGTGACAAATGGAAGAAATGATTGAAAATAACGGGAATGCAATGCCCATACTGAATGAGGAAGCCCAAGAGAGCGGCCCCATTCTCAAGGTAGAGCATCTCAAAAAATATTTTCCCATCAAGCGGAACTTCTTCGGCAAACCCGTCGCGTTTCTCCACGCCGTTGACGACGTGAGTTTTTCGGTCATGCCGGGGACTGCGATCGGCGTAGTGGGGGAGTCGGGTTGCGGAAAGACGACGCTCGGCAGAACTATTCTCCGTCTCTACGACGTGGACGGCGGAGACGTTTTTTTCGAAGGCGCGGAGATCTCCAAACTCAAGAAAAAGGATCTGAGAAAGTACAGAACGGATATCCAGCTCATCTTTCAGGATCCTTATTCGAGCCTCCCGCCCCGCATGACGGTCGGCGCCATCATCGCAGAGGCCGTCAAGGTCCATCATATCGTCCCGAAGAACGAAGTGCACGACTATGTGCTCGACGTTATGAAGCAGTGCGGTCTTCAGCCCCAATATTACGACAGATATCCCCATGAATTCTCGGGCGGCCAGCGGCAGCGTATCTGCATCGCGAGAGCGCTTGCGGTAAAGCCCAAGCTCGTCATATGCGACGAGCCCGTCTCCGCCCTCGACGTGTCCATTCAGGCGCAGATCATCAATCTTCTCAAAGAATTGCAGGAGACGATGGGACTCACCTATGTGTTCATTTCGCACGACTTGTCCGTTGTCAAGTACATCACCGACCAGATCATGGTCATGTACCTCGGCAATGTTATGGAGCTCGGGAAGACGGAAGACATCTTCTCCCACCCCCTGCACCCTTATACGCAAGCGCTCTTCTCGGCGGTCCCCATACCCGACCCCGACGCAAAGATGAACCGCATCATTCTGGAAGGCGATATTCCCTCGCCCGCCAACCCTCCCAAAGGCTGCAAATTCCACACGCGCTGCAGCAAGTGTATGAACGTTTGCCGCATGATACAGCCCACCTATCTCGAGGCGGAGGAAAACCACTTTGTCGCCTGCCATCTCTATAACGAGGAGATCATGGCGGATCTCGGCAAGTATGACGCCATGTACGAAGAGGAATGCCGCATTCAGGCGGAAAAGGAAGCGGAGGAAAATGCAAGAAAGCACAGAAAAGGGGGAAAACAACAAGACGGAGCCGCAAGCGGACTTCCCCAAAGCGGCCCCCCCCAAGATGGAACAAACGACGTCCAAGACGGATCGGAAGAAAAAGAAGAAGAAGGCTAAATATGTCGACGACGGGCACACGGTCTATAGCATGGAGGGGCTCACGGGCAAACAGCCCGACCCTCAAGACCGTCCGCAGATGACGGGAAAGGAACGTTGGGCGCTGATCCGCGCGGCCTTTTCCCATTATCTGCCATCCTTTCTCATCGTGCTCGGAAGTTTTATCGTCGTTGCCGTGCTCATCTATCTGTGGTTAAAATACTGAATAAAAAAACGGAACAAAAAGAGGACAATATGGCTAAACTCAAAAAAATTCTATCCATTCTCATGGTATGCGTAATGGGCGCGGGAGCTCTCTGCGCCTGCGCACCCGATGCGGACAGTGCGCAGCAAGACGGCGGGCACGCGTCCGAGAGTGGGGAACTCGCGATCTTCAAGAGCGATTACACCATTCCCGCCGAGGATAGGCTTTCCCGCATCAAAGCGGAATACCTCATCGAAAACAAGGGATACAGGGAGGACGACGAAGTTGTTGCCATCCTCTCCCTCGACGGGGACGCCCTCATCGACAGCTATCTCGGCGACGCGGAGCTTTCCGAAAAGATCTCCCTTGCGGAGTATGCCGCAAGCCCCGCCGGACGCCAGAAGAAGACGGGGATCGACTTTATGCAGACCGACCTTATCCGCAGATTGCAGTCGGAGGGGCTGATCGGGGAAGTCGAATACCGTTACAGCACGATTGCGAACGCGATCGCCGTCAAGACGACGTACAGCGACTTCTGCACCCTCGAACAGGAGGGCTATGTGAAGAGCGCCGCGCTCTCGGAGACGTATTCCCGCCCCTTGGAAGCGGAGGGTACCGACGCTTCCGCGATCGAAAACATCGTCGACGTATACGAGACGGGTATTTTCAATTCGAGCAGCGCGCAAGATCCGCAGGGCAATCCCTACACAGGCAAGGGGACTTCCGTCGCCGTGCTCGACTCGGGGTTTGACCTCGGTCATCCGGCGTTCAACACGCACCTTCTCACGGATGAGAGCGAGCTGATGTTCACGAGGAACGATATCCGCGACGTCCTCGCAACCAATGAGATGCGTTCCGAGAGCCTGAGCGAAGGCCTCGTCGTCTCCGACGTGTTCTACAGCAATAAGATCCCTTATAAATTCGACTATGCGGATAAAGATCCCGACGTCTTCCCCTACGATTCCGAGCACGGCACTCACGTTGCGGGTATCATCGGCGGCTATGCGGAATCTTATCAGGACAAAGATAAAAACACGCCCACGGACGAGAACGGCACTCCTCTCAAGTTCAGAGGGATCGCGATCGATACGCAGCTCGTTTTAATGAAAGTCTTCCCCGATCTCACGACGGGCGCACAGACTCCCGATATTCTCGCCGCACTCGAAGACTCCGTGCTTCTCGGGGTCGACGCCATCAATATGTCCCTCGGCGCGGCGTGCGGTTTTGCGCGCGAAGAGGACGGCGACATCGTAAATACCGTATACGACAAGATCAACGAAAGCGGCGTCAGCCTCATCACTGCGGCCGGTAACGAATACAGCTCGGGCTACGGCGGCGCACAGGGCAATACCAACTTCGTCACCAATCCCGATTCGGGCACCATCGGCTCGCCCGCTTCCTATGCGCCTTCTCTTTCCGTCGCGTCCATCAGCGGCGTCAAGAGCAAATATCTCGTCGGGAACGACGAACAGGTCCTGTTCTTCAACGAGTCCAGCAGCATTTCGGGCGATGAGAACGACTTCTTTGCCGAACTCTTTGCCGACGTAGAAAACAAGGGCGAAAAATACAACTTCGGCGACGGCGAATATGCCGACCGCTACGACAAACTTCAGGTCGGCAGCGACGGTACGCTCGTGCTCGACTATGTCACAATTCCCGGCTACGGCTACCGCGCAAACTACACGGCCGTCAACGTCAAAGGGAAGATCGCGCTCGTCTCCCGCGGCGACAATACTTTCGAAGACAAGGCTTTGCAGGCCAAAAACGCGGGCGCGATCGGCTGTATCATCTATAATAACATCGACGGCGATATCCGCATGTCGATGGGCAAGACCGACCACATTCCCACGATCTCCATTTCCAAAGAAGACGGCGTAAAACTTGCCGAGCACCGCACGGGTACGCTCACCTTGAATTACGACCAGCAGGCGGGTCCTTTCATGTCCGACTTCTCTTGCTGGGGACCTTTGGCAGATCTCACTTTAAAGCCTGAGATCACGGCGCACGGCGGAAACATCACTTCTTCTTTCCCGGGCGGCGGCTACGGTACGATCAGCGGCACTTCCATGGCATGTCCCAACCTCTGCGGGCTCGTCGTGCTCATCCGTCAGTTTATCAAGGACCAGCCCCGTTACGAGGAGATGTCGTGGAAGGAGATCTCCGTGCTCACCAACCAGATGCTCATGTCCACGGCGACGATCATCTACAACGAACAGGGCAATCCCTATTCCCCGAGAAAGCAGGGCGCGGGCCTCGCAAGCCTCTATAACGTCGTCAACACCAAGGCCTATATCGAGGTACAGGATAAAAACGGCAACGTCAAAGACAGGAGCAAGATCGAGCTCGGCGACGATCCGCAGAGAACGGGCGTATTTACGATGTATTTCAACATCGTCAATACCTCGTCGCAGGCAGTCGGCTATGAACTCGGGCTCATCGGCATGACGGAGAGCGTTTCCACGGCCGACAGCGACCACGTCGCCGAACGCGACCAGCTTCTCTCAAACAACTTCACGGCGAAAGCTACGAACGATGGGGGAACCGTAAGCGGCACGAAGGCCACAGTGAACGCCAATTCCACGCTCAAGGTCGAACTCACCTATACCCTTTCCGAAGAGGATAAAGAACTCATCGACGAGCTCTTCCCTTATGGCATGTATGTCGAGGGCTTTGTGACGCTCGCTTCCGACGAGGAGAATGGGATCGACCTCAATGTCCCGTTCCTCGCTTTCTTCGGCGACTGGACGCAGGCGCCCATCTTCGATAAAACGTACTACGAAGTGGAGACCGAAGCGCACAACGCGGGCATCGACGAAGAGGATAAACTCAAGGCCGATTACTATGCGACCACGCCCTACGGCTCCTATTGGTACAACTATATCATTCCGCTCGGGACATTCCTTTACAACATCGACACGAGCAGTTACGACCCCATCCCCGCGACCGAAGACCGCATCGCGATCTCCGATTCGCTCGGCTCGATCGATGGGATCGGCACCATCTATGCAGGACTTCTCCGCAACTGCAAGACCATGGAATACACCATCACCGACAAGGCGACGGGTGAAGTGATCTTCAATTATGTGAATACCAACGCCCGCAAAGCGTTCTCGCAGGGCGGCTCGCCCATCCCCGGCTACGACGAAGACTTTAAATTCAGGTCTGCCGACTACGGGCTTGTCAACAACCGCCAGTATGAATTCAAGATGGTCGGTACGCTCGACTACGCGCGTGACAGCGCCGCGACAAACGCCCGCAACTCGTTCTCTTTCGACTTCATGTTCGATACCGAGGCGCCCATCATCAAGAGCGCGACGTATGAAAAGGTATACGACAGAACGCGGAAAAAGGACCGTTACTACATCAATCTCACGGTTTACGACAACAACTATGCAATGGCGCTCACGCCGGGAATTTTCACACCCAATCCCGAATACGGCACGGTGCAGGGCGTTCCCCAGATTCAATTCACGTCTGTAACGGCGTCTTCCATTCCGCTCTACGGCGGCAAGGGAGAGGAGACGACGGTCCGCTACGAGATCACCGATCTGCTTCCCAACGTCAAGTACGACGAAGCGATCCCGAATGCGCTCGTCTTCTCCGTTGAAGACTATGCGCTCAACCAAAATCTGTTCGTTTGCCAGCTTCCCGGCACCCGCGGCGCGTTCTCGTTCACCGAGGACGGAGAAACGGACGGCAAAGCGCTCAGACAGTTGACGATCAATGTCGACGAAGTGCGCGACCTCACGCAATACCTTGCCACAACCGACGGCACCGTCGACGAAAACAAAGATTATCTCAAGTACCTCACATGGACCTCGAGCAATCCCAATGTTGCGGCCGTTGAGAACGGACAAGTGCGCGGTCTCGCCGCAGGCAGAACGACCATTACCGTTGTCGAACGCATGCTCGGCATACAGGCGACGATCTCCGTCAACGTTCTCGGAAAGGGTGCGGCGACGGCAGCGAACATCTCCTTTGCCGATCCGGTTGCAACGCCGCTCTCTTTCGACGATGTGGAAGACGCGAGCCGAGAGAGCATCAAGGAGCTCCGTTTCGCCTATTTCGACACGCTGTTTGCGCATGCCCGCGCAGGCCAGACGAGCGATATCGGTTCCACGGGGGACAGGATATTTTTGACGGCGCACCGCGGCGGCATCTCGATGTATCCCGGCGAAACGATTTCGCTCACGGCGGACGTCTCCCCGTGGTATGTGAGAGACAAGTACCATTATGTGTTTGAGAGCGACCGTCCCGACCTTGTATCCGTACAGCCCGACGGCACGGTGCAGGCGCTCAAGAAGGGTCCCGCAACGATTTCGCTCCGCGTCTACGACGACGAGGGGAACATCGCTTCCAACCTTATGGCGACCCTCAGCATCACCGTAAACAGCGAGTTCGTCATCGACGACGCGCGTACGCTCGTCGCGTATAAGGGTATGGGCGGCGACGTCGTTATTCCCGACGACGAGGGGATTCTCTACATCGGGCCTTTCAGTTTCAGCCTTTACGAGACGAACACCCGCTATGAGCAGGAATTGCCCGAAAACGACATCTACGCCAACCGCATTCCGCAGAAGAACGAAAACGTTACTTCCGTCGTGGTGCCCAAGGGCGTTATGGAGATCCAACAGAACGCTTTCTACAACTGCTTAAAGCTGAAAACGGTACAGCTTCCCGACAGCGTGAAGATCTTGCGCCAGAATACCTTCACGGGCGACGTCGCATTGACGGATATCAACCTCGATAACGTCGAAGTCGTCGGCGCAAACGCTTTCGCGGGGTGCTCCGCGCTTGAGCATGTCGATATGCCCAAGTGCTACTCGATCGGCACCGCGGGATTTAAAAACTGCACCGCTCTTGCGAGTGTTGACCTCACGCATCTTCGTAACACGGGCGCGCAAGCGTTCATGGGTTGCACAGATCTTTCGTCGGTCGTTCTCGGCCCGCTCACCAAGCTCTCCGAGCACATCTTCGACGGTTGCGGATTGACAGAGGTCGATATCAAGGAATCCAACATCATTCCCGCCTATGCGTTCGCGAATAACCGTTCGCTCGCGTCTGTGACGTTCTCGAGCGAAACGGGGCTCGAACTCATCGATGCCAACGCCTTTGCGGGAGACGTCGGTCTCACGGCGGTCACTCTTCCCAACAGCGCATTTACGCTCGGCGACAGCGTGTTTGCGGGTTGCACGCAGCTTACAAGAGTGAGGTTGCAGGCAAACACCCGTATCACAGTCGCGCAAGGAACGCTCTTTGCGGGCAGCGGCGTCACGACGTTCGAGATCGTGGGCAATAACGCCAATTACACCGTGAGCGGAGACGGCCATCAGCTTCTCTCGGGCAACGAGATTGTCCTTGCGGCGATCGGCGCTTACGAGGGCGCTCTGGAGATCCCCGAAACGGTCACGGCCATCCGTAGCGGCGCCTTTGCAGGGGCGAAGATCACGGAACTTACGTTCAAGGGAGCGATAGCGCTCGGAGAAAGTGCGTTTGAAGGGTGCGCGTCGCTTGCCAAGGTCACGTTTGCCGCGGATGCGGTGAGCGAGATCGGGAACAACGCTTTCGCAAACTGCACAGCTCTGAACACTGTAGAAAACCTCAATACGGCCTCGAAGATCGGCGACCGCGCCTTTGCGAATATAACGGCTCTCCAGAGTGTTGTGCTCGGCGACGGAACCACGGTCGGGACGGGCGCATTCACGGGTAGCGGCCTGAGACAGGTCACGCTTGGCAAGGACGCCGCGATCGGCGCGGAGGCATTTGCTAATTGCGCAGAACTTCTCACCGTAACAATGCCCGCAGAGGGCGGCGTGAAGCTTGGAAGATATGCTTTCTCGCAGGATACCAAACTTTCCACGATCGACCTCGGCAAGGCGTCAGGCGAGATCGGAGAAAGAGCATTCTTCGGTTGCCGTTCCATTACGGTCGCAGACCTCAGTAACATTACCGCGATCGGCACTTTGGCTTTCGCCAACTGCGCCAAACTCGCAACGGTGACATTGGGCGCCTCGCTCACTTCGATCGGATACGGCGCGTTCATGGATTACACCTATTTGATGAGCGGCAGTTCGGCCAGATACAGCCCTGTATTTACGCAGATCGAAATCCCCGACACACTCAAAACGATGGGAGCGGCGGCTTTCTACGGTTGCAGAAACCTGACGTCTGTTGCCATTCCTTCGACCTTTACCGAAGTTCCCGCAAACGCCTTTGCATACTGCAACGCGCTTACGACCGTGACCCTTCCTCAAGGTTGCACGAAAGTTGGTGACTACGCTTTCGCGGGTTGCACCGCGCTCGCTTCGATCGATCTGAGCAAAGTGGAGACGATCGGCGAGGGAGCATTCAGCACGGCGGGCAATGCCCAAACGCCTTTCATCACCGAAAACTCCTTTGCGGCAGTCAAGACGATGGGCGAGGGCGCATTTGCAGATTCGTCTCTGAGCGGGGAGATCTCCGCGCCTGTCCTCGAAACGCTCGGCGACTATGCGTTCCAAAACGCGGGCTTTACGTCTATCGACGCGCCCAAGCTTGCAACGATCGGCGAGGGAGCTTTCCAGGGCAACAGGGCGCTCAGCGGATTTAACTTCTCCGAGTCTCTTACATGGATCGGAGAGCGCGCGTTCTACGGTTGCACGTCCGTCGCGACGTTCACTTTCGGCAGTGAAAAGAAGACAGACGGCGCGATCAACGATTATGCAAAACTTGAGGAGGGTATCCTCTATACGGCTCTTCCCAATGGCAAACAGCAACTTACTTCCGTCCCCGCAGGGTATGTTATCCAGTCGTTGACCGTCGATGAGGGTACGACGCGGATCGACAGCTATGCGGGAAATGCGAACACGCGGATCTCTTCGCTGATTTTGCCCGATTCTCTCGAGACCATCGGAGAGTATGCGTTCTATGGGTACAACGCGCTCAGAAGCGTAGAATTCCGCTCTGTTACAGCGCCTAAGCTCGAGTGCAGCTATTCCTCCTCCGTATCCCTGCAGGAGACCGACCCCGGGTACGACATTCTCCACAACCAATACGGTATGTATAACGAGGAGATGCACTACTTCAACTTTATCGCCCTTGTCGGCAAGAGGGAACCCATTTCCATGGTTCTTCCCAAAAACAGCGACATTTCGGGCTACGACAGTGTGATTTATTACGTCTATTTCGGTGCTGTCGAAGACGCAACCCGCAGCGATTACGTCGCGATGGAACAATCGATGAAAGACTTCCTGTGGTACGGAAGGCTCGTGGAAGCGCTTGAAACTGTCACGCTCAACGACGAGGCGCTTGTTTCCAAGGCCGTCGTGGCGCTCAACGGCGTAAAACAAAATCCTCAGAACTACAACATTTCGAACGAGGAATGGACAAAGCTCGCTTCCGCCGTCACCGCGGCAAGAGAGCGCATCGTCCGCCTCAAGGTCGAGTATGCGAGCAAGACGATACGCGACATTCAGGCCCGTATCGACGCCTTGCCCGATACCTACAGCGACACCGAGGATATGAACGCGCTCATTCTTGCGCTTCGCGATGACATCGCCAACCTCGAAATGGACGACAGAAATCTTCTCATTCAGGATAAGTACACGGCGCTCCTTGCCGCATACGAAGCGGCGCACCCCGAAACGCCTCCCGAAAGCGGAGACAACAACGGCGAACAGCCGGGAGACAGGGAAGAGGATGGAAACGGTTGGATCTGGGCCATCGTCGGCGTCGGCATTGCTATCGTCGTCGCGGCGGCCGTTGTTACCGTCGTCGTGATCCTCAAAAAGAAGAAGTCGCATAGCGCCGAAATTGCAGAAAATGCGCCCGAGACTTCGGAGACCGAAGAGCCGCAAGCGCAGGATGAATCGACCGAGCAGGCTGACGATACGCAAGACGGCGACGAAGATCAAAACTGAACTTGAAAAACAGACGCATATCGCGTCTGTTTTTCGCAAAAAAACAATTTTTTACGGGACTGTTGACATTCACAAAAAAATCGTCTAAAATATTCGGAAAGGAGAAAGTTTATGTTAGGAAATTTTACTTATCATAATCCCACCAAGCTCTATTTCGGCAAAGACGCCCTCGAAAATTTGGGCGATGAGCTCCTGAAGTACGGCCAAAACGTACAGTTTATCTATGGCGGCGGCTCCATCAAGGAGAACGGCATCTACAACGAGATCATGGAGATCTTGCTTGCATGCGGGAAGAACGTCATCGAGGATGGCGGGGTGATGCCCAATCCCACTTACGACCGTGTTCTCAAGGGCACGAAACTTGCCCGGGAGAACTGTGTCGATCTTCTTCTTGCCGTCGGCGGGGGTTCTGTGTGCGACTACGCAAAGGCCGTCTCCGTTTCCGCTTACTGTGACGGCGATCCCTGGCAGAAGTACTATGTCGATTTTGAGGACGTGACCTGCAAAACGATCCCCGTCGGTTGTGTTTTGACCATGGCGGGCACGGGGAGCGAGATGAACGGGGGAGCCGTCATCACAAATACTGCAAAAAAACTCAAGATCGGGCATGTGTTCGACAGCGATATCATGCCGAAGTTCTCCATTCTCAATCCCGAATTTACCTATACGCTTCCCGTCCGTCAGATGGTTGCGGGCGTCTACGATATCTTTAATCATATCTGCGAACAATATTTTTCGGGAGAGGACGACAATGTGACCGACTATCTCGCCGAGGGCTTGATGAAAGCCGTCGTTTCCGCGTCCCGCAAGGCGCTGAAAAACCCGAGAGATTACGAGGCGCGTTCCAACATCATGTGGGCGGCCACATGGGCGCTCAATACCCTTCTCAAAAAGGGGAAGACGACCGATTGGGAAGTGCATATGCTCGGGCAGGCAGTCGGGGCGTATACCGACGCAACGCACGGCATGACCCTGGCAGCCGTCTCTTTGCCCTATTACAGACATATTTTGCCTTACGGCGTCAAGAAGTTCAAACGCTTCGCCGTTGAGGTCTGGGGCGTTAAAGAAGACGGGAGCGACGAGGAGATCGCACGGAAAGGCCTTGAAGCTCTGGAGAGTTGGATGCGTGAACTCGGACTTACAATGAATATCTCCGATCTGGGTGCGAACGAGGGGATGATCGAGGGAATCGCAGACGCCGTGCGCGTCATGGACGGCGGTTATAAAGTTCTCACCCGCGATGAGATCGTAAAGATTTTAAGGGAAAGTTTGTGATTTATGTATCGCCCGAACGGATGGGTTCGAGCGACACAAGAAAACCAAAAGAGAGACAAGCATAAAGCCTGTCTCTCTTTTGGTACACCATTTGATAACAAATCCGAACGCTCGATTTCCTCTAATGAGATCCGAATTGTTCCGTCCTTGT
>CANQHG010000001.1 GCA_947623655.1 uncultured Clostridia bacterium | reverse complement strand
TGCCCTCGGCTGCTTTTGGGTTCAGTTACTCATTCGGGTAACAAGGTTTTGGAGCTTTGCTACTCATGAGGGTAACGAGGTGGAGAGATTACAGGACGTCTTTAACGCGATCCCAAACGTCCTGAGGCACGCTGCCCATACCACCGATATCAAATTTATTGCTATCACCGCAGCTGCTATATATCAACCCTTTCGTGCCATCTTGATTTTTCATAACCAATACAATATTTTCGATTGTACCGACTTCCTTAAAGAAGTTGGGTTTTACACCATTACCACTCGCACCAATGCCGTTGTCAAAGTCCTTCTGCCATGCCGCATCAAATTCAAAAAGGAAATTGACGTTTTTGATCGTAGAAGAGCTATCCATGTGACCAAAGATCGTGCGATAAGTTACTTTCTTTGTATAATCACCATCCATGAAAGGTTTTACGCCATAGACGATATGCCCGTTTCCGTCAATGGTGCCCGTGGCTTTTACGCCATCTTCCCATTCGGGAAGCTCCACATCGGCAAGATTGATATTCGCAGTCAGAATGACATCGAGTGGAAGCGTGTCTTCTTGTGTGCGCATATAATTTCCAAGCGCGACGAGGGCTTCGGCAGAATCGATCGCGTATTTCCCGTCACCGACCGTAATCAGTCCGGTTTCGGTGTTATAGACCTTAATGTTGTTCGGATCTGCATCCGGCGCTGCCAATTCGAGAAGCTGTTCGCGGCTGAAATCTTCTCCGAGGACAAAGGTTCCGGATACGATTTGATCGCTATCGTTAAGCGTAACTTCCCAACTGACAAAATCGTACTGATAGATGCCTTCCAATTCTGCCGCCGCTTGCTTACGTTCCGCAAGATTTTCAAATTTATTGGGTCTTTCGGAGGGGTCACTTAATTCTGTCAGTGCCACGGGGGACGGCTCAAATGTGTCAGGATCGTAGCTATCTTTTACAACTTTCTGACCGTTCAGAGTATTTGTTTCCGTAACATATACGCGTCCGTGCGCGGGATTCGCCGCATTCATGACATTGGCTTCCACAAAGAGGAAGTACGCTTTACCTTCTCCTGTGGAATACACTTTATTATCTTTGAAGAATGCACTGTATGTGTTCGCTCTCGAATTGTTCTGATAAAGATCAAATGCGTCAAGAGTGAAGTATTGGGTAGTTCCATATACTTCATTTTCGGTAAAGTTCACCTTAGCGTCTTTCGCAAAATTCATGAGTTTTACACCAATGAAAGTATAGCGAGGCGCGGTTGCATTTCCGAAATGATTTTTATGGAACCGAGAGCCGTTCGCCACATTCGCCCAACTGAAAATTGCGGCGCTGTAGAAATCGCCATCACCGGCGTCAGTCCCGGTACTCTGCGCACTGAGAATCGAGTTGTTGCTGATATCATACTTGACATAAGCGTTTTCGTTTGTCGAGACAATGAAAGCGGCTCTTCCCGCATTTGAAAGCTTCGCAGGATGGACATCTGCGTAACATCCCTCGATTGTCAAGGTGATAGGGCTCTCTTCCGTACCTCCGCTGACAATATTGATATAAGAATTGCCCGTAAACTTAACATTCTGGAACACACGAGAGTCATACAAATTAAACTGAGTATCATTCCAAACTATGTCGTATCCATCGCCGGTTTCGGGATCTCCATCCTTTAACCCGATGACGGCATCTCCCAAGGAACTGCCCTCTCCGTCATATCTCAGTTCATAGCGAAGTTGCTCGTCTTGCAAAGCAATCGTCGAATTGCAAAGATTGATCTTTGCCGTGTCGATGAATGAACCGAGGGTCTCTGCCGTTATATAATCTCTCCAATTTTCGACACCCGTGAACTTCGTGAATTCGAGGGTCACATTTTTGAGCGTGGGAGCTTCTTCCGCGGACATCAAAGATACGGGAGAAGCGACCTTACTGAAATACTTGAGATCCAACCCGGAGATGGTGTGGCCCTCTTCGCCGCCGTCGATCGTGCCCTTGAACGCCCCGATCTCTTCGAGGGCGGATTCGCTGAGGTCGATATCATCGGTCAAAGTGATCGTCATGCCGGAATAATCTCTGCCGCTCTGTACGGATTGGGTAAGGGAAGCAAGGCCCTCTGCCGAGCCGACGGAAACGGTGGGGGCGGGTTCGTGGCTCTCCTGCGTAAAGGCCAAAACCTCTTCCATGCCCGCTGCGGGTACGCACGTCACGGTCACATTTCCTTGATAGGTGACATTTGCATCCTGGGCAACGGAACCGAACAGCTTGTTGCCCGTAAGCTCGGTAGCATCCTGATTGAGCGTAATCAAGGAGCGTCAGCGCGAAGGGATTGCGGCAGCACAACGACGCGGGGTACAATTCGGGCGGCCTCAAACGGTCTATTCTTCCGAATTTATTTCTGTCATGCAGTCTTATTTTGAAGGAGAGATCTCCATCCAAAACGCTATGGAAAGGCTGGGCTTGAAGCGGAGTACATTTTACTATCATGCGGACCGCCTGAAAAAATTAGGGTATTTGGAATATATATAATATTGTATAACTTTGGGACGGGCAGATTAACTTATTCCAATTTGTTTTGTCTTTCGGTTCAGGGGTGTAGCAGAAAAAGTCGCTCCTGTCAAACTCTCAAACCTTAAAATGACTTTTAGCCGACGGGGGTCGGCTTTTTTATACTATTTAGTTTTCGGCGGAGGGGTCCGCATCGTTTGACATCCGCTTTCCTTTTCCCGCTCACCCGTTTGGAGTGTCGAAAGACAAAACAAACGAAAAGAGAGGAAAAATCATGCCCGTATTCGGTCGGTTTTTCGCAGGTGTTCCGCCTTAAAAAGAAAATTTCTGAAAAATACCCCGCCAAAATCAAGTTTTCGTGGCTATCTTATGGAAGCACTTGAAAGTTATTGTGCGATTGACAAACGGTTATCCACAACACAAGGTGCTTATCTATCCGAAAAGGAGGGAACGAAGATGCTGCGAAGTATTAAAAAAGCGTTTGATATGGTTCGTGAGGAAGATCCCGAAACCGCTATCACCGTACATACCATTCGTATGTGGTGTAAAGAAGGCAAAATCAAGCATTTGACCGCCGGCAATAAGGTTTTGGTCGATATTCAGAGCCTCATGGACTACATCGCCATGAAGGAGAATTAAATGGCTTATTTCAAAATCACACAGAGCAAAAAGGGAGAATTGCAGGCGAAGATACAGGTAAGCGGCAAGGACTCCACGGGGAAAAGCAAGCTGTTTGTGAAACGTCTCTACAACACCGACGGCTTGACCGAAGCGAAGTTCAGAAAACAGGTAGAACGCTTCGCCCTCGACTTTGAGGAAGAAGTGATAAAGACGAGCCGCGAGGCCCATGACGTCGTACAGGAAGAACGGAAAAGGGTTTTGACGTTCACCGAACTGATGACCGAATGGAAAGCCCATTTGAAGATGGATTTGTCCGTCAATTATTACGAGCACGCCGAAGCAGTAGAACGTCGGTTTACGGAGTTTTTGGTGGAACAAGAGCTTGCAGACAAACCGCTCTCGGAGATCACCGTCCGCGACGTTCAGAAGTTCTTAAACAGCTTTCAGGAACACGGCGTTCGCGGGCCGGAGGTCGCCAAACTCAAAAAGGACTTGCCGAAACAGGTGAATTTCCGCGAGCTGGCGCGGGAGCATATCTTATCGCGCTGTTCCTCGCACCGCATGAAGAAGCTGGACGCGAATATCGACAAGCAATCCGCCGAGCATATTTGCGAAAAATACGGGCTGGACTTCGGGGAATACTTTGAGCTTGTCACGGAGTACAGACCCTATTCGGTGGAAACCGTGAAGGGATACAGGCGCATCTTGCGAACGCTGTTCAATGAAGCAATCCGCTATGAGTGGATCGTGAAAAACCCCGTTTGCGCAACGAAGGTCGGCGCGGGGAGCAGTAACGCGACCCTTCGCCCCGTGTCTGAAAAGGAAGTGTTTACCATAAGGGAAGCACGGGCGTTCATCGAAAAGCTCGACGGGCTGCCCGCCGAGCAGATCAATCGGAGAGTGCCGCTCAAATTCATGCTTTTGACGGGCGTCCGTAACGCCGAAATGTGCGGCTTGCGTTGGTCGGATATCGACTTCGAGAAAAAGGTCGTTCATATCCGTCGGAACAGGCTCTACAACAAGAGCATGGGCGTGTATGAGAAAGCTCCCAAGACGCAGACGTCGGCACGGGAAATTCCCTTGACAGACGCGCTGATCGAGGACTTGAAAGAGTACATGGCATGGTTCAGAGAGGCGGACAGGTCGTTCGACGAACACCTTGATGAATACTATCTCGCATCCAATCTCTACCGCGAACCGCTCTCCCCGCAACGACTCGGCGTGTGGCTTCGGAACTTCGAGAGAGAATGGAGCATGAAAGCCGTCACTTGTCACGGACTTCGGCATACCTATTGCAGCTTGCTTCTCTCGCAGAGTGTTCCCATCCAGACGGTAAGCAAATACATGGGACACAGCGATAGCACCATCACGCTGAAAGTTTACAGCCACTTTATCCCCGACACGCAGGAGAAAGCTCTCTCCGCGCTGAACAAGATCCTGTAATCAAACGGACAGCCCGTCGGACTTCGGCGGGCTGTTTGCTTGCCGCCCCCAAATTTCTGGTATAAATCAAAAGCGGGAAATTTATACCAATTTTGAAAAATTGAAAACACAACATATTGTGGTTAGATAAGCGAAAAACCGCAATATCTTGCGGTTTTTCGTGGTACTCCCGCCGGGACTCGAACCCGAAACTAAATCTTAGGAGGATTTTGTTATATCCCTTTAACTACGGAAGTATGATATGAAGTTGTCGGAAAAGCGGCTGAAAAAATTTTATACCAATTTTTATACCAATTTTATTTGCGACCCCAAAAACGGCTCGTTTTTGCCGATTTTAAGGCATTTTTTGCCCATTTCTTCCCGTTTTGGTGGATAGCTCTCACGTTTAGGAGGGGGCTGTTATATCCATTTAACTAAGGAAGCATATCAAATCACAATTTCCGACAACGGAAATACATGTTTTATTTTACATCATCATAGCAAAAAAATCAACTGTTTTTATGCCGATTTCTTTATTCTCTGTCTTCAAGCCGAAAAAGGCGGCGGTCGGCAGGCGAAGCACGATTTTTCTGCAAAATAAGTTGTATTTTCACTTTTCCTATGATATACTTAAAACTATGGAACAAGATGACACGCTTTCGGATCCCGTATCCGCATCGGACGGGGAGCCCGTCAAAACCAAAGGCTGTGAGATCGGAAAGGCGCCCGAAAAGGGGCCCGAAAACGGACATGACAAACAGAATAAACTCTTGGAATTTTTGCTGAACATCGTGCGGGGCGCGGCGATCGGCGTCGCCTTTATTATCCCCGGATTTTCGGGCGGCTCGGTGGCGGCGATCCTCGGCGTCTACGAAAAACTCGTCGGTTCCGTCGCCGATCTCTTCAAGCACTTCAAAACGAGCGTCGCGTTTCTTTTTCCCATTCTGATCGGGCTGATTTTGGGCGTTGCCGCGCTCATTCTGCCCATACAGTGGGGGCTCGGACATTTCCCCATTCCCACTGTCTCGCTCTTTGTCGGGCTTGCGCTCGGGGGGCTGCCTTCTGTGACGCAAAAGGTCAAGGGAAAGCCGAAATGGACGCACATCGTCGCTTGCCTCATCCCGCTTGCGGTTGCGGCGTCTCTCTGCTTTCTGCCGACCGCCAGCCAGCCTGAAGGCTTTCTTCTCGGGTTGAACTTCGGCGGCTACCTTCTTCTCATTCTCATCGGCGCCGTGGGGGCGTGCGCCCTCGTCGTTCCCGGGATCTCGGGTTCCATGCTGCTTCTGATTTTCGGCTACTACACGCCTCTCGTACAGCTTCTCACGGAGCATCTTCTCGTCGGGCAGGATGTCGGTGTGAGTCTTCTCGTGTTCCTGTGCGCGGGGATTGGGGTCGTCGGCGGCTTCTTCGGCGTGTCCGTGCTCATGAAATATCTCCTCAGGAAGTTCCCGCGCGGGACATATTTTGCGATCATCGGCTTTATCGTGGGCAGTATTCCCGCCGTCTACGCCTCTGTCGTGCGCGACACAGGCACAGCCCTGCTCTCAAACCCTTGGTATATCGTCGCCGCGGTCGCTCTGCTTCTTGTCGGCGCGGCGATTTCATTTACGCTCGTGATGGTTGCGAGAAAGAAAGGAAAAAAAGACGGTCCGAACGCGGAACAATAAAACCGATAGCATCATATTGAACGGGGCGCCCCTCGGCAAAGCCGAGGGGCGCCCCGTTATTCTTTGGATTAGTTAAAAAAGCTGTTCTTTGAGCCGATATATGTATCGAGCTCACTGACTTCCACCTTTTCTTTGAGCGTGGCGTAGCCGGACGCTTCCTGCAGATACGCTTCTTCGATCGCGGCGTGGATCTCGCCGTTGCGGACGGCGATCGTCACGTTGTTCTTTTCTTTAAAATCGTCTTCCAGAGTGTCGTAATTTTCCGTCTGCACGAAGAGCATGGGGATCTCGTACTTTTCCTTGACGTATTTTCCCTCTTCATTCCGCATGAAATACCAAACTTCTTTAAACTCGATATCATAGCGGCGCGAAGGGTTTGTGAGCCCGACGATTTTTGTTTCGATCGGTCCGCTCTTGCCGTTGATAAAGACCGTATCGGCATTGAGTTTGTTTGTTTCGTCCAGTTTTTTCACGGAGTTTATACCTTGTACATCGGAAAGGGGAAGCCACAGCGTGTCATAGTCGAACAATTTTGCGTTTTCTTTGACCTCTGCGCCCAAAAATTCACCCGTTACAGAACTATACGCTTCGAGATAGCCCTCGATTTTCAGATCGTCCGTCTCCCGCTTGTCCGCGATCACATAAGTCATCGTTTCATCCGTATGTATACAGGCGACCGTCTTGATGTTGTGCGCCGCCGTGCCGTAAAACTCATAGATCGTGCCGTCTGCCGATCCGTCTTCGTTCTCCGTAAATTCAACTTGCCACTTTGCGACGTTCAGAATGCTCAGCGCCGCCTTGAAATGCGTCTCGTCTTTCTCATATTTGAGCACGTTGCCGTCGGTAAGCTGTACGCGCACCGTGGTCTCCTTGGCCGCGATATTGTAATTGATTTCAATAGCCGCAGTCGTCAGACGGACAAGCAACACATTGGTATCGTTTGTGACTTCGATGCGGAAATCGAAGTGATCGGTCTCCTTGGTATAACTTGCGTAGTTATCTGGATGGTCGTTGATGAAAGTTTGATAGAGGTCGACGATCGTATTCTCAGAGTCGACAACCGTATCGACGACGCTTGCAATGCTCTCCGTGCGCTGTAAAACGTCGTAGACAACGTTCATCTGCTTGCCGATCGCTTTATTTTCGATGGCGGAAGCAGAGACGAACGATGTGTTGAAATCAACTGCGGGAGATGTTACGGCCATCTTCTCGGCGGACAATGCCTCGGGCAGAAAATGCCACACGTCCAACCTGTTCAAAAAGAAAGTTTGGACAATGGCGAGAGCTTTCCCCGCCAAATTCTTGTCTTCTTCGTTATCCTTGTCGGGATCATTTTCGTCGGAGTCATTCTTGTTCGGGTTATTCTTTTCCGGATCATTGCCGTCCGAATCGTTGTCGTTTTTGTCTTTATCGTCCTTGTTGTTGTCGTCGGAGGCGTCATTGGAGGGCGTCTGGCCGGAAGGGGACGGCGAAGGGTTGTCGTTGCACGCCGCAAGGGAGAATATAAGCAGGCATGCGCATAACAGTGCAAAAATTTTTTTCATCTTTTACTCCTCATGTAATATTGTTTTTGAGTTTCATGATTTTATGTCGTTCGGCCGCGATGGCAAAGGGGAAAGTAAAGAGGCTCAAAAAGAGGGACAAAAGAACCCCGAACAGGGCGAGGATCCCCGATAGCAGAGCGCTCAGACATCCCAACAAAAATTTGACGGTGATCGCCCAGACGATGCCGTCGATATCGAGGGTGAAGATGACGCCCGGCATGCGGAACGAGCGGAAGAAAAAGCACATGAATTCAAACAGCCATTCACCCCAAAAGCATTGCGCCACAAACGTAAAGGCGCCCACGGCAATGAGGAGCCCCCACAGCATCGTATAATCCGAAAGGCAGAATGTGACGGTGAGGGTGATCGCAATGATGAGCGCTGCAGTCAGGCCCCCCCAGATCATACTGCGTTTGAACGCGCGCTGTTCGGCGGCAAGCTCTGCGTTTTGTCTGCTCTCTTTCCGTTTCCGCATACACTGCTCGCAGACAACGGACTGCAAGCCGCGCGTGTACGGTACATCATATTTATCGCCCTGATAGATGGGCTTTTTGCAGTCGTTGCAGTAGCCCACAATGACGCGTGGCGCGGGTTCCTGCGCGGGGGCGGAGGTCTGTGGCGATATTGGCACGACGGGCACAACGACGGGCGCGGCTTCTTCCGCAGATTCCGTTTCACGCGTCTCTTCGGTAGCCGAAAGCTGTTCCTCTGCGGCGGTAGCCGTCTCCCGCTCGGCCTCATCGTCGGCAATGAGCTCGTCGGTGCTCACGCCGAATATTTTGCTCAGGCGGTGAAGCGTTCCGAGGTCAGGGTCGGAAATTCCGTTTTCCCATTTGGAAACGGCTTGCGCCGTAACGTTCAGTTTTTCGCCGAGCTCCGTCTGCGTAAGGTCGAGCCGCTTTCGGTGAAAGGCGATCTTCTTTCCCAATTCAATCATTTTTTACCTCTTGACGCAATCATTATATCATAAAAAAGCGCAAGAGAAAAGATTTTTGATTCAACCAACGGTTGTATTTCTTAGAATGTTAGTTGAATTTTCCGTTGTATTGCAGATGTGTTTCGATCGGCGCCGTCGTGTCTCCGATCGCGCGGTAAATTTCACCGAGTTCTTCGGCGTCCATGAGCTTCGGAACGGGATAGAGGGGGTTTGCTTCCCTGTCCGCATTGGCGGCAAGAAGGGGGATATCCCGCGCTTCGACCACAAGAGAAGAGGGGATGTTCATCTCCTTGTTCAGCGTCTCGATCCAGGCGATAAATTCATTGCAAGCCGCTCCGTTCTCCTTTTTATCGCTCACGCCGCTGCACCGTGCGAGCTTTGCAAGACGCCTTTGGCACGACTTTCCGTAAAATTTGAGCACGCAGGGAAGAAGCGTCGCATTTGTTCTGCCGTGGGGATAGTTATAGGCGCCTCCCAGCGAGTGCGCGATCGCATGGACGTAGCCGACATACGATATGGTGAACGCTAGCCCCGCGTCGAAAGCGGCGGTCTGCATGTTGCTGCGGGCCGTCAGATCGCCGCCGTTCTTGTAGGCTTTCGGAAGATTTTCCCGAATGAGCCGTACGGCGTTCACAGCGCATCGGCGCGTCAGACGGGTCGTCGATCTGCCGATGTATGCTTCTACGGCGTGAGTCAGGGCGTCCATGCCCGTCTCAGCCGTCTGCGCGGGAGGAAGAGTCGCCGTCATACGCGGGTCGAGAAGAGCATATTGCGGCGCAAGGCAAAAGGACATGACGGTAAACTTATAGTGCGTCTTTTCGTCCGTGACGACCGCGGCGATCGTCGTCTCACTGCCCGTTCCCGCCGTTGTCGGGACAGCGATGAAGAGGGGGCCTTTTCCCCTTACTTTGAGCACGCCTCTCATTTGAAGAAGAGATTTTTTGGGCTTTATGAGCCTTGCGCACACCCCTTTTGCGCAATCCATGGGAGAACCGCCGCCGACCGCCAGCAAACAGTCGCACGCCTTTTCCCGATAGAGTGCAAGCGCCTCTTCAACAGCACAGACCGTGGGATTGACGGGAGTGCGGTCGAAAATTTCAAACGGGATCCCCGCGGCGGAAAGGGCGACGACGATGGGATCCGTAAGCCCGTGGGCCGCGACTCCCGCGTCTGTTACGATAAGAACTCTTTTCTTTCCGCTTTCGGCGATGAGCGCAGCCGCTTCCCCGCAGTCATGCAGTTTTCGGGGAATGCGATAGGGCATCAGCGGGATCGCGAGACGAAAGACCGTCTGCACAGTCCTGCACCAAATTTTTCTAAAAATATTCATGTTACTTCCCGTCCTCTTTAGGCTTTTTTTGTTTGCGCATAAACAGAAAGGTCAGGACGATATACACGCCGCAGAGCGATCCGACGCACGCCGTCAAAATCCAAAAAATTTCATCCTGAAAGACGCCGCTTCCAAGGTCGGTGACGATCGTCCCGCCGAAGTTGAACAAAAAATGAACGGTCACGCACAGCCATGCGTTCCCCGTATAGAGCAGCATGACAGCAAACATACAGCCGAGTAAAAACGTATATCCCACCTGTAGCAGCACCGCGCCGACGTTTCCCGAAAAGAGATTGAAGAGGTGCGTCGCGCCGAACAGGGCGGCGGAGAGAAGTACGGCCAGGAGATCCCGTCTCTTTTCGCCCCTTAAAAGGGGAACGAGCAGGGCGCGGAAAAAGGCCTCTTCGAGGAGTGCGGCGCCGAGACACTTGAAGAGAAAGAGCCACAGAAGATCGGGCCTTCCGATGACCGCCTTTCCGCTGATGAGGGCGGAAAAGGGGAAGTTGACGAGCGCAACCGCAAAACAGGGCAGAGACCAAAGGAGATGCAAGGGGTTGAATTTTGCCGTAAAAGGCGCACCGAAGCCTTTCAGGAGCATAACAAGAAGCAAATAAAGTCCCGCCGCAAGGCGGGGGACGGCATCTTGCAGAAGTTTTTTCATCGCTGCGTCGCCTATGGGCAGGATGTCAAAGCCGAACAGAACAATGAGCGCGGCGCAGGGAATAAAGAGGATGAGGAGAAGAATCTCACGCCGGTTCATTCCCGTTCTCTCCGCACAAATATTTTTTCAGGACAAAGCGGTACAAAAAAATGTATCCGATACCGAGCGCAACGAGCACGATCGCCGTGAGCTGGGAGGGCGTGAGAAAGGAAATGCCCGAGGCGCCCCTGTCGTCGGCACGGAAAAACTCGACGGTAAACCGCCACACGCCGTAAGCAATGAGATAGACGCTCGCATTGTAAGTCCCTCTCCTTTTGAGGAGAAGGAATACAAGTGCGCCACACAGCAAAAAGAGGAAGATGCTTTCAAACAGTTGCAGGGGAATCCGCTTTTGCCATTGTCCGTTTATCAGCATAGGGAGTCCGAAAAAACTTTCCGTCTCTGCACCGTAACAACAGCCGCCGAGAAGACACCCGATACGCCCGAACGCATGCGCAAGAGCGATGCACGGCGCCACGAGGGCGAGCATGCGGTTGAATTGACGGATGTGCGCGCCTTTACAGAAAAAATGCCCCGCGCCGAAATAGAGCGCAAGGAAAATGAGCGAAGCGCCGATGAGCCCTCCGTAAAAGGTCGTCCCGACCCCCCAGGCAAACGTTCCGCTCTCAAGAAAGACATAAAAACTCTGAAACAGCGCCGCCGAGCAATATCCCCCGACGATCGCAAACACGGAGACGGTAAGGGAGAGGACGAAAACGGGATAGGTTAGCCCCATCCGTTTGTAGAGGGCGCGAAAAAGAATCATTGCGGCGACAATGCCGCAAAGAATCGCCCAATCATAAAGATCCAGACCCAAAAAATGCACGTTCGGCACCATACCCCGATTATAGCATAAAATCGGGAGGCATGCAAGCATAAAATAAAAATCGGAAGGGAAGTCCGCTTTCTGCTATAAGTCTTGCCGCTACGGCGCCAACGTGTAGCCGTTTCCGAATAAATTCCCCTGCAAATAGACGTCGGGAACGGTGCCGACGATCACGCTTTCACAGATGAGCACTTCTGTCAGCGAGGCAAAATTGCTCGTCCCCGAGGGCATAACGATGGAAATGTCCGCCACAACGTCGAGATAGATGGAATGTTTGGTCTGGTTGATTCCTTGTGCCTCGAATTTGGATGAGAAACTGCACGAGACATTTGAAATGGGGATGATCTTGATGTTGATTTTAGGCCCGAAGCCCGCCCATGCCTCTATTCCGAGAAAAGCGCCGAGGGGGACTTCTATGCCCCCCTCGCTCATCGTCTGTAAATTTTGTTGCGACATATACGCCGTATCGCGGGCGATGCGGTTGATTTGAAAGGAATTGGAAGTAATGGATCGGATCGTCCCGTCCTCGCTTCGTTCCACCGTCACGAGCTCCTCGTAGCGGATCCCGTCGGAGAGAGTATAGTAAATGGCGTCGTTGACGGCGACTGTTGTGATCGAGCGCATGTTTGCCTCTGCGATAGATTTTAAAACGCCCGTCAGATTGACGTGGACGAGCACGACGAGCAAAATCAAAAAGGCGAGGATCGCCAAGAGGATCACCCGCCTTTTTATTTTGCTCTTCCGAAAGCGGTATTTTCTCACACACTATTGTATGTGAGGGCTGTCCGCGTCATTCCCGCATAAGTGCGCGGACGAGCGTTTCTTCTTCGGGAGGACGGGAGAAAAAGTCCCTCACGGGCTCTCCCGCGAACGGGATATCGGCGATAAACGCGCCCTTGTGCAATAAAACCGCCCTGTGCGCAAGGAGGACCGCCTCGTGCACGTCGTGGGTAACGAATACCACCGTCTCCTTGTTTTCCCGCCAGAGTTCACCCGTGAGGGAGAGAAGAGACTTTTTCAGCGAGAGATCGAGGGAGGAGAAGGGTTCGTCCATGAGAAGGACGTCGTGGGGAAACAAAAAAGCCCGCGCGATGGCGACCCTCTGCCGTTCGCCCCCCGAGAGACGATGGGGGAGAACGCTTTCCTTGCCCGCGAGCCCTACTTTTTCGAGCATAAGCGGAATTTTCCCCCAATCGTTTTTATCGAGGACGAATTTCAGGTTTTTCTCCACCGTGAGGTTTGGCAGAAGCTTGGGGCTCTGAAAGAGATAACTCACCCGCCCCGCGCCCTCTACGGTTCCCGTATAGGAGACGTTTCTCGCGATTACATTTAAAAGCGTCGTCTTTCCCGCGCCGCTCTCGCCGAGCACCGCTGTGATCTCTCCCGCGCCGATCGTAAGGGAAATATCTTTCAGGGCGGCCGTTTCGCCGTAATTTTTGGAGATGTGAACAAGTTTCATCGTCTTTTTCTCCCGTAAAGATAATTTCCAAGGGCGAAAATCCCCTCAAACGCAAAGCCGACGGCGACCGTCAACAGCGTGAGAGCGATCAGACGGGGCGTTTCGAGAAACCCTTGCGCTTGTTGCATCATGCTGCCGAGGCTCTTCGCAGTCGACGAGAGCACCTCGCCCGAAACTGCGATCTTGAGCCCGAGCGAAAAGGTCGCCCCGAGCTGCGCAAGGACGGGCGGCGCCGCAAGGGGAAGATACATCAAAAACGCCTGCCTCACCCCGGAGACGCGGAACGAGGACGCAAGGTCGCCGTATTCTTTCTTTACTTCGTCGAGGGATGAGAGCACAGAGGCATAAAAGACAGGGAAGAGCACGAGCACTGCGATGATGACGGGCGCGACTTTGGGCGAGGTCCAAAGGAGCAGAATGAGCACGACAGCCATGGTAGGGACCGTTCTCAAAACGGATACGATGGGGGAGAAGAATGCCCTGACAGGCCTTGAGAGCGCCGCAAGGAGGGCGAGTCCCGTGCCGAGCGCAAAGGAGAGGAGAAAGGCCTCGAGACTTCGCCAAAGCGTCCCCCCGAAGGCACGCCAAAAGGCGGCTTCCGTAAAAAGCCGCCCGATCTCTTTGGCGGTGTCCGTAAAAGAGGGCACGACGAGGCCGTTTCCTACGGCAAGGCTTGCGATCAGCCAGGCGAGCCATAGCGCAAGCAACGCCATCACGGAAAAGATGCAGTTGATAAGTTTTTCGCGTTTCAATGTTAACCGATGTAGAAGAAAGCGTCTGCGGGGATGTTGGTCGCTGTATCGCTCACCGCTTTATATTTGGTCAAAAAGTCGATCACGGCTGTCTTACAATCGACTGATTTTGTAAATTTAACGGAACAATTTTCGAGTACGGTCGCATTGAGTTGCGCCTCCTTGAACGCCGCGTCCATGCCCTCGGTGCGCTTTGAAGCGAGCAGTTCGGAGAGGGTGTGCGCGTCTGCGGTCTTGAGATAGTTTTCGCTGCCTTGCAGATACGTCATCACCTTGTCTGCGGCGGCTTTGTCTGCGAGGACGGATTTTTTCGCCACGAGGACCGCCTGCGGGAAGCCGCTACCGTCGCCGTAGAGCGCCTGAAGCGAACCCGCCGCACGGAGGGGATTGGGGGTGCTTTGGGTCGCGCCGATCTTGCTCGTACGGGCGGGTTCGGGGCAGAGATAGTAGTCGCAGCCCGTTGCGGGGACGACCTGTTCTGGCGTCAGCGACCGCAGATTGACTTTATCGGCGGCGGGGTTGTCGTTGTTTTCCGCGAGTTGATAGGGAATATCGTATTCGCCGAGCACAACTCTGAGCGTAAGCCCGGGGACGTTCTCATATTGAATGACGCCGAGCGTCTTGCCGAGCAGGGCGGAGGAGAGGTTTTCCTTTGTGAGCGCGGGCAGATCTTTGTTCGTGTCCGTCAAGAAGTACAGATTTCCGTTGGTGACGGTGCCGAGCATCTGATAGGTCGTACCTGTGCCGAGAAGTTTTCCCGCCGCGTTCGAAGGCAGAATGCAGAAGTCCGCCTTGGGATCGTTCCCCGTAACGTATGTCGCGATCGTGTTTGCGTCGACGATGTGCGTATCGAAGATATACTGGCCGCTCGGGGTCTTTTCACCCTCGATGAGATTGGCGAGCGCGAGCGCGGGGGCGCCGTCCGGCGCATAGACCGAGAGGGTCGTGCGTTCGTCATGGCCGTTGCCGTCGTCGTTGCCGCCGCATGCCGCAAGGCCGAACGTGCCGACAACCGCCGCGCCGCACATTGCGGCGCATACAATGCCTTTGAAAAGTTTGTTCATAATCGTATCACTCCTTATGAAAAATTAAAAAAATTCAAAATGAAAACTTGCGGTGGGGGCAGTATTACAAGAGTGTAAACCCGCCCGCCCCGCGTCATTCTGAGAACGAGAGAAAGAACGAAGTCAGGTAATCTAACCCGAAGAATCTCGCGGGGCGACCGTACACCATGCGGCGAGATGCTTCGGGTAAACATCCGTAGACTTGTACAACTCTTCGTCTCAGCATGACGCCGCACCTACGGCAGCAAATTCAAAATTTGCTAAATAAAGTTTTCGCCGTAACGCCTTCCAGCTGGCCGATCTTTCCCGTCAGGGCGTTGACGGCTGAAGAGGGGGCGTCGAGCACCACGCTCAAAACGGATACTTTCTTTTCCCGATATGGTATCCCCATTCTGCCGATGATGTATTCCCCGTACTCGGAGAGGTAACGGTTGAGGACTTCCGCCTGCTCCCTTTTCTCAACGATGACGGAGAGCACGGCGATGCGCTTTTCTTCCATAAAAAAACCTCCCGCCCGAGCGGCAGGAGGAAATACGCCCAAAAAAGCGGCGCGGCTTCTCAATGAAACTTCCTCCTTTGCGGTCAGAACCCTCTTTCCGTTCAGGCAACAGTGATTATATCATAGGAAGCGGAAAAGCGCAAGTGTTTTGCGGAAATTTCTTCGCACAGCCCTTTTTCGTTTGATAAAAGCGGGAAAATATGGTATAATTCCGAAGTCAAAGGGTGCCGTTCCCCGATCACGGCGCGCGGCGGGGCCTCCCTGCCTGAGCGCACTCTGTTTGGTATCCTACGGGAACCTTGATGTCGGTCAAAGTGTTTTACGAAACATGGTGATCGATGAATAAAGCAATTTCGCTCGCGCGTATTTAATTGCGTAGCAAAGAAATCGCGCGAAAATAAAGGAGCAATATGTTACAGGTCAACGGCGTCAGTCTGCAATACGGAAGCAAAAAACTTTTCGAGGATGTCAACTTAAAGTTCACAAAGGGGAATTGTTACGGCATCATCGGCGCGAACGGCGCGGGAAAATCCACATTTTTAAAAGTTCTCTCGGGCGAGATCGAGCCCAACAAGGGCGAAGTCATTCTCGATAAAAACGAGCGCATGTCCGTCCTCGCCCAAAACCAGAACAAGTACGACGGCGAGACCGTTCTCCGCACCGTCATGCTCGGCCATAAGAGACTGGTCGAGATCATGGACGAAAAAGATGAGCTCTACACCCATGCCGATTTTACCGACGAAGACGGGGAACGGGCGGCGGAGCTCGAGAGCGAATTTGCGGAACTCGGCGGTTGGGAAGCGGAGAGCGAAGCCGAAACGCTTTTGAACGAGCTCGACATTCCCGCCGAATTGCACGGCCTGAAGATGGGGGAGCTCGACGCGAAGAAAAAGGTCAAAGTTCTGCTCGCGCAAGCGCTTTTCGGCGACCCCGACGTGCTTCTTCTCGACGAGCCCACAAACAATCTCGATCTCAAAACGACCCGCTGGCTCGAGAATTATCTTCTCGACTTCGAAAATACCATTATCATCGTCTCCCACAACAGACACTTTTTAAACAAAGTCTGCACGCACATCTGCGACGTAGACTTCGGCAAGATCGATCTGTATCTCGGAAACTACGATTTCTGGTACCAGACGTCCCAGCTCATGGCACGGCAGCAGAGAGACCAAAACAAAAAAGCCGAACAGCGCGCCGCAGAACTCAGAGATTTCATCGCCCGCTTTGCCGCGAACGCCTCGAAGTCCCGACAGGCGACTTCGCGCAAAAAGGAGCTCGAAAAACTCACCATTTCCGATTTCAAACCCTCGCTCCGCAAATATCCGTTCATCGATTTCAAATACGAGCGCGAGATCGGCAACGATATTCTCGCTGTGGAAAATCTTACCAAAAAAGGATATTTCGAGAATCTTACCTTTACCGTCCAGCGGGGAGACAAGATCGGTATCTTGTGCGATAAATCGACGTCCGTCACCATGCTCTACGACGTCCTCATGGGGAAAGCGGAGCCCGACAGCGGCACGGTGAAGTGGGGGAAGACGATCTCCGCTTCCTATTATCCCCTCGATAACAGCGAGTTTTTTGACGGATGCGACCTCACGCTTGTGCAGTGGATCTCGCAATTTTCAAAGGATCACTACGAAGAATATCTGCGCGGCTGGCTGGGGAGAATGCTCTTCTCGGGCGAAGAGGCGCTGAAACAGGCAAAAGTGCTCTCGGGCGGCGAAAAAGTGCGTTGTATGCTCGCAAAAATGATGCTCGAGGGAGGGAATTTCCTCATTTTAGACGAACCGACCAACCATCTCGACCTCGAGAGCATCACATCTCTCAACAACGGACTCACGGCTTTTAAAGGCTGTCTTCTTCTCACGTCTCACGATCAGGAACTCATGAATACCGTCTGCAACCGCATCATCGCGATCGACAACACAAAAGTGTTCGACAAGAACGTGACTTTTGACGAATATATCGACATTGTGAGCGCATAAATGAACGTTTTTGCATGATTTTTGTGAAAAAAACAAAATTATTTTACTCTATCCTCTTGCAAAATCGAAAAATGTGTTGTATACTGTAAACGATGACATTTATATTTACGGAGGAAACCAATGTTCGTAACGTTTTTGGTGCTCGGCGGGATCGTGATCGGCGTTCTCGTGGCAAGCATTGTGATCATGACCGTAGGCCAGCACAAGAAAAATAAACGTGAAGCGCTCGAGGCGGCCGAAAATGCGCAGGCCGCAGCGCCCGCAGAAACTCCCGCGGAAGAAACTCAGGCACAGCCCGAGGAGCAGCCTGCGGAGGAGATCCCCCAAGAGCCTCAGGAAGAGCCCGAGGAACAGCCCGAAGAGGTTCCCCAAGAGGAAGAACAGGAGGAAGAGCCCGAGGAGACAGACGACGCCGCAGAGGACGATGAGGCCGACGAGGCCGACGGCGCAAAGGGCGGTACCGTCATCGCGGTGGCTGCGGCGACCGCAGGCGCGGGCGACGACGAGTCGTTCGACCCCCGCGGCAGAACGATGTATGCAAGAGAAATGACGTCCGCCATGCGCCTCATGGTCGGCTGTCTCAATCCGCTGTACGACGAAAGACTGTACAGGGTCACGTTCTCCTATTCGTTCAAGGCAAGGCTCGCCCTTACCGACGACGAGACAAAGGAATTTTATGCCGACTTTGTGGAAGAGGCCGCCCGCTACAAGAAGATCAAAGTCCGCGAGAGCCGCCGTCACCAGCGCATCGGCATCGGCCGCGACAGGATCGGTATTCTGTTCTTCAAGGGCAAGAAGCTGTGTGTCGCGTATGCGCTCGGTAAAGACGAAGTGGACTACGAGGCGATGAAGATCGAAGATATCTCCGATAAAGCGCGTTTCGAACAGACCCCCGCAATGCTTCGCTTCACTTCCGGGATGAAGTGCAGAAGGGCGAAAAAACTTTTGGGGCAGATCGCGGAAAAATACGGTCTCACGCGCAACGAAGAACCCGCATACAAGGCAGAAATCCCCACGGACGATCGCGAGGCTCTTATCCGCGACGAAGAGATCAAGATCTACGCAACGCTTTTGCAACGTGCGCCCGCCGAAGACAAATAAACTCCGTAAATTTCAGCCCTCCCGCTCGGGAGGGCTTATTTTTTTGCCGCATAGTCTCTTTCGCGGTTATGGGACGAAGCCTTTCATGGGGCGTGCGGCGTGAAAAGCGGATAAAATTTCCGCGAAATTCAAATTCCGCCAAAAAAGTTTGCCAATATCGTTGAAAAATTTCAGAAAGAATGATATACTGTATTTTGACATTATATGCACTCTCTCCACAAGGGAATGTGGAAGAGGATGGGAGGCAATGTGAACGGAGTCGGTCGCGGAAGCGAGGACAAAAAAGATAAAAATACGCCGAAGATCGCAACGCGCGAAACTGTGGGAATGACGTTCCTGCTGTTTTCCGCCATGTTGCTTCTTATTGTGGCCACGGGGCCTCTGCTTTTCGGCGATATCGGTATGGCCATCACCGCATTCTTTTTGGGATTTGCGGGCTATTATGTATACTTTTTATTCCTTGCGCTCATTTATTTGTCAATCTTTATGATCGGCGGAAAGAATTTTTTGCCCAAGGGTTGGGTACTCAGAAGCGTTCTTTTGGTGACGTCGGTCTTTCTCATCGTCCATACGGCGACGGCGGAACGTTTCTTCATCGATCCCGCCACCTCATATGCAAACAGCTTCGGCAGCTATCTCTTGGGCTGTTTTCGCGCTGCGGGTGAAAGCGCGGCGGAGGGGACGGGCGGCGGCGTGTTGCTCGGTCTTATTTCCTATCCCGTGCGTTTTCTCTTTCAAGCGGCGGGCGCTTACGTTGTGTTTGCGCTTCTTCTTGTCGCTGCACTTTGGTTTACGCTGACGGGAACGCCGCTTCGCGCCCATCTTCTGCCGGGAGCGAAGAAAAAGCGCGGCGCGGACGAAGAGAAAGCGGGAGCCAAGGCGCCCGTGACGTTCGACGAGATCCCCGCCCCTGCGCGCAATTATTCTCCCGCGGCGGGCCGAGAGAACGATAACCGCTACGGTGACGCCGAACCCGCGTCGCCCGCCCCGCCTACGCCTTCTCCCGCCCCTTCGATGCGTAGCGGATATCCCTACGGCGCGCCGAGAAGCGATGCACAGGCCCGCGGCAGGGCGATCCTGTTCTCCGACGATCCCGCCAAAAACTACAGAGAAAATCTCATCTACAGCGAGGACTCCCGTTTCAATTCACAGCCCCGCCGTTCCAATGTACTGCCCGTGAACGAGGGGAGTTATTCCGAAAATTACTCTTCTGACGCGCAGAATACACGTCCGTCTATGCCGCGCCGCGTCACCGGGGACAAGCCTGCCGATCTCGACGGCGGCTATTCCTATCCCTTGAACGACGACAATTATCCCCAAAAACCTTCCTACCGCGTGCCCGTTTCCGGTGTCCCGAAGCAGGATTTTTATAAAAACGACGTGCCTTTCACGCCGCCCGCGCAACCCGCGCAGCCCTATTCGCCGCCTGCGCAGCCAGAGCCCTATACGCCGCCTGCATTCGGAAAGGAACCCACCGAACCTTTCGAACAGCCCGTCTCCCGCACCGAAAAGGCGAGAGAGAGGGGTCTCTTCGATACAGATCCCCTCGGCGGGAGAAATCTTCCGACGGAACCCGAACCCGAGAGCGACATCTTCTCGCGCGGGAGAAATCTTCCGACGGAACCCGAACCCGAGAGCGATATCTTCTCGCGCGGGAGAAATCTTCCGACGGAACCCGAACCCGAGAGCGACATCTTCTCGCGCGGCAGAAATCTTCCGACGGAGCCCGAGCCCGAGAGCGACATCTTCTCGCGCGGGAGAAATCTTCCGACGGAACCCGAACCCGAGAGCGATATCTTCTCGCGCGGGAGAAATCTTCCGACGGAGCCCGAGCCCGAGAGCGACATCTTCTCGCGCGGCAGAAATTTACCTGCAGAACCCGAACCCGCAGACGGGCCCCTTCCGTCGAGCCGCGTGCCGGGCGGCATGACGGGGAGCAACGCGGGACTTTTCGACGACAATAGCCCGCTCGACGATCCTGAGGATACTGACATCATGCCGGATCCTCCCGCACCGCAGCGGAAAGAGGTCCCCAAGAAGCAAAAGCATGTCTGGAAGAAGTACAAGCGTCCGGGCGTCGACCTCCTGAATACATACGAAGACAAGCCCGCCCTTTCCAACGAAGAAGTGGGGCGCAATTCCGGCATCATTCTCGATACGCTTCGCCGTTTCAAGATAGAAACGCACATTATCGGCGTCAAGGCGGGCGCTTCGGTCACGCGGTACGACTTAGCGATGCCCGAGAGCGGGACGATCAGCAACGTCACCCGCTACGACGAGGAACTTGCCGTCTATTTGCAGGTGAAGGGCGTCAACATGTATGCCAATCCCGAGGTGCGCGGCATTTCCGTGGAAGTTCCGAACGACAAGCGCTCCATCGTCGGGCTCAAGTCCGTGCTCGAGTCGGACGAGTTCAAAAAAGACAGCCCCGACGCTCTTCTCTTTGCTTTGGGACAAGACGTCGAGGGAAGAGCTGTGTGCGGGAATGTCACCGAAATGACGCACATTCTCGTTGCAGGCATGACGGGCTCGGGTAAGTCCATCGCCATGCACGCAATGCTCATCTCCATGCTGTTCAAGTATTCGCCCGAAGAACTCCGCCTCATTCTCATCGACCCCAAGCAGTCTGAGTTCACGCTCTACGAGGGGATCCCGCATCTCATGATCAACGAGATCATCACGCAGGCTCCCAAGGCGGTTGCGGCTCTGAATTGGGCAGTCAGCGAGATGGAGAGACGCTACACTCTTTTTAACGAAAAGACCCGTTCGGGCGTCGCCGTCTCCAAAATAGACGAATACAACCAAAATCTCACGGAGGACGAAGAGCGCCTTCCCAAGATCGTGGTCGTCGTAGATGAGTTCTCCGACCTCATGATGACCGCAAAAAAGGAAGTGGAAGAGCGGATCCAGCGCCTTGCACAAAAAGCAAGGGCGGCGGGCATTCACCTCGTCCTTGCAACGCAGCGCCCCGACGCCACTGTGATTACGGGCGTCATCAAGAGCAACTTGCCCACGCGCATTTCCCTCTCTGTGGACTCCGATCTCAACTCCCGCATCATGCTCGACGAGTCGGGTGCGGAAAAGCTCCTCGGCCTCGGCGACATGCTCATCAAGACGACGGGCAAGCCCCGCCGTGCGCAGGGCGCTTTCATCAGCGCGGCAGAGCGGCAGAGAGTCATCAACTTCATCCGCGAAAACAACGAGACGTATTTCGACGAATCGGTCGCCGACTTTATCGATAAACCCGAAAGCAAGAGCGACGGGGGCGGCGGCGACGGAGACGACGGCGGTGTGAACGAGACGTATATCAAGGCGCTCGGGGTCGTCGTCAAGCGCGGACAAGCGTCCATTTCTCTCATCCAGAGAAGTCTTGCGATCGGCTATAACCATGCGGGTAAGATCATCGAGTGGATGGAGTCGCAGGGCTTCATTTCCGCCTTTGAGGGCTCCAAGGCGCGGACCGTTCTTCTTACAAAGGAAGAGTACGAGAGCAGGTTCGGGGGGCTCGATTGATGCTGAAAAAAACATTTGGGATGATCTCGCTCGGTTGCGACAAAAACCGCGTAGATGGAGAGAGGCTTCTCGGCGAGATCGTGCGGCACAACTGCCCCATCACGGACGACCCCGAAAAAGCGCAGATCCTCATCGTGAATACTTGCGCCTTTCTGAACAGCGCGCGCGAAGAGTCTCTCGCCGCGATATTCGAGGGGAACAGATACAGAGAGGGGAACCTCGAAAAGATCGTCGTCACGGGGTGTCTTCCCGAAAAATTTATCGGCGAACTCTTTCCCGCGCTCTCGGAAGCGGACGTCTTTTTGGGCGTTAACGACTTTTCGGAGCTCTTTCCCGCCCTCGAGCGGTCATACAGAGAGGGACAGCGCATCAACGCAGTCGGCACGGGCAACGGCGCCCGCCCCGAACGGTTTGTCTCGACCATGCCGCACCTGAAGTATCTGAAGATCGCCGACGGCTGTTTCAATCACTGCACCTATTGCCTCATTCCCAAGATCAGGGGGAAATATGTGTCCTATCCCATGGAAGAGCTCATTGAGGAAGCCGCTTCCTTGGGCGAAACGGACGAGCTTGTGCTCGTCGCACAGGACACGACGCGCTACGGCGAGGACAAGGGCGGAAACAAACTTGTCGAACTCTTGCAAAAACTTTCCGAACTTGACAATATTTGTCATATCCGGATGCTATACTGTTATCCCGAGGTGGTGACGGACGCGCTCATTCGGGAGATCAAAGAAAATCCGAAGATCGTCAAGTACCTCGATATTCCGCTCCAGCACAGTGAAGACAGAGTGTTAAAGCTCATGGGGCGGCGGGGCGGCAGACAAGAATATTTGTCCCTCATCGAAAAACTGCGGCGGGAGATCCCCGGGATCGCTCTCCGCACCACGTTCATCACGGGCTTTCCCACAGAGACGGAAGAGGAGCACAGAGCGCTTTTACGCTTTCTCGAAGAGGCGCAATTCGAGAACTGCGGATTTTTCGCCTATTCGCGGGAAGAGGACACGCCTGCCTATAAACTGAAAGGACAGATCCCCGCGCAGACTAAAAAACGCCGCAGAAGGGAACTCTACGAAAAGCAGGCGGAAATCTCCGCCCGAAAATTGCAGGCATACGTCGGAAAGACGGTCGAAGTCATCTGTGACGGCGTTGACTTAGACAAGTCTTGCTTTGTGGGACGGACGTACTTTCAGGCATACGAAATAGACGGCTGTACCTATTTCACCGCCCCTCATGCGGAAGAGGGAAAGCGGTACCGCGTTACGGTCACATCCGCGGAAACTTACGATCTATTTGCAAACAGTGAGGCTTAAATCATGAATTTACCCAACAAAATCACGCTCACAAGGATCATGATGATCCCGCTCTTCGTTCTGTTTTTCTATCTCGACGTATTCCCGGGCAGGCATTATGAGTACATCATCGCGGGGATCATCTTCACTTTGGCGGCGTCGACCGACTTTCTTGACGGACACATCGCCCGTTCGCGCGGGCTCGTCACCAATCTCGGGAAATTTCTCGATCCCATCGCCGATAAAGTTCTCAATGCCACGGCGTTCATTTTGCTTCTGACCCGTCCCTATGCCTTTGAAGTGGGACCGTTCGCAGGCTGCGGCACGATCATCGCGGGAATCTGCGTCTCCGTCATCATCGCGCGGGAACTCATCGTCAGCGGCTTTCGCATGATCGCGGCGGGGCGCAACCTCGTTCTCGCGGCGGACATGGTGGGAAAAATCAAAACGGTGACGCAAGACGTCGCGATCGCAGTTCTTCTCATCGTCACGCCCTGTCTCGACATCGGAGCGGGCGTCGTGTTCGCCTATATCGGCATGGGCGTCTTCTGGCTCAGCACGATCCTTACGATCATTTCGGGCGTCAATTATATCGTGAAGAACAGGCAAGTGCTCTCGGATAAGGAGACGGAATGAACGCCGCCGTCGTCCTTGTAAACAACAAAAATCCGCTCTCTTCGGTCGATTTCACCGCCGTGACGGACGCACTGCTCTCGGGCGGAATCTTTCTCGATGAAACGGTGATCGTGCCCTACGACGCGCCCATGGCCGTGACATCCGCGCTGGCGCGGCTCATCGCCGACCATCGGTTTGTATATCTCATCTGCGACGGCGTGCTGTTGTCATCCGCACGCGAAGCGCTTGAGGCCGCCGCGGGAGAGAAGTTCTCCGCGCAGTCCTTTCTGGAGACGAAAGACTGCCTCTGTTTTGTGCTTCCCGCGGGAGAAAAGGGGGCGGAGCTCGTCAAAAACGAAACGGTCCCGATGGTGGATGAGAAGAGAGGAAACCGATATCTCCGCGTCTGCATCCGCACCGTAGGCGCACCCTCGGAGCTCGTCCGCACCGCCATGAAAAAAGCCGAAGCGGCGGCCGAGGGGAAACTCTCTCTGCACGTGAGCACGAAGTTCGGAAACGGGCGGATCGAGGTCCTCTACGATAAAGATACCCCCAAAATGATCGCCGACGAGGTTGTCCGCGTCCTTGCGACAGAACTTGCCGACTTTATCTATTCCATGGAAGACGAGGGCATTGAAAAGCGCCTTGTCGACTTGTTGAAATTGCGCCGCATGCGCATCTCCACGGCGGAAAGTTTTACGGGCGGCGGCGTGGGTGCTGCGATCGTCTCCGTCCCCGGGGCGAGCAGCGTCTTTTACGAGGGGCTGAACACGTACGACAGCGAGTCTAAAGCAGACAGGCTCGGCGTTTCCTCGTTCACGCTCATGCAGAAAGGCGCCGTCTCCGACCAGACCGCATATGAGATGGCGGCGGGCCTCATCAATCACGGAAAATGCGACGTCGCCATTGCGACGACGGGCTATGCGGGGCCTTCCACCGAAAACCGTCCCGCCGGGCTTTGTTACATCGCGATCGGCACGAAAAACAACGTGCGGGTGTACCGTCCTCAACTGACGGGCGACAGGGAGACCATCACAAAGACCGCCATTCAGCTCGCTCTCTATTTCGCATACTGCGAGATCAAATAAAATCGGAAAAACATCAAGGAGATAGAACATGAACGAAGAAAAAATCAAGGCTTTGGAGGCCGTTCTTGCCCAAATCGAAAAGAGTTACGGCAAGGGTGCCATCATGAAACTCGGCGAAAACGCCGCCAATACCGATATCGAAGTCATTCCCACGGGTTGCCTCGCGCTCGATCTGGCGCTCGGCATCGGCGGGGTCCCCCGCGGCAGAATGGTCGAGATCTACGGACCCGAATCCTCGGGCAAGACGACGGTCGCTCTTCACTGCGTCGCCGAAGCGCAGAAGAGAGGAGGCATTGCGGCATTTGTCGATGCAGAACATGCGCTCGACCCCGTATACGCCAAGCACCTCGGGGTCAATCTCGACGAGCTCTACGTCTCCCAGCCCGACACCGGCGAGCAGGCGCTCGATATCGTAGACGCGCTTGTCCGTTCTTCCGCCGTCGATATCATCGTCGTCGACTCCGTTGCGGCGCTCACGCCCAAGGCGGAGATCGAGGGTGATATGGGCGAGAGCCATGTCGGTCTTCAGGCCCGCCTCATGTCGCAGGCGCTCAGAAAGCTTACCGCCATTGTCAATAAATCCAAAACTTGCGTCATTTTCATCAACCAACTGCGTGAAAAAGTGGGCGTGATGTTCGGCAATCCCGAAGTGACCCCCGGCGGCAAGGCGCTCAAATTTTACGCCTCTATCCGTATAGATGTCCGAAAGACGGATATCCTCAAAGACACGGAGGGGGCGGCGGGCAACCGCACGCGGGCGAAAGTCGTGAAAAACAAGCTCGCGCCGCCTTTCCGTCAGGCCGAGTTCGACATCATGTACGGTGAAGGCGTCTCTCAAGAGGGGTGTATCATCGACCTCGGCGTGCAGTACGACGTCATCAAGAAGAGCGGCGCATGGTTCAGTTATAACGACAATAAGATCGCGAACGGCAAGGAAAAGATGAGGCAATTTCTGAAAGACAACCCTGAGCTTGCCGCCGAGATCGAACAGAAGATCCGTCTCGCCGCCAAAGGCGCTCCCGTAGATTCCATCGCAGGCGAGGAATAAAGATTTCGAACATTTCTTTGCTCGGCCCGCCTATCTGCCCCATTTAAAGGGTGGAGCGGCACCGTTCTTGCTCAACAGCCCTGTGGGCTGTGAGCGTGCCGCGACATGAGGCGTGGCCTCGCCGAAGGGGTTGCAGCGGTCTCTGCCGCCGCAACGGGTGGCGCGGCGTAGCCGCGTCAGGTGGGGGTTGAAGTCGGGGCGCGGCGTCATGCTGAGAAAGGAAGTCGTACGAAGTCTATGGAAGCTGACACGAAGCATCTCGCCGCATCGTTGTAATGCCCCGCGAGATTCTAACTTCGTCGCTACGCTCCTCGTGCCGCCTTTCGACGCCATAAAGAACATGCGGGCGGGGCGGGTCAAGTAGTCGGACTTCGTCCAAAGTCCGTTTCTCAGAACGAAGCGGGACAGCTACGCCTACGGATGAGGCCCTTGCCCACTCCTTGAGGAGACCCCGTAGGGGCGGAAAGAGTGTCGATTTTAAATTGTCATCGCATTCACGCTTCTCCATATTCTCCAACATAACCGTAAAACAAATCATGAAACATCAATTCTTAAAAGTTGCGGCGGCGAGCCCCGAGTTACGGGTCGCCGATCCCGCTTTCAACGCACAGAAGATCATCGAGATCATCGGCGCGCAGGCCGAGAAAGGGACCGAACTTCTCGTCTTCCCTGAGCTCTGCATTTCAGGCTACACCTGCGGGGACCTCTTTCTCCAGAAAACTCTCCTCGACGGCTGCCTTTCCGCCCTCGAAGAGGTCGCCGACTCAACCAAGGACAAAAAAATGCTCGTCTATGTGGGACTTCCCGTCGCTTTCGGCGATAAGATCTACAACTGCGCGGCAGCAATTTCTGACGGAAAGGTCCTTTCTTTCACGGCAAAGACCTATCTTCCCAACTACGGAGAATTCTATGAACAGCGCCACTTCACGAGCGGAAGAGGCTTAGACGGCTACATCTCTTTGAAAAACTGCGCGGCGAGCATTTCAACAAACAGCATCGTCTATGACGGGGAACACGGCGTCTATGTCGCATGCGAGATCTGCGAGGACGTCTGGACGGCGCTTCCGCCCTCTATCGAGCATTGCCGCCACGGTGCGACGGTCATTGTCAACCTCTCGGCGTCCAACGAACTTGTCGGAAAGAGGGAACGTCGTCACGGCATTCTCTCCGCTCATTCCCGCAAGAACATCTGCGCCTACATCTACTGCAGCTCCGGTGTGGGGGAGAGCACGTCCGACATGATCTTCGGCGGCAACAACATGATCTACGAGAACGGCAACTGCCTTGCGGAGACCAAGCCGTTTACAGACGATCCCTGCGAGGCGGAGATCGACGTCGGCTATCTTCTCTCTTCCCGCAGACGGACGACTTCTTTCTTTGGCTTTCTCGGCGATCCGCCCGAGGCGCCGCTCTATCGGTGGTCTCCCGCTTCCTTTGTGACGGAAAATGACCTCTCTCTCCGCAAAGTCGATCCCACGCCTTTCGTCCCGCACGGCGAGGACGAGAGAAGAGAGCGGGCGGAACTGATTTTGAACATGCAGGCGCATGCGCTTGCACAACGGTTCAAAACCACATCTTCCGAGACGGCGGTCATCGGCATTTCGGGCGGGCTCGACAGTACGCTCGCACTGCTCGTCGTTTGCCGTGCGTTCGATCTTCTGCAAAAGTCACGCGAAAATATCGTCGCCGTCACGATGCCGGGGTTCGGCACGAGTCTGAAAACCAAAAATAACGCCAATGCGCTCATGCAGGCGCTCGGTGTGAATATAAAGACGATCAACATCTCCCAAACCGTGCTCCGTCACTTCAAAGATATCGGTCACGATCCCGAAGAGACGGATACCGTCTACGAGAATGCGCAGGCAAGATACCGCACTCTTGTTCTCATGGATCTTGCCAACCAAACGCGGGGCCTTGTTGTCGGTACGGGCGATCTTTCGGAACTCGCCCTCGGTTGGTGCACCTATAACGGTGACCACATGTCTATGTACGCCGTCAATTCGTCCGTTCCAAAGACGCTTGTCAAACATCTCGTCCTCGCCGAAGCGGAGAGTCTGGGCGGCAGGGCGGAAGTCGTGTTAAAGAGCGTTCTCTCGACCGAAATTTCCCCCGAACTTCTTCCCACCGACGAAAAGGGGGAGATCGCACAGAAGACCGAAGATATCATCGGCCCTTATGAATTGACGGATTTTTATTTGTATCATATGCTGAGACGGGGGGATACGCCCGCAAAGACGCTCTACCTCGCCGAGATCGCATTCGCCGGGAAGTACGACCGCGCGACCCTCAAAAAGTGGCTTGTGAACTTCTACAGACGCTTTTTCTCCCAGCAATTCAAGCGCAACTGCCTGCCGGACGGGGTGAAAGTGGGGCCTGTTTCCCTCTCTCCCCGTGCCGATTGGCGCATGCCGTCCGACGCTTCCGCCGCCCTTTGGCTCGAGGAAGCGGAAAAACTGTAAACTACTATAAGGAGTTATTATGGCATTCAGTAAGAATTTTGCATGGGGCGTCGCAACGGCGTCTTACCAGATCGAAGGCGGCACGTATGAGGACGACAAGGGCCTCAGCGTCTGGGATGTTGCCTCGGCGACCGAGGGCCGCGTTTTCGAAGGCCACAAGGGGCACGTCGGCTGCGACCACTATCATAAATGGAAAGAGGACGTCGCGCTCATGAAAGAGCTTGGCATCAAGGCATACCGCTTCTCCATCAACTGGTCCCGCCTCATTCCCGACGGTACGGGGAAAATCAGCGAAGCAGGCAGGAATTTTTATTTAAATTTATTCAAAGAACTGAAAAATGCGGACATCGAACCGTGGGTTACGCTCTTCCATTGGGACTATCCTTATGCGCTCTACAAGCGGGGCGGCTGGCTCAATCCCGAAAGTTCCGATTGGTTTGAAAATTATGCCAAAGTCTGTGCCGAGCTCTTCGGTGACTATATGGAGAACATCATTCTCATCAACGAGCCCGAGTGCTTTGTGGGGCTCGGACACTTCACGGCGGGACACGCGCCCTTTTTGAAACTTCCCGTCCGCGACGTTGCGCAAGTCGCCCACAACGTACTTCTCGCTTGCGGTAAGGCCGAAAAAATTCTTCGCAAGACGGTAAAACATCCCGTCAAGATCGGTACGGCGCAGGCGTATTGGCCCGCCATTCCCGCGACGGAGAGCAAAAAAGACGTTGAAATGGCAAAAAAGGAGACGTTTGCCTGCCACAAAGACTTCGGCGGCCCCGCTCTCTGGCTCGACCCGCTCTTGAAAGGGGAATACCCGCAGGACTTCCTCGCATGGTTTAAAGAGAACGGCTTCATCCCGCCCGCAGAGGACATGAAAATCATTAGAAGTCTGCTCGACTTCTGCGGCCTCAACACCTATTCGGGCAATCCCGTTAAAGATGAAGAGGGAAAGCCCGTCTATCTGACGCCCTCGCCCGCCGTTCCCAAGACGGATATGCGCTGGAACGTCTATCCCACCGTCATGTACTATGGCCCTAAGTTCATTTTCGAACGGTACGGGCTTCCCGTCGTCTACACCGAAGACGGCGTAGCGCTTGCGGAGTGGAAAGATCTGAACGGCGAGATCAACGACGACAGCCGTATCGACTTTCTGAAGCGGTATCTGCGCGAACTTCACAGGGCGGCGCAGGAGATTCCCGTCGAGGGCTATTTCTATTGGACGTTTTACGACAACTACGAGTGGACGGAGGGATTTTCCAAAAAGTTCGGTATCGTGCACTTCGACCCCGAGACCCTCGAACGCACGCCCAAAAAGAGCGCGTGGTTCTATAAAAAAGTCATCGAAACCAACGGAGAGGAAGCGCTGAAATAAAAATTATAAATTAAAAATTGAGGCGGGGGAGGAATTTCGGATGCCTTTCCGAGACCCTGCGAGTGCGGCGTCATGCTGAGAAAGAAAGCTGTACAAAGTCCGATGAGCTGTACCGAAGCATCTCGCCGCTTAAGTAGTCCCTATGCGCCCCGCGAGATTCTTCGGGTTAGTCCTTTTTGACTTCGTTCTTGCTCCGTTTCTCAGAATGAAGCGGGGCGGATGCCTCGGGATGAGGGTTTCCCTTGGCTCCCCTCATAGGGGAGCTGTCACCGCAGGTGACTGAGGGGTTTCATTCTAAATCTCCTTACCGCAATTTTTAATTTTGAATTTACAATTTATCATTGTCGAGGTATATATGCGTTGTTTATATTGTAATTGCACAGAGAGCAAGGTCATCGACTCCCGTTCTGCCGACGACGATAGATCCATTCGTAGAAGGCGTGAATGTATCGGTTGCGGCAGGCGGTTCACCACTTACGAGACCATCGAAGTCTCGCCCATTCTCGTCGTTAAATCGGACGGAACGCGGCAGGCTTTCGACGTCACCAAGGTCAAGCAGGGCATCATCAAGGCCTGTGAAAAGACCTCGGTTTCCCTCGAGAAGATCGACGCTCTCGTCGATAACATCGCCAAACAGGTCTATAACTCTCTTGAGCAGGAGATTACCTCGAAAAAGATCGGGGAAATGGTCATGGAGGGGCTCAAGAGCCTCGACGAAGTGGCCTACGTCCGCTATGCGTCGGTGTATCGCTCTTTCAAGGATATCTCTTCGTTCATGGCGGAGCTCCAGAGCATGATGGAAAAAAAGGAAGCGGAGCAAAAATAAATGTCTGAACATCGATTGTATGTCGGAAATGTTCTCCTCGGCGGGGGAGATGTTTCCGTGCAGAGCATGACGACGGTGAGAACGAGCGACGTGGAAAGCAGCGTCGCTCAAATTCTGCGCCTCGAAGAGGCGGGCTGCGACATTGCCCGCGTTGCCGTTCTCGACGAAGCGGACGCCGTGGCGATCGCCGCCGTAAAAGAGAAGATCCATATTCCGATCGTTGCGGATATCCACTTTTCCGCCCGCCTTGCGGTGCTTGCCGCGGAGCACGGCGCCGACAAACTGCGCGTCAACCCCGGCAACATCGGCGGGAAAAAGGAGATCTCCCTCGTGTCAGACTGCCTCAAGACGCACCGAATTCCCGTGCGCGTAGGAGCAAATACGGGCAGTATCGAGCCTCATTTCTATGCAAAATACGGCAGAAGCGCGGAAGCGCTCGTTGAAAGCGCCCTTGCGAACGTCTCCGTCTTCGAAAAGCACGGCGTAGAAGATATCGTCATTTCCGTCAAGGCGTCCGACGTGCCGCTCACTGTCGGCGCGTACAGACTTCTTGCAAAACGCACGGGATATCCGTTGCATTTGGGCGTTACCGAGGCGGGCGGGGGATCGCTTGCTCTCGCAAAGAGCGCCGTCGGCATCGGTTCTCTTTTATTAGACGGCATAGGCGATACCATCCGCGTTTCGCTCTCCGACGACCCCGTGCAAGAGGTGCGGGCCGCGCACGATATTCTCCGTGCCTGCGGGCTGGAAAAAAATTTTGCCGAAGTCGTCTCCTGCCCGACTTGCGGCAGATGTATGTACGACTGTACAGGACTTGCCGAGCGGGTGCGCGCGAGGGTTTCTGCCGTTAAAAAACCGCTGAAGATCGCCGTCATGGGCTGCGTCGTCAACGGCCCGGGCGAGGCGAAGGGAGCGGATCTCGGCATTGCGGGCGGCAAAGAGTACTGTATTCTGTTCGAAAAAGACGGTACGCAGAAGCGAGTCGCGGCGCAAGAGGCCGAAAACGCGTTCATGCAGAGACTTGAGGAATTGATCGGATGAGAAGCAAGCAATTTTTGGGCGACATCCGCCAAAACGAAAATTTAAAGAGAGCTGTTTTAAAAAAGATCGTCGTAGAAGGCAAGACCGTCGTGTTTTACCTCGTCACTGACTGTACATACACGCCGAAAGACGTCGCCTATGCGGAAGAAGTCGCCGCGCGGTATATCCCCGAGGGGTACACGGCGAACGTTTCTCTCCTGAAATCCATCCCCGATGCGGAGGGCGTTCGGCGCGCGATTCTTGAGTTTTTAAAGAAGCGTTTTCCCGCGGTGGCGGCATTCATTTCCCCCGATGCGATCGAGGCGGTGCCCGATAAGAGCGGCGGACGGTTCTTTATTCCCATCGGCGAGAGCGAAAGAGCGCTCTTGCAGGCAGACGGCGCTCTCGACGCCCTGCATGAGGAGCTCGAACGCTCGTTTTGCGGTTCTTGGTACGGCGAATTTCGCTTTGTGGAGCAAGAAAAAGGGGAGATCGAGGAGAATGCCCCCGCCCCCGCCGAGCTCATTCTTCCGCCGCGGTCCTTTTCCGTTGAAAATTACGAGGCCGTCGACGGAGCGGAGCCGAAGAGCGCGATCTACATTGCCGATCTGAACAAGGAAGCGCACAGTGCAGTCGTCTGCGGAACGATCGGCTTTATTGAAGAACGCACGACCAAGACGGGAAAACCTTGGTTTTCTCTCACCGTTTCCGACGGAACGGGCTCGCTCAGAGCCTCATACTTTTCCAAAAAAGCGACGTTGGAAAGGATCCGCGCTCTGAAAGCGGGGGACGCCGTGTGTCTTACGGGCGACAACGAGCTCTACAACGGCAGCCTCTCTTTCAAGGCAAAAGCGATCGATCTCGGTACGCCGCCCGCAAATTTTACGCCGCAGGCGCGTCCTTCCCGTCCTTGTCCCGCCCAATACCGTGCTGTCTTTCCCGCGCCCGACGTCGATCTCGTGCAGGGGGGCTTGTTCGACGAAGATACTTTAAGCGCCGCGTTTAAAAAGCGTACGTTTGTCGTATTCGATCTGGAAACAACGGGGCTCAACATGAATCCCATCGGCGGTTCGGTAGACAGAATCATCGAGCTCGGCGCCGTTAAAATATGCGACGGCAAGATCGCCGAACGGTTTTCGAGCTTTGTTTCCTGCCCCGTAAAGCTCTCGGAAGAGATCGTACGGCTGACGGGGATCACCGACGATATGCTTGTCGGCGCCCCCCCGATCTCAGACGTCATCGCCGATTTTTACCGCTTTGCCTACGGAACGGAGCTGGTTGCGCACAACGGGTTTATGTTCGACTTCAAATTTATCCGTTACTACGGCGAAAAGGAGGGCTTTCTCTTCGAAAACCGCATGCACGACACGCTCAACCTCGCGCAGGAACTTCTTCCCATGCTCTCCAACCACAAGCTCGATACGATCGCCGACAAGTTCGGTTTTACGTTCAACCATCACCGCGCCTACGACGACGCTTTCGTCACGGCGAAGATCTTTCTCGAATTCGCCAAAATAAAGCCTTCGATATAAAACGCGCAAAAAAATTCCGCAAAACGCTTGCAAAATCGCGAAGCATATGGTAAAATATAGATACTTGATCGATGAAAAGAGATTGAGAGCGGTTTCTTCCGCTCTCAAATTTCTTTATTCGGGGGTAATATGAAAGTAAAATCGACCGCGGAGATCGTCGCGTTTTTGCAACCGATCGCACAGGAAGTCGGCGTGGAGATCGTCGGCGCCGAATGGGATATGCGCACAAGATCGCTCACCGTCTTTATCGACTGCGAGGGCGGGCTCGATATCGTAACGTGCGAGAAATTTCACCGCGCCATCGACGGGCCGCTCGACGAACTCGATCCCACTTACGGCGAGAGCTACACGCTCAACTGCTCTTCCCCGGGGCTCGACCGTCCTTTCAGAACACAGCAGGATTTTGCAAGACATATCGGCGAAAAGGTGGAAGTCCATCTCTACGCGCCCCTGTTCGGGAAGAAATATCACGAAGGCGAGCTCGTCTCTTTCGACGGCGACACGGTGACGATCTCCCAAAACGGACAGGAGCTCGGCTTTCCCTTTGAAAAGTGTGCGAAAGTTTGCCTGCTCATAGAAATTTAAAAATCAACCGCTAAGAAATGAAGGAGAAGATTATGGCGAAAGATTATAAGGAATTTTTCGAGGCGCTTGCCGATCTCGAACGCGAAAAGGGCATCAGCGAGAGCGTATTCATCAAAGCGCTTGCCGACGCGCTCGGCTCTGCCTATAAGCGGCAGTTCGAAGACGATACGGGCATTGTAGACGTCCGCATCGATCCCGACAAATACTCCATGCGGTTCTTCCTCGTCCACACCGTTGTAGACGCCGAAGAGGCAGGAGAGGGCGAGATGCTTCTTGCGGACGCCTTGAACATAAGGACGGACGCCAAAGTCGGAGACGTGCTCGAACAGGAATTTGTCCCCAAAGACTTCTCGAGGATCGCCGCCCAGACCGCCAAGCAGGTCATTCTGCAAAAGATCCACGAGACCGAGCGCGACAATACCCTTTCTGAATTTTCCGACAAGGAAGGGGAACTCATGAGCGGGCTCGTGCGCAAAGTTGAGGCAAAGAACGTCTATATCGAGCTCGGGAAAGCGCAGATCGAGGGGCTCATGTTGCCCATGGATCAGGTCCCGGGTGAGAAATATACGCCGGGCGACAGGATCAAGGTATTCGTCAAGAGAGTAAAAAGCGGCGGGAAGAACGCGCAAGTGCTTGTTTCCCGTTCGTCTTCCGGGCTCGTGCGCCGTCTCTTCGAGGAAGAGGTCCCCGAGATCAAGCAGGGGATCGTCACCATCAAGGCGGTATCCCGCGAGGCGGGACACAGGACCAAGATGGCCATCCATTCCGAAGATCCCCGCATCGACGCCGTGGGCGCATGCGTCGGCAATAAGGGCGCAAGAGTCAACGCCGTTGTGCAGGAACTCGGCGGGGAGAAGATCGACATCATTCTCTGGAGCGAAAATCCGCTCGAGTTCATCGCAAAGGCGCTCTCTCCCGCGACCGTCATCTCCGTGACCCAACTCACCGAGAAGTCTGCGGTCGCAGTCGTTCCCGATGACAAGCTCTCTCTTGCGATCGGCCGCGACGGACAGAACGCGCGTCTCGCCGCACGCCTTACGGGCTGGAAGATCGACGTCAAGAGCGAATCGGCCGCCGCAAAACTCAATTTGGGCGACTACACAGACCCCGCGGGAACGGAGGAATAAATGCCCGAGAAAAAGATCCCGATGCGTACCTGCATCGCATGCAGGCAGGAAATGCCCAAAAGGGAGATGCTCCGCATTGTCAAAAACGCTGCGGGGGAAATTTCGCTTGACTTTTCGGGGAAGATGGCGGGCCGCGGTGCCTATATCTGCAACAATGCGGAATGCGTCAAAAAACTGAAAAAATACCGTCTTCTGAACAAGGCGTTTTCCTGTGCCGTCCCCGAGGAAGTGTATACGCGCGTCGAGGAGGAATTCGGTGCGAAGTAAAGCGGAGAGCTATTTAGGGCTTGCGCGGAGAGCGGGGAAGCTCACGCTCGGCGTCAACGCCCTGTCTGCGGTCAAAAAATGTTTTCTCATCGTGGCAGATCCCGCCGCGTCGGAAAACTCTAAAAAAGAGATCAAAAAACAGCAGTCCAGACTGATGTGTCCGCTCCTTTTTCTCGAAAATCTGGGGGAAGCGGCAGGAAAGTCCGGCTGTATGGTCGCGGCGGTGCGGGAAGAACATCTCGCCCGTGCGCTCATCAAGGAAATCGGAGAATAGGTCAGGAAGGTAACGAATGGCATACGAGAATATTGAAAAATTGAATTTACTCGCCTCGGATCAGGATACCATAGCGCTTCAAAAGGCGATCTCGGCCAACGAAAAACAGCTTACGGAGCTCATGAAAAGGCTCTCCGAGCTCGAAGCGGCGGTCGCAAAGAAGCGTGCGGAAGAGGAAGCGAGACGGGAAGAGGAGCTGAGGAAGCAGGAGGAGGCCGCCCGCGCCGCCGCAGAAGCCGCAAGGCTCGAAGCGGAAAAGCAGGCCGCCGAGGAAGCCGCAAAACAGGAGAAAGAGAAAGAACCTCCCGTCGCGGCAATTCCGCCCGCTCCCGTTGCGGAAAAGGAGGAAGCGGCGCCCGAAAAGAAAGCTTCCGAAAAACCCGCGGCCGAAAAGCCCGTGCGGAGCACGGTGGCTTCTACGCCCCGTCCCACTTTCCGTCCCGAGACAAGAGACGTGCGTCCGTCCCAGGGAGCAAGACCCGCATACGGCAGTCAGCGTCCCGCGCAACCGAACGGGCAGAGAGCGCCCTATCCGCCCCGTCAGGGCGGCACGTTCCAGCCCCGTACGGGGACGGCAGCGGGGATACGGCCTCCGCGTCCCGCCGTCCGTCCGGTCGCAACGCCGCCTCCCGCACCCGTGCAGAGAAAAGAGGCGCCCAAAAAATTCGATAAAACGTTCGTCGAGCGCCGTCCCGTCAATAAGCGGGCGCTGATTCGCCAACAGGGGGCTACCGTCGGCGATTTCGACGAAGATAAGAGCGGCTACCGCAAGGCCCGTTTCCAAAAGAAAGGCGTAAAACGCGAGAGCCAGACGGTAAAGATCGATCATGCCGTTGTCACGAGCAAGGATATACCCATCAAGGTGCTTTCCGAAAAACTCGGCATTTCGGCGGTCGAGATCGTCAAGCGTCTCTTCAAAGAGGGCGTCACCAAGACGGTGAACGAGTCCATCGATTACGACAACGCCGCCTACATCGCTCTCGAGCTCGGGATCGATCTCGAATACAAGCCTGAAAAGACGGCGGAGGAGACGCTCATTGAGGCGCACGAAGAGGGCAACAGCGAAAACATGGTTCCCCGTGCGCCCGTCGTCACGGTCATGGGGCATGTCGACCACGGCAAGACGTCTCTGCTCGACAAAATCAGAAAGACCAACGTCACCGAGGGCGAGGCGGGCGGCATCACGCAGAGCATCGGCGCCTACACCGTTACGTTCGGCGAGGGAAAACAAATCACGTTTATCGATACGCCTGGCCACGCGGCTTTCTCGGCAATGCGCGCGAGGGGTGCAAAGGTTACCGATATCGTTGTGCTCGTCGTTGCGGCGGACGACGGTATCATGCCGCAGACGGTCGAGGCCATCGACCATGCCAAGGCGGCGGACGTTCCGATCATTGTCGCTATGAACAAGATGGATAAGCCCCATGTCAATCCCGACGCAGTGAAGCAAGGGCTTATGAAATACGACCTTGTTCCCGAAGAATGGGGCGGCGACGTCATGGTCGTACCCGTATCCGCCAAGACGGGCGAGGGGATCGACCAGCTTCTCGAGAGTATCTATCTGCAAGCCGAAATGCTCGAACTCAAGGCTGATCCGACGCGGAAGGCAAAGGGCGTTGTCATCGAGGCCAAGCTCGACAAGGGCAAGGGCCCCATGGCGAGCGTGCTCGTCCAGAACGGCACGCTGCACACGGGCGACAACCTCATTTCAGGCACGACCATGGGCCGCGTCCGCGCCATGATCGACGACAAGGGCCGCACCGTAAAAGAAGCGGGTCCTTCGATGGCGGTCTCCGTGCTCGGACTTGAAGACGTCCCCGGCGCGGGCGATACGATCTTCGCCGTGGAACAGTCGCTCATGAAGAAAGTACAGGAAGAGCGCAAAAACAAGGAACGCGAATCGATGATCCGCGAGAAGAAGGGCGCAAGCCTCGACGAGCTTTTCAAAGACGTCACCGAAGGCAATCTCAAAACGCTCAACCTCATCGTCAAAGGCGATGTGCAGGGCTCGGTCGAGGCCGTTAAGGGCTCGCTCGAGAAACTTTCCAACGAGGAAGTCGTCATCAAAGTTATTCATGCGGCGGCAGGCGCCATTTCCGAGAGCGACATCACCCTCGCGGACAGCGCGAGCGCCATTGTCATCGGTTTCAACGTCCGTCCGGACAGCAAGGCCAAGACGCTTGCCGAGCGCTCCCATGTCGACGTCAGACTATACCGCATCATTTACGAGCTCATCGACGATATGGAAGCCGCGCTCAAGGGCATGCTTTCCCCCAAATACAGAGAAGTGTACATGGGCAAAGCCGCAGTCAAAGAAACGTTCCACATCACGGGCGTCGGTACGGTCGCAGGTTGCTTTGTGGAAGAGGGTCGACTTGTCCGCGGCGGAAAACTCCGTATTTACCGCGACAATGTGATGATCGTCGAAGGCAACGTCAAGACGCTCAAACATTATAAAGATGAAGTCAAAGAGATGGCGGCAGGCATGGAATGCGGTTGCGCGATCGACGGGTTCAACGAGATCCGCATCGGCGACTATATCGAGTGCTATGTCATCGAGGAGATCAAGCAGGCATGAAGCGCACAGACAGATTGAACAGCGAATACCAAAAGGAGATCTCCGCCATTCTTTCGGGCGCCCTCAAAAATAAGGAACCCGACCTCAAGGGCATCGTCTCGGTGACGGAAGCGGACGTCGCGCCCGACCTCAAGACGGCGAAAGTATATCTGAGCATCTACGCGCCCGAGGGAGAAAAGGAAAAGACGTTCGCATGTATCAAGGAAAACGCGGGATTTGTGCGGAAAGAACTCTCCAAAGTCATGCGCATGCGCACCGTTCCCGTGCTCACATTCTTGCTCGACGGGAGCATGGAATACGGCTCTAAAATGGACGAACTTTTTGCACAGATACACAAGGATTGATCATGAACAGTATCGAGGAAATCGCAAAAGTACTCCGTACCTTAAAAAGCGCGGTCATCTTCACGCACATGCGCCCCGACGGGGATACCTTGGGGAGTGCGCTGGGTCTCGGCCGCGCTCTTTCTATGCTCGGTATTCGCACAGAGATCGTGAACGAGGCAAAAATTCCGGAGAGATATTACTTTTTGGAAGGTGCAAAAGAGATAAAGACAACCCCCTCGGCAGACGCGGAAGCGTATATCCTCGTTGACGTGAGCGCGGAAAACCGTCTCGGGGAATTGCAGGAAACGTTCAGACGCGGGGCAAGGAAAAAGCTCACAGTCAACATCGACCACCATATTTCCAACGCCCGATTTTGCCGCTATAACTACGTAGCGGAATGTGCCTCCAACTGCCAGAATATCTATAGGCTGATTACAGCGCTCGGAGTAAAGATAGATAAACAAATTTCCGAGGCGCTCCTTACGGGACTCATTACGGATTCGGGCTCCTTTTCGCACGGCGACGTCGGGAGAGAGACTTTTCTGACTGCTGCTGCTTGCATGGAAGCGGGGGCGGAGATCGGAAAGATCAGCTATGAGGCATATAAGAAGAAGACCAGGGCGCGTGCGGATCTCTTTGCGGAGACAATATCGCGCATCCGCTATTTCCTCGGCGGAAAACTTGCTATCGTCGTCGTCACGCAGAGTTTGCTCAAAAAATACGGTTTGGGACAGGATGCGACGGAAGGTATCGTCGATTTTGCGCTCGACATCGATGCAGTTGCCGTCTCCATATGCATCATGGAAGTTAAGAGGGGGCAGTACAAAGTCTCTTTCCGTTCGAAAGAGACAAACGTCAACGAGATCGCGCGGGTGTTCGGGGGCGGCGGGCATGTTCTGGCGTCCGGCTGCATGATCTTCGGAGAAGAGGAAGAGGTGCTTGACAGGCTCGCTTTCACCGTATCGCAATATATAGAGACATGACGGGTTTTTTTAATATTTACAAGCGCGAGGGCGTTTCCTCCACATATCCCGTAAACCGTTTAAAGCGGCTCAGCGGGACGTCTTGCGGGCACATGGGCACGCTCGACCCCCTTGCCGAGGGGGTCCTTCCCATCGGGGCGGGCAATGCGACCCGCCTTTTCGACTACTTTTTGGGCAAGGAAAAAACGTATCTTGCACGCTTCCGCTTCGGGTATACCACAGACACGCTCGACAGAGAATCCGAACCAAGGGTCTCGGGCATGGTACCCCCAAAATATGCCGTTGAGCAAATTTTGTCCGATTTTACGGGCGAGATCTTACAGCGTCCGCCCGCGTTTTCGGCGATCTGTGTGGATGGGAAGAGGAGCTACGAGCTGGCGCGCAAGGGGAAAGACGTAGAGCTTCCCGCAAGAAAAGTGAAGATTTTTTCTCTGAAACTCACGCGGCAGACGGAAGAGGACGAGTTTGAGTTCGAAATCGTCTGCGGCGGCGGCACCTATATTCGCTCTCTCGCCCGCGACATGGGGGAGGCGCTCTCGTCGGGCGCCTATATGACCAAGCTTATTAGAACCGCAAGCGGACCTTTCCGTGCGGAGAACGCCGTCCCGCTCGACGCGCTCACCCCCGACAATCTACGGGAATATCTGATCCCGACGGAGACCGTTTTGCCGTTTCCCTCGCTCGACGTGACGGATGAACGCTTTTTCCACGGCGTTCATGTTCCCGTCGGCGAAGAAGACGGCATGTACAAACTCTACAGTGGCGGCGCCTTTTACGGCACGGGTGTCGTGGAGGGGGGCATGCTCCGCCCTGATAAAAAACTATGTTGATTCGTTCCTTTCCGCTCGTCTCTCCGCCCGTCACACCGCACTGTTCCGAGCATAGCGAAGAATCTCCCCAAACGAAATATGCTCTCGTTCTCGGCGGATTTGATGGGCTCCACCTCGGCCACAAATGTCTCCTTGACGAGGCGAAAGCGTGCGCTTCACCCATTGCCATCACGACGATGTTCGGCGAAAAAGGCAAAGTCCTCTTTACAAAAGAGGAGCGCCGTTTTCTCTTTGAACGGGCGGGAATATCCTACCTTTTGGAACTCGATTTGAGCGGCGAACTCAGAGATTTTGCGGCGGAGAAATTTCTCGAGGAACTCTTCGCGCTCATCCCCGTCTCACGCGTCATCTGCGGCGAAGATTTCCGTTTCGGCAAGGACGCCCGCGGGGATGCCGCGCTGCTCAAGGAGCTTGCACCCTGCCCTGTTTCCGTTCTTCCGATCGTGAAAGCGAAAAGCGGGAAGATTTCCGTTTCCGTCTGTAAGCGGCTTCTCGGGGAGAGACAGTTTTCTCACCTCAATGCGTGGCTCTGCAGCGGATACTTTATCCGCGGTACCGTTGAGCACGGGCGGCAAGTGGGGAGAACGTACGGCTTTCCCACGCTGAATCTGACGGCTCCGGACGAGAAACTTCTCCCGCCCGACGGCGTATACGGCGGCATTTGCGCCACGCCGAAAGGAATATTCAAGACCATCGTCAACATCGGCGCCCGTCCCACATTTGGGGTCGCGGAGCGCAAGATCGAGGCATATCTCGACGATTTTTCGGGCGACCTCTATGGCGCGACCGTCGACGTCTATCCCACGGAATTTTTCCGTTCCATCGAAAAGTTTTCTTCTGCGGAAGCCTTGAAAGAGCAACTTCAATGCGACATCGCCCGCCTGCGCTCCCGCCGTATTATTTAATTTTTAAAGCAAGGAGTACATATCATGATAAAATTCGGCCCCAGCGGCAACTGCGAGAGCTTTTACGCGGCAGGGTATGAACATACGGAAGAGTCCGCCCGTTTCGTCAGAGAGCACGGGCTCGATTGCTTCGAATATTCTTTCGGCCGCGGTGTAAAAATGACGGAGAAAAAAGCCGCGTCCATCAAAAAAGCGTTTGAGGCGGAGGGCGTGGAGATCTCCGTCCATGCGCCTTACTTCATCAACTTTGCCAATCCCGACGACGAAATGGCGGCGAAGTCTTACGGCTATGTGCTCGACAGCGCGAAACTCGCAAAGGCCATGGGCGGAAAGCGGGTCGTCTTCCATGCGGCCGCACAGGGAAAAGAGACGCGGGACGTCGCTTTTTCCCGCACTGAAGACAGAATGAAGATCTTGCGCGACTACATCTATCTCAACGACCTCGCGGACATGACGTTCTGCCCCGAGACGATGGGAAAGATCGCACAGATCGGAACGGTCGAAGAGATCGCGGCGCTGTGCGCGATCGATCCCGTCTTCACGCCGTGCGTCGATTTCGGGCACGTCAATGCCCGTGAACAGGGGAGTCTGAAGACTGCAAACGACTACGCGGACAGGATCTCCGTCTTCCTCGAAGCGATCGGTTTCGAGCGCATGAAGAACTTTCATGTGCACTTTTCCAAGATCCAATACGGCGCAAAGGGGGAAATACGCCATCTGACATTCGAAGATACCGTCTACGGGCCCGAGTTCGAACCCCTTGCGGAAGCGCTTCTGCGCTACGGTCTTGAACCTTACATCGTCTCCGAATCGGCTGGCACCCAGACCGAGGACGCCATGACGATGAAAGAGGTATATTTTCAATTAAAAAACAAAAATTAAAATTTCACAGTCGGGCGGGATGGACAATTTCTTATAAAAAACCGTTGACTATTACCCCTGAATTTGGTATAATATGGTTATGCTCGCAGAAAAATTGCGCAAAATATATGAAAATTCGGGGGCTGACGCGCTCTATATCGAATGCGATTTTTTAAGACGGTACCTCACGGATTTCTATTCGACGGACGGCTATGTCGTTCTCGACGATACGGGCTGTAAATTCGTTGCCGATCCCCGCTACTTCGAAGCGGCGGAAAAGCGGCTCAAAGGAACCGCCGTAGAGGTCGTCGCAGGCGCCTATCCGCAGGCCATGGAGCTCATTGCGGGGAAGAAGACGCTCGGTATTCCGTTTCCTTTTACCGACGCGGCATCGTACGAACGCCTCAAAAAGAGTTTTACGCTCACCGACTGTATGCCCGCTCTGAAGGAAGCGATGCTCTATAAATCCGAAGAAGAGCTCGGCCGTATCCAACGGGCTTGCGACATTGCGGAAGAGGCCTTTCTCGATCTTCTCCCCGCCCTCAAAGAGGGTATGACGGAGAGCGACGCGGCCGCACTTTTGGAGTATAACATGCGCAAGAGGGGCGCGAGCGGAACTTCTTTCGAGACGATCTGTGCATTTGGGGCACACGGCAGCGTTCCCCACTATGAGACGGGCAATGCAAAACTCAGGTTCGGCGACCCCGTTCTCATCGACTTCGGTTGCAAGGTCGACGGATACTGTTCCGACATTACCCGTACTTTCCTCTTCGGCGACGACAACAGCCACGGCGATTTCAAAAATATCTACAATGTTGTCCTTGAGGCGCACCGACTCGTGAAAGAAAAGCTTGTTGCGGGAATGACGGGCAAAGAGGGAGACGCCATCGCCAGAGACCATCTCAAAGAGCACGGGCTCGACAAGTATTTCACACATTCTCTGGGGCATGGCATCGGGCTTCAGATCCACGAATATCCGCTCCTTTCCCCGAGAGCCGAGCAAAAGCTCGACGACGGCATGGTTTTCTCCGACGAACCGGGCGTTTACATCGCGGGCGTTTTGGGGATTCGCATCGAAGACAGCATGTACATGAAGAACGGCAAAACACATTCGTTCATGTCTAAAACACAGAAAAATTTATTGGTTTTGTAATCAAAGGAGATACAAGTATGGCACAAATCATGGCAGGCGATATCAGAAAGGGCACCACGTTCGAATATAAGAGCGGCGTGTATACTGTCGTCGAATTCCAGCACGTCAAGCCCGGCAAGGGCGCCGCGTTCGTCCGTACGACGCTTAAAAACGTCGTCACGGGACAGGTCCTTTCAGACGAGACTTTCAACCCCTCGATGAAGCTCGAGACGGCGCAGGTCGAGACGAAGAAGATGACCTATTCGTACAACGACGGTGAGTTCTATTATTTCATGGACGATGAATTCAACATGACGCCGCTCAACCACGATCAGGTGGAAGACGCGTTGCGCTATATCCGCGAAAACGATACCGTCACCGTTCGCTTCCTGTATGACAAGGCCTTTTCGGTCGAACCCGAGAACTTTGTCGAACTCAAAGTCATCGAGGCAGAGCCCGGCGTAAAGGGCAACACTGCGACCAATGTCACCAAGGCGGCAAAAGTCGAAACGGGCGCTACTTTCCAGGTTCCCATGTTTGTCAACGAGGGCGATACGATCCGCATCGATACCCGTACAGGGGAATACATGTCGAGAGTGTAAACTTTTCGATGAATTCTTTTCAAGGGCGAAAAGAATTCATCGAGGGATCGGGTGTCCGCATGCCCCCTTGCTGCCTCTTTCAGGGAAGTGGCCGTAAGGCCGAATGGATTCAAAACCCATCAGCCACGCAAGGGCGCGTGACAGCTCCCCTATGAGGGGGGCCAAGAGGACCTTGCCTCGGGATAAGGATGGACCCCTCATTCCGATTGAGTGCGGGCTCCCCAAACGGAGAAAATACATGAAATTTGTCGCGCAGCGGGTACTGTGCGCGAAGCTTACCGTAAACGGTCAGCCCGTCTCCGAGATCGGACGCGGGCTTGTCGTTTATTTCGGCATTCGCGTTGGCGATAGCTTGCAACAAGCGCAAAAGTGCGCGGAAAAAATTGCGAACCTCCGTATCTTTGAGGACGGCGAAGGGAGAATGAACAAGTCCGTGCTCGACGTCGGCGGCGAAGTGCTCTTTGTGTCGCAGTTTACGTTATACGGCGACGCGAAAAAGGGGAACCGTCCGTCCTTTACGGACGCCGAACGGCCCGAAAGGGCCGAGCCTTTATACAGGGCGGCGGGGGAAGCGCTTGCCGCGCTCGGCGTGCCCGTCAGGTATGGCGTTTTCGGCGCCGACATGACGATCGGGCAAACCAACGACGGACCCGTCACGGTCATTTACGAGATCTGAAACGTTCTACATATGAATATCATCTATCTCGGCACAGGGGCGGCGGAGGGAATCCCCGCTCTGTTCTGCAACTGCGAATATTGCCGCGGGGTGCGCCAGCGCGGGGGAAAGGAGATCCGTACCCGCTCGCAGATCCTCATCGACGGGGAACTTTCGATCGATTTTCCGCCCGACGTATTTTCGCATGCGCGGAATTTCGATCTGTCCGCCGTCAAATATCTCCTCGTTACCCACTCGCACATGGACCACTTCTACGCGCACGATTTTATTCTGCGCGGCTATAAATACGCCGCCGCAATGACTGAGCCCGTGTTGCACATCTTCGGCAATCAGGAAGTCATGGCGGTTTTCGGGGAATGTACCGCCCGCGAAATAAAGCCCGCCGTGCGTGAAAATATCGTTCTTCATACGGTCGGTGCGTTTGAAGAGATCAAATTCGGTGCATACACAGTCTATTCCCTGCTCGCCCAACACTCTTCTGAAGAACCGCTTCTTTTTCTCATCGAAAAAGACGGGAAGAGGATTTTGCACCTGACGGATACGGGCGGGCTCAAGGAAGACTCCTTGCAATTTCTTTCCGAGATCGGCGGCGGACCCGTCGATCTCATCGACTTCGATTGCACGTTCCTCTATGCGGAAACGCAGCCCTATGCACGCCACATGGGGCTGGATGAAAATATGCGCACGCTCGCGCTTCTTCGGAAGATCGGGCTCGCGGACGAACGTACCAAAAAAGTCATCACTCATTTTTCGCACAACGCCCGTCCTTCGCCCGATCTGTTGGCGCGGGCAGAGCGGGAATATGGTGTCATCGCCGCCTACGACGGCATGTCGCTCTCGCTCTGAAAGGGCAAATCGTCTGTCAAGAGGTCCTATGGGTCTGTTTTCTCGTCTTAAAAACCTGTTCGGGAAAAAACAGAAGATAAAACTCGGGCTCGCGCTTGGAAGCGGCGGCGCAAAAGGCATGGCGCATCTCGGTGCATTGAAGGCGTTTGAGGAGGCGGATCTTTCCTTTGCCGTCGTCACGGGCGCCTCCATCGGCGGGATCGTCGGCGCCCTGTACGCAAAGGGATACTCTTTTGCAGATATGGTCGGTATCGTCGAAACGTTGAACCGCAAAGAGTTTTCAAAAAATTTAAAACCCTTTTCCGATTTGGGCTTTGCCGAAACCTTTCTCGAGAACTATCTCGACGGCGATTTTCAGGGTCTTTCCCTTCCCTTTGCCGCTGCGGCGACGGATGGGGAGACCAACAGAAGCGTCCTTCTCAAAGAGGGGAAACTCGCAAGAGCGCTCACGGCTTCCGCGGCGATCCCGCCTTTTTTCAAGGGCGTGGAGATCGGCGGAAAAAAATACTACGACGGCGCCTTTTCCGATGCGATTCCGTGCGATTACTGCAAACAGCTCGGCGCGGATCTCGTCGTCGGCATCGATCTCTCCGCTTACAACCGTCCCAGCGAGGAAAGGGGAGCGTTTTCCCGCTTGCTGGGCTCCGCCATCAATTCCATGATGCCCGTCCGGTATCTTGAGAACTGCAAGTCCCGCGGCTATGCGGCGGCGGATGTCATGATCAGACCCGACCTCGGAGACTATCGGGCGACGAGCATCGACCGCGCGTCCATGGACGAGATGTTCGAAGCGGGATATGAGGCGGCCAAGGCGCAGACCGAAGAGATCAAAAGCAAAATTGCCGCATGGCAAAAGGGGAAGAAATGATACGCATTACAACGGCGGGTGAGTCGCACGGGAAAGGGCTTTTTGCCATTCTTGAGGGGATCCCCGCAGGATTAAAACTCGATATCGCGGAGATAGACGCGCGCCTCGCGCTTCGCCAGAGCGGATACGGCAGGGGGGAGCGGCAGAAGATCGAGCGCGACCGCGTGGAGATCTTATCGGGCGTGAGAAATCTTACAACGCTTGGCAGTCCCATCGCCCTCGCCGTCTGGAATTGCGACTATGAGAATTGGAAAGAATACATGGCGCCCGAGGGGTGCGACGTTTCTAAAAGGCGGCTCACAAAAGTCCGCCCGGGACACGCCGATCTTGCGGGCATGCTCAAATATGAACAGAATGACGCGAGGAACGTTTTAGAGCGCGCTTCCGCGCGGGAGACGGCCGTCCGCGTTGCGGCGGGAGAAATTTGCCGTCGTCTTCTGCTCGCGCTCGGCATTGAGATCGCGGGATACGTCAAGAGCGTCGGCTCCGTCTCAGACGAAAACAGTTATACTTTCGACGAGATTTTGAAGTGTTCGTCTGTGCTCGGCATGGCGGATATTTCTCTCGAAAAAGAGGCATGCCGCCTCATCGATGGGGCTAAAGCCGCGGGCGATACGCTCGGCGGGGTCGCAGAGCTCCGCGTGCGGGGCTTAAAGAGCGGTTTCGGCAGTTGTATGACATATGCTGAAAAGCTCGACGCACGTCTTTGTGCCGCGCTCATGAGCGTACAGGCGATCAAGGGCGTGGAAGTCGGACTCGGTTTCGAAGCCGCCCGCCGCTGCGGTTCCGCCGTGCACGACGAAATTTTGCCCTCTCCCGAAGAGGGAGATAAGAGAGTAGGCAACGGCCCATTCCGCGCTTTCATCCGTTCCACCAACAATGCGGGCGGCATCGAAGGAGGCATGTCGAACGGGGAAGAGATCGTTCTCCGCGCCGCCATGAAGCCCATACCCACTCTCATGAAGGGTCTTCGCACGATCGACGCCGATACCCGCGAGCCCGCTCTCTCTGCGCCCGAACGCAGCGACGTCTGCGCCATCCTCGCCTGTGAGACGGTATGCGAAGCGGCCGTTGCAGCCGAACTTGCCAAGGTCGTCTGCGAGCGCCTCGGCGGCGACACGATGGATGAGTTGAAGAGACGTTACGGAGCGCTCAGATGAGGACATTTCACATCAAATTGAAGGGTATGGCAGAGAGAAGCGTCATCGTCTGCCGCAAGAATGTCCTCTCCAAACAGCTCAAAGAGGATCTTTCGTGGCTCAAGGCGGGAGGAGCCCTCATTTTCACCGATTCCAACGTCTTTGCCCTCTACAGAAGACAGATCGAAGCACTTACGTTGCCCGTTTTCGTCATGCCGGCAGGGGAAGAAAACAAATCCGAACAGACGCTGTTTTCTCTTCTGAAAGCCATGGCGGAAAATGGTCTCCGCCGCTGCTCTACGCTTATTGCCATCGGCGGCGGCGTTGTGGGGGATATCGGCGGGCTCGCGGCAAGTCTCTATATGCGGGGGATATCCTGCATTCAGATTCCGACGACCCTCCTTGCGCAAGTGGATAGCTCTGTGGGCGGCAAGACGGCCATCGATTTTTGCGGCGTGAAAAATCTCATCGGCACCTTTCATCAGCCGATGTATGTCTATGCCGATCCAACCTTTTTCAAAACTTTGCCGCAACGGGAAATTCGTTGCGGACTCGGGGAGATCGTCAAGCATGCCGCGCTGAACGCTCCGCTCTTCGATCGGCTCATGCAGAATCAAGACCGCCTCTTCGATATGGAACTCCTCGCCGAGCTCGTGCCCGAAAACATTCGGATCAAGGCAGAGATCGTACAAAAAGATCCCAATGAGACGGGGCTACGGCGCTGCCTCAACATCGGCCATACCACGGGGCATGCGATCGAACTCACCGAAAAAAATCTTTCCCACGGGGAGTGCGTGCTGCTCGGCCTTTACTATGAGAGCCGCCTCGCACAGAGGCATCTTGATACGGACGAGGCCTATCTTAGGGAACTCGGAACGCTCATTCGTACGATCCTCGCCTGCAAAACAGAGGATATCGACGTCGAACGGGCCGCTCATCTTGCCCTGTTCGATAAAAAGAATACACAAGAGAACAGGGTCGTGCTCGCCGTTCCCACAAAGAGGGGCGAATTTTCCTTTCTTGAGCTCAGATATAGCGACTACGAGCGCGAACTCAAGGAAATCATGGAGACGCTATGAGGCTCGCGGTCATTGGGAAGGACGTCACGAAGTCCGAAAGTCCTGCCATTCACGAATTTATTTTGAAGAACTTCCGCACGGAATGCCGATATGAAAAAGTCAGTATCCCGCCTGAGGCGTTTTCATCGCAAGCGGAAGCGCTTTTTTCGCGCTACGACGGGTTCAATGTCACCATTCCCTTCAAAGGGGAGATCGTGGGTTATTTAAAGGAACTCAGAGGGGACGCAAAAGCGTTCGGCGCCGTAAACACTGTCCTTTCGGCCTCCCGTGTCGGCTACAACACCGATGGCTACGGCTTCATGCTGATGCTCGAAGACGAGGGCGTAGATGTGCGGGGCAAATCTGTTCTCGTCCTCGGCGCGGGCGGCGCGGGGCGGAGTTGCATCAAAAAAATTGCGGAAAACGGCGCCGTCGTCTATGCCTATGGGCGTGATTTTGCGCGTCTTACGGCAGTATTTGAAGAGATCGGCGGTTTCACGCCTCTTTCCGACGTTCCGCTTGTCGACTACGATATGATCGTCAACTGCACGGGCGTCGGCATGCACGCCACCGAGGGCGAAACGCCTGTCATCAGCCTTGCGGGAGAGAAAAAGCCCGTCGACGGTCTCTTATCCCGCTGCGGCATTGCGGTCGATCTCATTTATACGCCCAAGCAGTCGGAATTTTTGCGGGTCGCCGAAGCGTTCGGCAAAAAGACGGTCAACGGCGCGGCGATGCTCTTTTTTCAGGCATATCTTGCCGATTGTATCTTTTGCGGCAGAGCCGAAAATAGCGGCGAAGCCAAATCACTTTGGAAGAAATACAGCGAGGTATCTCAATGAAATTTTTAGTACTTAACGGCGTCAATCTCAACCTCACGGGGAAGAGAGAAAAAGGGGTATACGGCGGCGAGACGCTCGAGGAGATCAATCGGCAACTCGAGGCATTCGTCGAGGGCAAGGGACACTATGTCGATTTTGTCCAAAGTAACTGCGAGGGGGAGATATGCACGCAGATCCAACGCGCCGAGGGCGTGTACGACGGCATTGTGCTGAATGCGGGCGCTTTCACCCATTACAGCTACGCAATTCGCGACGCGATCGCGTCCATAACTGTCCCCGTCGTCGAAGTCCACATGTCCAACGTGCATGCGAGAGAGGAGTTCCGCCGCACGTCCGTTCTGACGGAAGTGTGCAAAGGGGAAATTCTGGGCTTCGGGAAATACAGCTATCTTTTGGCTTTGGAGAGCTTTTTGATATGAATATCGTACTTTGTGGCATGATGGGCGTGGGAAAATCGAGCGTAGGCATCAGAATTGCCGAAAAAACGGGCAGACGGTGGTATGATACGGATATCGTCATCTCCGACCGCCACGGCAGGATCTCCGATATTTTTGAATACTACGGCGAGGCGCATTTCCGCGCTCTCGAGACGGAAGTTGTCAAAGAACTTGCAAAAATGGACGGGCTCGTCATTTCTACGGGCGGCGGTCTTGTCTTGAAATACGAGAACAACGAACTTCTGAAAGAAAACGGCAAGATCTTTTTCATGCGGGCGAGTTTTGAAACGCTCTTAACGCGCGTCCGCGCCGACGAGACCCGTCCGCTTCTCAAAAATAACGGCAAGATCGCCGAAAAACTCGGGCAGCTCCTCGGCGAGCGCACGCCCGTATATGAGGCGGTCGCCGACCGCATTGTCGACACCGACGGCAAGACCGTGGATGAGATCGCAGACGAGATCATCCGTCTTGCGGAGATGGCATGAGAGCGCTGGTTACGGGCGGCACGCGGGGGATCGGCCTCTCCGTCTGTCGGCTTCTCAGCGAACGGGGAGAGCGCGTCACGGCGCTCTATCATGCGGATGAGGCCGCGGCCGATTTGGCGCGGAAAGCATTGCCGTCTGTTGAGTTTTTGCGCGCCGACGTCTCCGACGAGGGGACGGTTCGCGAGATCTTTTCCCGTATTTCTTCTCTCGATCACCTTGTCAACAATGCGGGCATTTCTCATTTTGCGCAGGTGCAAGACACGTCCCTTGCCGATTGGAACAGGGTCATGGCCGTCAATGCGGGCGGCGTTTTTCTCTGTTGTAAATATGCCGTAAAAAAGATGCTCGAAAGAGGCGGCGCTATCGTGAACGTCTCCTCTGTTTGGGGCGAAACGGGGGGGAGCTGCGAGAGCGCATACTCCGCCTCGAAAGGGGCTGTCATCGCCTTTACAAAGGCGCTTGCACGCGAGCTCGCCCTGTCTTCGATCACTGTAAATTGCGTCTCCCCCGGGGTCATCGATACGGCAATGAACGCGCGCTTTTCCGAAGAAGAGAGGAGAGCGCTGAAAGAAGAGATCCCGCTCGGCCGTTTCGGTACGTCCGAGGAGGTCGCCCGCGCCGTTCTTTTCCTCCTCGACAATCGCTACGTCACGGGACAAGTTTTGGGAATAAACGGCGGCTTTTGCTGACGTATCGGCGTTCAGACACGGCTAAAATTCAAGAAAAATGAGTTTCGCACAGTACTATGTCACACATATTATATCATTTATGTCTGGCATAGTACTTAAAATATCCGATTTTTGAAAAAATTTCCCTTGAAAAAGAGGATTTTTTCTTTTTTTTGCGAAATAAAGTATGATGAAAGAAAAGAATACAAATTGCGATACGATCAAGGAAACGACCTACGAAAAAGAGAGACGGTATCTCTCGCCCTTTGCGGTGCATTCCGAAAATACGCAAGGGAGAGAGAGGGAGGAAGCGCCTTGTCCCATGCGGACGGAGTTCCAGCGCGACAGAGACCGGATCGTCTATTCCAAATCTTTCTTGCGCCTTAAAAATAAGACGCAGGTTTTTTTCGCGCCCGACGGCGATCACTATATGTCCCGTCTCACGCACACGCTCGATGTTTCGCAGATCGCGAGAGCGCTCGCACGGTCTCTCTCGCTCAACGAGGACCTCGCGGAGGCCATTGCGCTCGGCCATGACCTCGGCCACACGCCTTTCGGCCACATCGGGGAACGGGTTCTCGCCTCGCTCAGTCCCGCGGGGTTCAAGCACAACGAGCAGTCCCTCCGCGTCGTGGACAAGCTCGAAAAGGACGGGCGGGGGCTCAACCTCACCTACGAGGTGAGGAGCGGCATTCTCAACCACACGCCGGCGGGCAAACCCGAGACGCTCGAGGCTGAGGTCGTGCGGTATGCCGACCTCATCGCTTACATCAATCACGACATTGAAGACGCCATCCGTGCGGGCTATCTCACGGCGGACGAGCTTCCCAAAGACGCCGTTTCGGCGTTCGGGCGGCACACTTCCGAGCGCATCAATACGGCCATCACCGATATCACCCGAGAGTCGGAGGGACAGCCCTATGTGCGCATGTCCGCCGAAAGGGGAAGGGCGCTCAACGAGCTCCGCTCATTCATGTTCGAGCACGTCTATGAACGGGCAAACAAGCTCATTCAGGAGAGTGCCGAGCGCATGCTCAAAGCGCTGTATACATATTTTACGGAGCAACCGGAAACTCTTCCCGATCTATACCGCGGGACGGCGCAGACGGATGTGCCGCGCGCGGTGTGCGATTATCTTTCTTCCATGACCGACCGCTATGCGATCAATCTTTTCAAAGAGTTGTTCGTCCCGAGAGAGGGGAGCGTATAATGCAGGATTTCAGCTCTTTTATTCAAACGCTTAAAGAAAAAAACGACATCGTCGAAGTGATTGGTTCCTATATCAAGCTCGAAAGGCGGGGGTATAACTATTGGGCGTGCTGTCCTTTTCATCACGAAAAAACGCCGTCTTTTTCCGTCAACTCCGCCGATAAGTTTTACCATTGCTTCGGTTGCGGCGTGAGCGGCGACGTCATCGGTTTCGTCAAGGAGTATGAAAACGTCGATTTCAACCAGGCCGTCGAGATTCTTGCGAAAAGAGTCGGGCTCGAAGTCCCCGCCCGCGACGAAAAATCCGCGGAACTTGCCGCCCTCAAAAAGAAAAAGAGGGACAGGCATGTCGCCCTCATGAAAGACGCCGCCCGTTTTTACCTCGGCAATCTCTATGGCGGCAGGGCGGACGGGTATCTTGCCTATCTTTCGGGCCGCGGCGTTACGCCGTCCGTTGCGAGAAAATTCGGGATCGGCGCTTCGCTCGATTTTACGGGGCTTCCCGCCCATCTTCAGGCGCTCGGCTACACCAAGGAAGAGTGTGCGGAGAGCGGCGCCTGCGGCGTGTCGGACGACGGAAAACTATACGATTTCGAGGGCGGAAGGCTCATTATTCCCATCATCAACAACTTCGACGAGGTGATCGCTTTCGGGGGCAGAGTCATGCAACCGACCGACAGGGCGAAATATAAAAACACCCGCGAGACGCTTCTTTTCAACAAGAGCAAAAACCTCTATAACATCAATCTTGTCAAAAAGGAGAAGAGGGCGGGGGCGCTTCCCTATCTCATCATGGTAGAGGGATACATGGACGCCATCTCGCTCTATGCCGCGGGGTTTAAAAATGTCGTTGCCAGCATGGGAACGTCGCTGACCAAGGAGCAGGTCCGTCTTGCCAAGCGATACACCGAGACCGTGCTAATCAGCTACGACGGCGACGCGGCGGGACAATCTGCCAATCTCAGAGGGCTCAGACTCCTCGAAAACGAGGGGGTGAAACTGCGCGTAGTGCCTCTTCCCGAGGGACTGGACCCCGACGATGTGATCAGAAATCAGGGGGCGGAGGGCTATCGGAAGTGTCTCGACAGCGCCATGCCGCTCATCGATTTCCGTATTCACGCCGCGGCGCAGAAGTTCGACCTCACCAAGACGGACGAAGTGCGTTCTTTTGTCCGCGAGGCGCTCTCCATTGTCAAAGACGCGGAGAGCGAAACGGAGCGCGAGGAACTCTTAAAACGCATTTCGGCCAAGGCGGGGGTGAGTCTCGGCGCCTTGCAGAGAGATCTCGAGCGTCTTCCCGAAGCGCGGGACGACGCCGTTCGGATGCCGGACGCCAAGCGGGAAGAGAACACGGGCAGTGCGGTCAAGGCAGCCCGCTTTGTGCTCTGCGCCTGCCTTTTGAGCAAACCTTATGCCGTCCCGCTCGATCTTTCCCCCTTCGAATGGGACATGGAAGAGCATAAAGTAGTTGCCGAATTTATCATGCGGGAACGACAAAGCGGCAAAGTGCGGGCAAGCGGCATCTTCGATTATTTACCCGAAAGCGGCGAGATCGCGGCGATCCTCAATCTCGATTTCGGCGACAATCTCGAGGGCGCGGAAGCGGAACGCTATTTCAGCGACTGTGTGAAGATCCTCGAAAAAAGGCTATACACCAAAAAAATCGCAGAGGAGCAGGCAAAACTTCTGTCCGCACAGACGGCGGAAGCGCGGCGCGAAAGTCTTCTCCGCATTGATGCATACACAAAGAAAATGAAAAACATAGGAGGCTAAGATCATGAATGTTTCCGACGATAAACTCAATGAAATTATTGACGCTCTGTCTACCGGCTACAGAATGAAGGGGAGCATTTCCACGAACCAGCTCTGCAACGAACTCGAAAAGTACGACCTATCGCCCCAGCAGTACGACCAGATCTATAAGACCCTGCCCGACCTCGGCATCAGCATATTCGATGAGGACGAGAGGGACAAGGAACTTCTGGAGCAGGCTCTTTCCGACATCGGGCTCGACGATCCGGTCAAAATGTATCTCAAGGACATCGGGCGGGTGCCGCTTCTTTCGGGCGACGAAGAAATAGAACTTGCCCGTAGAATGCAGGCGGGGGATGAAGAAGCCAAAAACCGCCTTTCGGAGGCAAATTTAAGGCTTGTCGTCTCCATTGCCAAGAGATATGTCGGCAGAGGAATGCTCTTTCTCGACCTCATTCAGGAGGGGAATTTAGGACTCATGAAAGCGGTCGAAAAGTTCGATTATCAAAAGGGCTTTAAGTTTTCCACTTACGCTACATGGTGGATCAGACAATCCATCACGAGGGCGATCGCCGACCAAGCGCGGACTATCCGTATTCCCGTGCACATGGTGGAGACCATCAACAAACTCACGAGAGTTTCACGCATGCTCTTACAGGAGAACGGCCGCGAGCCTACGCCCGAAGAGATCGCCGAAGCCATGGGGATCGAGGTCGCGCGGGTGAGGGAGATCCAGAAGATCGCGCAGGATCCCGTCTCACTGGAAACGCCCATCGGCGAGGAGGAAGACTCCCATCTCGGCGATTTCATTGAGGACGATAAGACGCAGACCCCGGGCGACAGCGTGGCTTTTATTATGCTCAAAGAGCAACTTCTCAGCGTGCTCGACACGCTTACCCCGCGCGAGGAGAAAGTGCTTCGCCTCAGGTACGGTATCGACGACGGCAAGCCCCGCACCCTCGAGGAAGTGGGCAAGGAGTTCAATGTCACCCGCGAACGCATCCGACAGATCGAGGCCAAGGCCCTGAGAAAGCTCCGCCATCCCTCGAGAAGCAAGAAATTGCGCGATTTTCTCGACTGATGAAAGAACGGATCGCGCACATCTGCTCCCTCTTTCCGCGCGCACCCGTCTATGCGGACGTGGGATGCGACCACGGCTTCATGGCGAAGTACGCGCTCGAAAGCGGCCTCTGCGAGAAGGTGTACATCACCGACATCCACGCGGGGAGCCTCAAAAAGGCGGAGACCCTTTTGGAGAAATATATTTGTGAGGGAAGGTGCGTTCCCATCCTCTGCGACGGGCTCTGCGGCATTCCCGAGCGGTGCGACTTCGTCCTCATCGCGGGCATGGGGGGAGAGGAGATCGTCAAAATTTTGAAAAGAGACGGCATCCCCGCCCGTTTCTTGCTCCAACCCATGAAAAACAGCGAGAAAGTGCGCCGTTTCCTCGTGGAAGCGGGCGCGAAGATCGAGCGGGACTACACCTTTTCGGAGGGAACGGAGCGGCGCAAATACTACGATCTTCTCCTCGGCTCCGCTACGGGCGGGAGCGAATATTGTGAGAAGGCGTTCCGCTTCGGGCGGGACAACATCAACGGCAGTTCGCCCTATCCCTTTCTCTTTCAGGCAAGAGAGGAACTCGCAAAGACGGAAGAAAGGCTCTGTCTCGTGCGGGAGAAGGATGCCCGCGCCGCGCTCATCGGGCACAAGACGGAATTGGAGGAAGCGATCAATGAAGCTCAAAGAAATCTATGAAACAGTGGACGCACTCGCGCCCTTTGTCCTCTCCAAAGAATACATGGCAAAGGGTATGCACGACAACAGCGGCCTTTTGCTCGACTGCGGGAAAGACATAAACAGAGTGTTGTTTTCTCTCGATCTTTCCCAAGAGGCTGTGCTACAGGCGGTAAATGCGAACGCAGACCTCATCATCACCCATCATCCTGCCATCTGGGAAGGGGCGATGCGGCTCACGCCCGAAGATACGCCCGCGCTTTCGGCCTGCATTCGGGCAGGCATCTCCGTTATTTCCGCCCATTTAAATCTCGACGCCGCGTTGGGGGGCATCGATGAGAGCCTGATGTTCGGCCTCGGCGGGAAACAGCCCATTGCCGTCATGGAGGTTCTCTCTTGCGGCGGTTACGGCAGGGCGTACGACGTTTCCCCGCTCTCCCTTTCCGAATTTGCCGCCCGCGCGAAGAAGACGTTCCAAACGGACAGGCTCACCGTCTACGGCGAGAGGGAAGTGAAAAGGGTCGCAAGTTTCTGCGGCGGCGGCTTTACATACGGTGCGCTCGCTTTCACCCTCGAAAACGGCGCCGATACGATCGCGACGTCCGACGGGAAACATCATCTCATTCTGGAAGCTGTGGAAAAGGGCCTCAACGTGCTGCATTTCACCCACTATGCTTCTGAAAACTATGGATTTTGCCGCTTTGCGGAAAACATAAAAAATAAAATCGGACTGCCCTGCACCGTTTTCACGGACAGGCGGTTCCTGTAAGGAGAAATTCATGGCTGCATTGCAAGAATTATTGGAATATCAGAGGCTGGACGGCGAGCTCAGAAAGATCGAGCTGGAACTCGGCGCCACAGAGGAAAAGAAGAAGCTCAACCAGGCAAAAGTTGTCATGCGGAATGCGGAAATGCGCATTGCCGCACAGGACAAACGCGCCTTGGAGATCAAAGCCCTGCGCGATAGTCTCATCGCCCGTGTGGACGAGACGAGCAAGGCGATCGCGGAGTATTCGGACGTTGAGGAGCTCGTAGAGGGCGGCGGCGACGTTTCATTCTACAAAAAGAGCGCCCAACAGCTTATGGACAAGTTGCGTTCCCTCAAGGGAGAGCTCAATAAACTCATTGCCGAGATCGAACAGCTCACCGCCGAGTACAAAAAGCTCATGGAACAGGGCAAGCAGATGAACAAGCAGAAAAAGGAGTATTCCGAGAAATACAAGGAAGTACAGGCCAAATACGCAGACAGGATCGAGGAACTCAACAAAAAAATGGAGGAAACCGCAAAGAACGTCTCTCCCGAGATCCTCGAAAAATATAAGCAGAAGCGCAAAGAAAAGGTGTTTCCCGTGCTTGTGCCCTTGCGGGGGGATATGTGCGTGTGCGGCATGGATCTTCCCCTTGCGCAGAGAAACCGTCTCGCCGGCGGGAACGTCATCGAGTGCGAAAACTGCCACCGATTTATTTATAACGCTTAAAGAGAACGCACGACCCGCATGCTCCGCATACAATGGTGTATGCAACCGTTGCTCGCACGAATCTTTTTGCCGTCTGTCCGCTTTAACGCAAATTATTTTAAAAAACTTTCTTCCCGCCCGCTCATCGCAGTCGTGAAAGACGACGCCTACGGCCACGGCGCGGAAGAAGTGGCACATTGTCTGCATCATATAGCCTCCTCTTTTGCGGTCGCGACCGTGGAAGAGGGGGTTTCCTTGCGCATTGCGGGTATTATGGAAGACATCCTCGTGCTCACTCCGCCAATGACGGTCTGGGAGGGCGAAAGGCTGCTCTTGTATGATTTGACGGCGAGCGTGACTTCCTTTCCCGCGCTTTCTCTTTTGGCGCGGGCGGCTGAAAGAACGGGGACGGCGCCAAACGTCCACCTTGCCGTCAACACGGGCATGAACCGCTACGGCGTTGCGGCGGAAGAGGTCAAAAGAGCGGTCAAAGCGATAAAAGAGAGGGGGCTTTCGCTCACGGGTGTCTTTTCGCACTATTTCGAAGCGGGGAACGCCGACGGACGGGAGAGGCAAAATGAGCTGTTTGCGGACGCGGTATCTTCCGCAAAAGAAAGTTTTCCTGCCTGCTCTTCACATATCGCGGCGACGGGCGGCGTGTGGAACGGAGAGAATGCGTCCGACGCCGTTCGCGTCGGCCTCGGGCTCTACGGCTATCTTCCCGACGGCACGTGCGGACCTCTGCGTCGCGCCATGCGCCTCTATGCCTTTGTGTCGAACAGTTGCCGGCAGACGGGTGAGGGGCTAGGATATGCTTTCGCCGACAAAAATTACGGGCGGGTGCACACGTTGCGGCTCGGATACGGCGACGGATTTTTCAGAGAGGGACACGATAACATCGTCGGCAAACTCTGTATGGACGCCGCTCTGTCTGCGGGCGGGGCGGCATTCGGAAAACGGGTGCCCGCTGTCACCGACTTCGGGAAATATGCCGCGGCGCACGGTACATCCGTCTACGAGGCGCTTGTCCGCCTTTCGGGAAAGGCCGTGAGAGAATATATCCGCTGAAAACGCGATTTTCGGCCCTTTCACGCATTTTCAATTTTGAATGACTTGACACTCCCGCATGGAAACGCTATAATATCGCTGTAAATGCTGTTTGCAGCATATGGGCGCGTGCGCCCGCGGAGAGAAACATGCTCAACGAGAAACCCAAAAAGAAAAAGGACTATTCCGATCCGACGAAATGGCAGATGTTTTGGCGGGTGCAAAGAGAGTGCTGGAGGCGCATGGTCACGCCCTATCTCATGTATTTGTTCATGGGGCTCATTCTCCTGTCTCTGCAAGCGATCGTGCCCGACGAAAACAACGTTGTCGAGATTGTCCTCGGAGTCCTCTGTATTTTGGGCGGAGCTTTTTTCAACGCACATCTGATGTATCATACGGGCGTCTTGCATTACGACAACTATATCACGGGCGAGATCCACAGAAGAAACGCACGGTACGGCATCCAATCGGGCGGCGATCACCGTCCCGAACGGGAATACAGGGCTTGGAAAGGCTTTTACATCGGCTTTCTCGTGGGACTTCCCGTCATCTTCTTCGGTGTTCTCGCGCATTATTTCTATGAGGCTGCAAGCCTGTTTTTCGGCATGTTTGCGGGCTGGGCGCTCATTCCCATCGCATGGTTCGGCACGCTTGAAGGGGGCGGGCTGAGAGTGGACGCCCTTTGGTCTCTCCTCTTTGTCCTTTTGCCCGTGCTCGTCAGCGGGATCGCCTATCTCATCGGCGCACACGTCGAGAAAGAGAGGAAACTGCGTGCAAGCGAGCGCGACGAAAAGATAAAGGCCGCGGGGAAAAAGAAGTGAGGATCATAGCGGGAAAGCACCGCGGAACTATTCTTTCGGCATTTCAGGGACAAGAGATCCGTCCCACGCCCGATCGTGTCAAGGAGTCCGTCTTTCAGATCCTTTCCGGGTATTTACAGGGGGCGAGAGTTCTCGATCTGTTTGCGGGAAGCGGGGCGCTTGGGCTCGAATGTCTGTCCCGCGGGGCGAGCGAGGCCGTGTTTAACGACGAAAGTATTGAAAGCGTCGCTCTTCTCAAAAAAAATCTCGTCCGTTGCAACGAGACGGGGAAAGTGTACGGTCTCGATTATGCCGCCTGTTTGCAAACGGTCAAAGGACCGTTCGATCTCATTCTGTGCGATCCTCCCTATCGGCTGGATATATCCGCCGATGTTCTCAGTCGCATTGAGGAAAGAGGACTCTTGCAAGAAGACGGGCTCGTCGTCTACGAGAGCGAACGGGAGATCGCTGTTCCAGCAGGTTGGGAGACGGCCGAGCGGAGAACGTACGGGAGAGTGAACATTTTCTTTCTCAAAAGGAGAAACGTTTGAAAAAATGTATTTTTGCGGGCACGTTCGACCCGTTTACCGTCGGACATGCCGACACCGTGAAAAAAAGTCTTATGATTTTTGACGAAGTTGTTGTCGCCGTTGCGGAAAACAAGCGGAAAAGCGTCATGTTTTCTGCCGAAGAACGGGCGGAAATGATCGGGAACGTCTTTTGTGACGAACCCCGCGTCCGCGTTCTCATCTGGACAGGGGCGATCGCAGAACTTCTCAAAAAGGAGAATACGCCTTTCTATGTGCGGGGGGTGCGAAACGGCATAGACTGCGCCTATGAAACGGACGATTTCTACGCGTCCAAAGACCTGTACCCCGAACTTATTACCATGTTTATCCCAGCCGAACAGTGCCATGCGCACATTTCATCGACCCTTGTGAAAAACGCGATCGCATTCGGAACGCCGTTTGAAAACTACGTTCCGCAGGCGGTCTCAGACTATATCGGGAGACGTTCAGATGTTTCAAAGACAAATAAAAATACCGACCTTTGAAGAGATCCGCGCGGAACAACCCATAAACAAAGAACTCGCGGCGATCAAAGCGGAGCGGGACGAACTCGCAAAGTCGGTCATTGCGGGGAAGAGCAACAAGCTTCTCCTCATTATCGGGCCTTGTTCGGCGCACGAGAGCGCTCCCGTGCTCGAATATGTGCGGAAACTCGGAAAACTCAACGAAAAGGTCAAAGATAAACTCGTCATCGTTCCCCGTATCTACACGGCAAAGCCGAGAACGAGAGGGGTGGGGTATAAAGGCATGTTCACCCAACCCGATCCGGAGCACGAGGAAGATACCCTCAAGGGGATCCGCACCATTCGCTCTCTTCTCCTCAACGTCATCGGGGAGAGCGGGCTCTCGGCTGCGGACGAGATGCTCTATCCCGAAAATTATGCCTATGTAGAAGATCTTCTGACCTATGTCGCCGTTGGCGCCCGTTCCAGCGAAAACCAGATGCACAGGCTCGTCTCAAGCGGCATCGAACTTCCCGTCGGCGTCAAAAATTCCACGGGCGGCTCTATTCCCGTGCTTATCAATTCCATCTTTGCGGCGCAGAGCCCCCAGATCTTCAAATATCATAATTGGCAGGTGAAGACGGACGGCAATCCGTATGCTCACGCCGTATTGCGCGGCCGAGTGGATAACTACGGCAACGATATTCCCAACTATCACTATGAGACCGTGATGCAAGTGTACGAGGGGTATCAGAACACGGAAGGGGAACTCAAAAATCCCGCCGTCATCATCGACGCAAACCATTCCAATTCGGGCAAGCGCTACCGTCAGCAGATTCGTATCGTCGAAGAAGTTTTGCAAAACAGAAGTTGCGACGCCGATTTCAAGAAGATCGTCAAGGGTTTTATGATCGAGAGTTTCCTCGTAGAGGGATGCCAGAAGCACGACGTCGTTTTCGGACAGTCCATTACCGATCCATGCCTCGGTTGGGAAGATACCGAAAGCCTCATTTTCGATATTGCAGATAAAGTATAAGGAGCACTTATGAAGCTGTATGCGACGGAAGAGGCGCGAGAGGCAGACCGTCCGAAAAAGACGGGAAAGGTGAGCGTCCTCGGACCTGAGGGAAGCTATTCGCAACTCGCCGCCGAAGCTATGTGTAAGGGATACGAGCCCTTTCTCTGCCGCAGTTTTCGGGAAGCGGTCGAAGCGCTCACGGGTGGCGAAACGGATTTTGCAGTGCTTCCCGTCGAAAATTCTCTCAACGGCGGCGTTTTGTCCGTTTTGGATCTCTTGGCTGTCTCCGATATTTTCGGGGACGAAGAATATATGCTTTCCATCGATCACCGACTCGTCGTTAGAGAGGGGACGCGATGGGAAGACGTCGACACGATTTGCTCGCACGAACAGGCGCTCGGCCAGTGCACCGAATTTTTGTTGAAAAACTTTCCCGACGCCTTTTGCTATGCTGTTCCCTCTACTGCGGAGAGCCTGAAAAGGCTCGACGGTCACACGGCAGGCATCGTCGGCTCGCATGTCAAGGCGGAAGGGATCGTACTCTCCGCAGAGAACATTGCCGACAACAAACAGAATTTCACACGTTTTTCGCGGGTAAGGCGGGGGGAACCCACTTTCGACCGCCGCTCGGCGATGATCTTTCTCTGCGCCGTCTGTCCCCATAACCCGGGAGCGCTACTCGGGCTTTTGAAGATCTTCCGCCAATACGGGCTCAACCTCACACGGATCGAGTCCCGTCCCTTGAAAGACGTCTACGGCCAATACCGCTTTTTTATCGAATTTACGGGAGATATCTCATCCGAACGCGTTCGTTCCGCCCTCAGAGACGTGGAAGCCTATTGTTCTCAATACAGGTTGATTGGCGCGTATCTGTAATTTATAATCTTATAATAATGTAGAGCGTCACAGGATCAAATGTGCCGCCGCAAAACACAGCCCGCCCGCCGCAAGCCCCTGTAAAAACTTGACGGCGATAAAGGGGAACGCTTTTATGCCTGCGCGGGAGAGGAAAGCGATCTGTTGCACGAGAACGCACAGCCCGCCGAACGTCACGAGAAAACAGCAAGCCGCGGCGGAGAAAGGAGAGGGGAGTTCTGAAAACGTCTTGCAGCCCGCCGTCATTTCCATAAGCCCCCGCACAAGCCCTTCGGCGGGGAGAGGAAGAGGGGGCAAAACGCTCAAAATCATGTCCGAAAAGGCGTAGAAGAGGGCAATGGCGCCTCCCACGCATAAAATGGAAATAACGGCGTTATACAGGCTGTCGTAGAGCGCGTTGCCGCCCGATTTCAAAAGTCCCGCGCGCGGCTCTGGCGGTTTTTTAAACAGTCCGAGTATAAGGCACACGCCCCAAACGGCCAAAAAGTGGCACAGCAGCATCGTCCACCCGAGCGCGGGAGAGGAGAACATGCCGCTTCCCACTGTTCCCACCAAAAACATGGGCCCCGTCGTCGAGGCAAGACAGGCAAGGCGGAACTTTTCATCTTCCGACGTCATGCCGTTTTCATACAGGTCGAGCACACATCTTGCGCCGACGGGATAGCCCGAAAGCGCCGATAAGATTGCGGCGCACCCGCCCGCCCCGCTCACCTTAAAGATTTTGGAAAAGACGGGCGAAAGTTTGCCCGAGAGTTTTTTATAGGCGGAAAGCCTCGTGAAAAGGGCGCTCAGGAACAAAAACGGAAAGGCCGCGGGCAGGACGCACACCGCCCAAAGGGAGATCCCTTCCAATACGCTCTTGCCGTATTTTGCGGGCGAGACTAACAGAAAGACCATTGCCGCGGCAATGGGAAGCGCGGCGAGCGCTGATTTCAGACTCTTGCATTTTATCATGCTAAAACATACGAATTCATGGAGGAAATTATGCAAAAAAAATTAGGGCTTGCACTTGGCGCAGGCGCCGCGAGAGGAGTTGCGCACATCGGATTTTTACAGGCTCTTGAGGAAGAGGGGATCAGACCCGATTATGTTACGGGCTGTTCCATGGGCGCAATCATCGGAGCGCTCTACTGCGGGGGCGTATCTCCCGAGAAGATGCGCGAACGTGTGCTCACATTAAAATTCGCGGATCTTGCCTCCGTCAATCTCTCCCCCATCAGACAGAACGGCTTTATGACCATGAAAAGGGCGCGGAAGATCATGCTCGAGCTCATGGACGACTACACGTTCGACGAGCTCAAGATTCCGTTCGCCTGTATCGCGACCAACCTTGTCGACGGAAAGACGGTCACGCTGAACAGCGGGAACGTCATCGACGCGGCGCTCGCCTCCGGTTCTATCCCCGGCGTCTTTACGCCCGCTTCGTTCGGCGAATACAAGACGCTCATCGACGGCTGTATCACCGAGCGCGTTCCCACGCGCGAAGTGGCCGAAATGGGGGCGGAAGTCGTCGTTGCGATCGACGTGCTCGGCAATGTCGTTATGGACAGAGAGCCAACGGATAAATTGCTCAATACGGTACTCCGCGTCTTCGACATCATGGACACCCGCGCAACGCGCAGTAAGCGGCTTTTGCGCGATCACGTTGCCCTATGGTTGGAGCCGAGACTCGACGCAATGGATCAATACAAGGTGAAAGATCTCGATTTTGCGTGCGACAGAGGATATGAGCTCGGCAAGAAGAAGGCCGCAAAGATCAAACAGCTCGTGGGGGATTGATGGATCTTTTCGATTTCAACGACAACGAAGAAAAGGCGAAACCGCTTGCCGAACGCATGCGCGCCTCTACTTTCAAAGATTTCGTGGGGCAGAGCCATATCGTCTCCGAGGGTTCTCTTCTCCGCCGCGCGATTTCGCTCGACAGGCTCGGAAGCTGTATTTTCTGGGGCCCGCCCGGTTGCGGAAAGACGACACTCGCAAATATCATCGCCGCCCAGACGAACGGGGAGTTCATCAAGCTCAACGCCGTAAGTTCGGGGGTCGCAGACGTCAAAAAAGCGGTCGATACGGCGCGGAACAACCTGAAAATGTACGGCAAACGCACCTATCTCATGCTCGACGAGTGCCACCGCTTCAACAAGACGCAATCGGACTCCCTTCTCCCCGCCATCGAACAGGGGACCATTCTCTTTATCGGCTCTACGACGGAAAATCCCTATGCTTCCATGACGCCCGCTATCGTCTCCCGTTGCCGCGTCTTTGAATTTTTGCCGCTCACGGCGGAAGAGATCAGAGGCGCGCTCGTCAAGGCGCTCGCAGATAAACGGAAAGGCCTTGGCGCCTATCAGGCGCTCGTCGACGGTGACGCGCTCGACCACATTGCCCGCACCGCGGCAGGGGATCTGAGAACGGCTTACAATGCTTTGGAGCTTGCTGTTCTGACGACGCCTCCCGACGCAGAGGGAAAAGTACATGTCCGCCTCTCCGACGCCGAGCAGTCCATTCAACGCAAGGCGCTCAGTTATAACGAAGATCTTTATTACGACATTTTGTCCGCTTTCTGTAAATCGTTGCGTGGAAGCGACGCCGACGCCGCGCTCTACTATGCGTTTCGTCTCATCGAAGGGGGGTGCGATCCGCTTCTCGTCATCAGGCGTGTGATCGCCCACTCCGCGGAGGATGTCGGCATGTCCGATCCGCGTGCCCTTCTCATGGCGACCGCCGCCCTCACGGCGTTTCAGAATATGGGGGCTCCGGAGGGTTTTCTGCCTCTTGCCGAGGCGATCATCTACGTCTGCGAGTCGGAAAAGAGCAACTCTGTCGTCATGGCGCTGGACGCGGCGAGGGAAGCCGCAAAGGAGAGCAAGGACGACGATATTCCCAAATATCTCCGCGATAACTCTTATGGAAGCAAGGAGATGAAAGCGGAGAGCGCGAACTACAAATATCCGCACAATTACGGAGGCTGGGTAAAACAGCAGTACCTTCCCGACTCTTTGAAAGACAGCATCTTCTACCATCCTTCCGACAAGGGCTTTGAGGCGGAAATCAGAAAGATCCGCGAACGAAAGGGGAAGCGTTGAACGTTTTCACAATCGGATAAAAAGAAAAAAGACGCTTGAAGCGTCTTTTTTGATGTATTCGCTTGTTTTAAAGAACAACGATCGGGAGCATGGACAGAGCAGCGCCTATACCGCCGATAACGCCGACCCAAATGAGGATGCTGATAATGGAAGAAAGAATTCCTCCTATAATCCAGATAAGGCTGATAACGAGACCCGCTGTGGCGAACCCCATGCCGCTTTCATTGTTTTGCTTGATTTGTTTACGTGCGATGACGCAGCAAATAAGACCGATAAGAGGGAAAAAGAGCGAAAGGATAAAACCAACGATCGCGAGCGTGTTTGTTTTTTTCTCCGTAGGTGCAGTGGCGGCTTTTACGCCGCAATAGGGGCAAACAAAAGCGTTATCGCTTATCTCTTTTCCGCAGTTTTTACAGTACATAATCTCCTCCGTGTTTTGAAAGTGATATTATTATATTCTTTTTCTCGACAAATGTCAACTAAATAACCCAAAAAATGGAGATAAAAATGATAAATTTTAACATGCGGCCAATAAATTTATAAAAGCTCCGCATAATAGTTTCGATCAGAGCAAAATGATGGAACAGAAAAAAGAAAACGGCCTTATGACGGTCATCTACATTCTCACGATTTTAAGCACGGCATTGCTCATCGCGGCAATCATCGTTCTGTGTATCGGTGCGGCGCGGAAGCCCGAAAAGGGAGACAGGGGACTTTCGGCCTACGAGATCGCCGTGCAAAACGGCTATGTCGGTTCGGAAAAAGAATGGCTTTCCGGTCTCACGGGGCCTCAGGGCCCGCAAGGCGGGCAGGGTATTCAGGGAATACAGGGTATTCAAGGAATACAAGGCGTGCAGGGCGAACAGGGCGTCGGCATACAGTCCGTAACGCAGTTGTCCGATAAATGGGGCATTGCCGTTTGGTTCGAATTCACCTACACCGACGGCACAAAAAGCGATTCCTCCTCCACGCCCGTGCTTCTTGTCGATCCGAATAAGAGCTATCAGGCCGAGACGGAAGAGGAACGCGGACGTCTTCTTTCCATGGGAGTACAGCCCGAAAGGATCTTTTCGGCGGAGGAGATCGAAGGACAGATCAAGCGGGGCGGACGTATTCAGGCGCTCACCGACGTCACGCTTTCCTCTTCCGAACCTGTCGAAAAGGACTGCGTGCTCGAACTTAATGGCAATGTTTTGAACATCTCGGGGAATGCCTCGCTGCAAGTCGCTGACGGTTGCTCATTCACCGTGAAAGGCGGCCGTATCGCCGCCGACGCATCAGACGCCATTGCGGCACAGAGGGCCACGGTCGTCGTCGGACGCAACGCTTCCTTTCATCTGGAAAGCGTTGACTTCAACGGAAAAGGGCCTATTGTCTGCCCTATGGAAAACAGTACGCTGACGATTTCCGCCTGCGAAATCGAAACATGCGGCTATTATGCCGTGTCGACCAATGCGACCTATGGAGAAAATATGCGGATCAACATTGAGGACAGTACGCTTTCCGCGCTTCGCGAGCAGGGGGAAACAGCGGACGGAGACGCCACCGCCGTGCTCGTCAACGTTCCCTGCGAGCTCTGCATCAAAAACAGCACGCTGCGTGGGTCTCGGCAGGCGCTCGTAGTCCGTTGTGGCACTGCGGAAATTGAAAACAGTACGCTCGAAACGACAGCTGTTTATCCCGAGCGTGAAAAATATCTGCAAGAGACGTGGAGCCAGGGCAATGAAGTCCCCGTGGCGGGGCTCGTCGTCGGAAACAGAAGTTATGCCGCTTACCGTTCTCCTGCGTCCGTCTGTCTTGCCAAAACGACTGTCACCGCGCCATCTGGCGTCGGTGCCGTATATCTGTACGGCAATGAGGAAGAAGAAAACGGGGTCACTTTTTGCTACGACGGGGAGAGTGTCGTAGGAACATATACGGTCGGCGGGGGATATGTTACCGTTAACGGTGAAAAGCAGGAGCCCGTCTTCGAACCGCAACTTCTTCCCTTTCTCCCCGGGTTCCCCTTTCCGCGCCGCTCTATTTTTGGTTGAAAACAGCGGCTTTCCCGCGGGAAAAGCTTGGAAGTTTTCCCGCGGGAAAGAATGGACGGACGTCATATGTGGATAACTTTTCCGAAAATTTTTCAAAAAAATGCCTTGAAAGTGCTTCAAACGCTTGACTTTGATTTACAGGGGGGGGGGTCAAATAATCGGTAGTGCAAAAAGTTCATTTTTATGTGGATAAAGGAGACTTGTATGAAAAAAGGACTGAAATACGGACTGTTGGCATTATCGGGTGTCCTTTGTGTCGGTTTCGCGCTTGCGGGCGCGGCGTGTGCGGGCAATAGCTCTGCAAATGTTCCCGACGGAAAGGAAGAAATCGGCGTCGTGCATTTTTTGGAAAGGGGAGAACTCAAAGAAGGGCTTGGTGATTTGGGCGACGCCTGTTTGGTTGCGTCTACGGGCGAATTTTTCCGCAAGACGGAGCGCGGCTGGCAGTATGAAGCTTTAACAGGATATGACATTGAGAACAACGTGCTTACCGCCTCTTTCAAAGACGGAACGGACGGTACATATACGCTGATTGCCGAGAACGAGGAAATCGGAGAACATGAACACGAATGGGGCGATTCATATGTTATCTATGAGGCGAAGTGCGTTGTTCCGGGGATCGGTTTGAAGTATTGCACGGTCTGTGGGCAGGCATTCCCCGAGATTTTGGCAGTTGAGCCGGAAAAGCTTGAAGCACATAATATGGAAACGTTCCATTATGCCAATGAAGATATTAAAAGATGTACTTTATGTTCTAGAACCGCTTCGCAGGATACAGAGGGAAAAGACATTTTGGACAATTACATCTATGATGTCGATGAGAACAACAGTGTAAGCGATGTGTTCGATAAAGTAGAAGACGGAGACATTGTTGTACTTCAAGAAGATGCGACGCTCAAACCGGATGAAAAGCTTGTTGTTGGCGATGAAAGCGAGAAGAAAGATGTTATTCTCGACGTAGCGGGTCGCCAGCTGACATCAGAGATGAAAGATGAGACAGTAGAGGACGGGAACACGAATATTGTAGTAAAAGAAGATTCTTCGCTTACAATCACCGATACCCATAAAGAAACGGAAGAGGGCCCAAAGGGGTCGTTCAATCTGAATTTTCAAGTTAACTCCGGAAATTATCAAAGGGAACCCACTGGACAATATGCCTTAAAGATTGAAGGTGGAGAACTTAATGTTACAGACGTTGATTTCAATATCGAAAACAAAACGGGTTGCTTTGCCATGTGCGTTAGCGATGGCGGCGTTGTCAATTTTGATGAAACTACAAATCTTAATTTAACGGGAAAGGACGCAGAGCTCGATAAAGTTGATGCAGACAACGGCAATTTTGGTTATGGAATGTTTGTCACAGAAGGTTCAACGGTAAATTTGAACGGTACGCAACTTACAGCCACAGGTTCCATTTCACCTTTCTTCGTCGGTTTTGGAGACCAAGAAAGTACTATCAATGTTCAAAATGGCAGTGTGATTGATCTCGACGGTTGTTTTAACTGGAATCAGGGAGACGGGAAACACGTCTCTACAAATGCAGGTTTCGTTCTTTATACGAATGGTAAGGTAACATTTGACGCAAGCTCAGAGATTAATATTAAAGGTTCTGTCAAGGACTTTTTTGGCACTGCGTCTTATAGTGTCGGCTTTTTCTGTATCGGTGGCGGAGAAGTTGATTTCAACGGTAAAATGAGTCTTGATATGACGTCGGGTAATGCTTTCGGGTTTCAGGTCGCAACAAATTTCTATTCTGGAGCAGATGGAAAAGGCGGCATAATTTTAAATGCAACCGTTACAATCGGTGCAAATGCGACCATTAACGCTGTCACAAAGGCAGGGTATCCTGTTGTGTTTGCAGCACAGAGAAACGGAGTACAGCCGTATATCTACGATGACCAAGGAACACCTATCGCAATGGATACAATTCAAGTCGCAGAAGGCGATGCGCAGTATTCCGTGATTATCATCGACGGCGCTACGATAACTATGAACGGAGTTCCCGAATATGACTTGAATTATGGGCATATGTCGCTGAACCAAGGCATGTCTTATGAAACAAGATTGGATTATTACACACCTGCGGCAATAAAAGATAATCGTACAAAAACATTGACCGATTGATTGGAAAAAGAACGGCTTAGCCGTTCTTTTTTCCAATCGAAAATTACGTGACATCGCGTTTTCACTACTAAGAGCCGCCCCATGGGCGGCTCTTAGTAGTGAATGATATTCTTATTAATTTAAACTCTTTTTTGCCTTTTCAACGACATTCTCAACGGTGAAGCCGAATTTCTCAAACAGCTTGGGAGCGGGGCCGCTGGCGCCGAACGTGTTCATTGCGACGATTTCGCCCTTGTCGCCTGCATACTTATACCAACTGTACGGGCTGCCCGCTTCGACGCATACGCGCGCCTTGACGGCAGAGGGGATGACGCTCTCCTTATATCTGTCGCTCTGTTTTTCAAATTCCTCAAAGCAAGGCATGGAGATAACGCGTGCCTTAATGCCTTCTTCCGCAAGCGCGGCCTTTGCTTTCACGCAAAGTTCCACTTCGGAACCGCTCGCGATGAGCAAAATATCGGGCTTCCCGTTGCAATCCTCGAGCACATACCCGCCCTTGAGCGCCGCAAGACCGCTGTTTTCGTATTGGGGAAGATTTTGTCTTGTGAGAACGAGTGCGGTGGGCGCCGACCCCGTGAGCGCGGAGATCCATGCTGCGGCGGTCTCTTTGCCGTCTGCAGGGCGGTAGACTTTCATATTGGGAATGGAGCGGAGCGCGATGAGCTGTTCTACGGGTTCGTGGGTGGGGCCGTCCTCGCCGACGCCGATGCTGTCGTGCGTGAGAATGTAGACAACGGGAATATTCATGAGCGCCGAGAGTCGCATCGCGTGTTTGCAGTAGTCGGAGAAGATGAAGAAAGTGGAACAATAAGCGTGTACGCCGCCATGGAGCTGCATGCCGTTTGCAATGGCTGCCATTGCATGTTCGCGAATACCGAAATGCATGTTTCTGCCCTCATAGGAGCCGGGAGCAAAGTCGCCATAGGTAACGGCGTCCGTATTTTTCATGTCGGAGAGGTTAGAGGGCGCAAGATCTGCGCTTCCGCCCATGAGAGCGGGGGTTACCGCGGCAATCTTCTGGAGGACTTGCGCGGAAGTCTGGCGCGTTGCCATGGGTTTTTCGAATTTAAAGAGCTCTTCCATCTTCGTATAGTCGGGAAGTTCGCCTTTCATCGCCGCCTTGTATTCTGCCGCAAGTTCAGGATAAGCCTTTTCATATTCCGCAAACATCGCTTTCCATGCGCGTTCCTTTTTGGCGCCGCGTCTGCCCGCGGTCTTGCAGTGCTTGAGGACTTCTTCGGGAACTTCGAAAGGAGCCCATGTCCAGCCGAGCTTTTCCTTTGTCTTTTGCAGATTTTCCGCACCGAGAGGGGAACCGTGGCACTTGTGGCTGCCCTCGAGCGGGGTGCCGTAGCCGATCTTGGTCTTGCAGATGATGATCGAGGGGTGTTTTGTATCTTTCTGCGCCTTTCTGATGGCATTGGAAAGCATGAGCACGTTGTCGGGATTGGCAACGAGGTCAACCTTGATGACTTGCCAATTCTGCGCCTTGAAACGGGCCGCAACGTCTTCTTTGAATGTGATATCGGTGTTGCCTTCGATCGTGATATCGTTGTCGTCGTAGAAGAGAATGAGTTTGCCGAGTTCATGCGTACCCGCAAACGAACATGCCTCATAAGAAATACCTTCCTCAAGGCATCCGTCGCCGCAAAGAGCATAGGTATAGTGGTCGACGACAGGGAAGCCCTCGCGGTTGAATTTCGCGGCGAGATGCGCTTCGGCTACCGCCATGCCGACGGCGTTTGCGATGCCCTGTCCGAGCGGACCCGTGGTCGTCTCGATGCCCTTGGTGTGACCGTATTCGGGATGACCGGGGGTCTTACTTCCGAGCTGGCGGAAGTTTTGAAGATCTTCTATCGTGAGCCCGAACCCATAGAGATAGAGGAGCGAGTAGTTGAGCATGGATCCATGTCCCGCGGAGAGGACAAAGCGGTCGCGATCGTCCCACTTTGGATCTTTGTTGTTGAATTTCAAGAAATTTTGCCAGAGTGTGTAGGCGATGGGCGCGGAGCCGAGGGGGAGCCCCGGATGTCCCGAATTTGCTTTCTGGATTGCTTCCGCAGAGAGAATGCGGATCGCGTTGATGGTCGTTTGTTTCATGATTATTTACTCCTTATTTATTGTTTTTTGTTTTTTTTCATAGTACTATGTCACACATAGTACTCTTTTTATGGCGTCATTTGCCTTATTTCATGGCTTCAGCGTCTAAGAATTCGTATTTTTTGAGAAACTCGTAGAGCATTGTCTTCATCTTTTCATTGCCGCCTTTCGAGTTGCTTTCGAGGTTCAGCGGCATGATGGGCTCGTGCAGACTCATTCTCAAAAGCGCCCAACCGTCGCCGTGGTCCTTATCGAAATTCACTCTTACGCCCTCGTAATTGTTGGGTGCGAGAGAGAGGCAAGGGGTGTTTTTTACGAACGCTTCAAACTCCGAAAGGACGAAGGCGCCGAGCTCCTTAAAGTTGACGTTCGGCTTGAATTTCAGTCGTATCTCTTCCGCCTCAAGGGGCTCGGGAAGATTTTGTATCATGCTCTCGAGATCGCCTTTTTTTGCGAGTGCGATTAAAAGCCGCGTCACGAGATAGGCGCCGTCGTCGAGGAAATAATTTTCTTTGAGCGCAGCATGTCCGCTCGTCTCTATCGCGAGGGGAGAGTACACTCCTTCGGCGTTCAGCCGTTTGCTCTCGTTGATGACGTTTTTATAGCCGCGTTTGAACCTATGATGCACGCCGCCCTTCGCCTCGATGAAAGCAGTGAGCCCGTCGCTTGTTACCGAGTCGGTGACGATCGTCGCGCCCGTTTTTTCCTCGAGCAAAATGGCCGAAATGAGGGCGATGAGACGGTTGCGGTTGATCTCCTCACCACTTTTTGAGACCGCGCCCGCCCGATCGACGTCGGTATCGAAGATGATGCCGAAGTCCGCGCCGTTCGTTTTTACGGCATTGCAGACGGAGAGCATCGCCGCCTCGTTTTCCGGATTGGGGATATGGTTGGGAAAAGAGCCGTTCGGTTCGAGAAATTGCGAGCCCTCGGTATTCGCGCCGAGAGGTTTTAACACAAGATCTACGTAAAATCCGCCTGCGCCGTTTCCCGCGTCAACAATGATTTTTTTGCCTTTCAGCGGCTCTTGTTTTCCTGTCTCGCGGCGCACTTTTTCTACGAGATCGGAAGCATATTTCCCGAGATAGGATTTTTTCGTCACAGTCCCTTTCTCTGCACAGTCGATGTTTACGCCCATGGAAGCGATATTGAGGATCTGTTCGATATCCCGTCCCTCGAGCCCGCCTTCTTTCATAAAAAACTTGAGCCCGTTTTTCTGATAGGGCAGATGGCTCGCCGTGATCATTATGGACGCCTGTGCCCCGAAATCATCTTGAAGCAACATGAACATCGAAGGCGTAGAGGAAAGCCCCGTCTGTATGACATTGTAGCCGCATGATGTGATCGCTTCCGTGAGCCATTTTTCGATGTCGCCGCAAGAGAGACGCGAATCGTGGCCTATGGCCACGGTGATGCCGTCGATTCCCGTCGCGAGTTTGACCCACATACAGAAAGCCTTGCCGATGTCTTTCACCGCCTCTTCGGTGAGCGTTACGGGGTCGTCCTGTACGCCCGCGATCGCGGTGCCGCGCACATCCGTCCCGTTTTTGAGAGATAAATAGTTATTCAAAAGAATGATTTCCCCCCTTATAGGAAAATTTTTTCAAACTTGTCTTTATTATACAGGGAAACTCGGCTTTTTTCAAGTCTTTCGAGGAAAAAAGAAAACAATTTCGGAAATTATCTTGCATTGAGGCTGATTGTGTGATATAATGAATATAAATATACGGAGAGGAAAAAATATGTACAGATTTACACTGTCTACAGATTCCACTTGCGATCTGTATCACGATTTCGTTGCGGAAAACGATATAAAATTTGCTCCGCTCACTTTCATGCTCGAAAAGGACGGCAAGATCGAAGAATATCTCGATAATTTTACCGAGTATGGGCAATACGTAGATTTCTACAACAAACTCCGCAACGGCTATATGCCGAAGACGAGCAAGCTTAATTACGAGTCTCACTATTCCCATTTTCTGAAGCTCGCCGAGGAAGGCGCAAAAGATGTCGTTCACTTCACGATCTCTTCGGGGCTCGCCAACACATGGGAGAATGCAGAACAGGCAGCCGCCGACGTCAAAAAGGACTTTCCCGATTTCCGCGTTTTTGTCATTGATCCGCTCACTGCCACGGTGGGGCAGGGCGCGCTCGTGAGAAAAGCGCTCGAGTGCCGCAACAAAGGTATGACGGCTGAAGAGACGGCGGAATTCGTCAAATCGCTCCGCCTCCACATCCAGCACTTCATCGTCGCCGACGATTTGCAATTTTTGAAGAGGGGAGGCAGGATCTCTGCCGCGGCCGCAGCCGTGGGCAGCGTTCTCAGGGTGAAGCCCATCATCTCTTTCGATAAGGATGGAAAACTCGGCGTCATCGATAAAGTGATGGGGACGAAAAAGGCGCTCTCCTATATCAAGCATAAGCTCGAGACGGAGGGCCCGGACCCCGAACACAATTATTGTTTTATCGTACATACCGACAATGAGCCTGCCGCAAACGAACTTACGGAGTTTGTGCGTGAGCACTGCCATATCGAACCCTATGTCCAGATCATGGGACCCGTCATCGGCTCGCACGTCGGGCCCGGCGCGTTTGCGCTCGGCTATCTCTCCAAGAGTCTGAGGAACGAATTTTGATTTCAGTATAGCGACAGGCCTGAAACGAAAATTGTGTGCGGCGTCATGCTGAGAAAGAGAGCTGTACAAAGTCTATGTTGGTTCACCCGAAGCGTCTCGCCGCAAAGTTCCGTACACGTCCTGCGAGATTCTTCGGGTCGGCTTCTTTGACTTCGTTCTTTCTCGTGTTCTCGGAATGACGCAATAAACGTGTCCGCGGGGCGGTTGAGCACAAGTGCGTGGTTTTAACTATATAGAACACTTTTCCGAAAATTCATCAAAATTTATTCGACAAATAAAAAAGGATATGGTATAATATACCATATCTTATTTTTTGCAACCGACAGGAGCATTACACATGGCAAAAAACGAACAATTCGTCTCGCAGATCGCCGACATCGAGACCGATTTCCCGCAGTGGTATACCGACGTCGTTTTAAAGACGCAACTCGTCGATTACGGGCCCGTCAAGGGAACGATGGTCATTCGTCCTTACGGCTATGCGATCTGGGAGAATATCCAAAAAGAAATGGACGCACGTTTTAAAGCAGCGGGCGTCGAAAACGCTTATTTCCCGCTCCTCATTCCCATGTCGTTCATGACGAAAGAAGCGGAGCATGTCGAGGGCTTTGCGCCCGAAGTCGCCGTTGTCACCCACGCGGGCGGGGAGAAATTGCAGGAACCTCTCGCCGTCCGTCCCACTTCGGAGACCATTATCGGTCATATGATGGGGAAATGGGTGGAGAGTTGGCGAGATCTGCCTCTCCGCATGAACCAATGGTGCAATGTCATGCGCTGGGAGAAGACGACCCGTCCTTTTTTGCGCACGAGCGAATTTTTGTGGCAAGAGGGCCATTCCGTCTATGCAACGGGCGAAGAAGCGGAACAAGAGACGCTCAACATGCTTCATCTCTATGAGGATTTTGCGAAGAAAGTCCTCTGCATGCCCGTTTTAACGGGACGAAAGACGGAGAAAGAGAAGTTCGCGGGAGCCGTCGCTACTTACGGTATGGAAGCGATGATGCACGACGGCAAGAGTTTGCAGTCGGGAACGACCCACTACATGGGACAAAACTTCGCCAAGGCGTTCAATGTACAGTTTACCGACAAAGACGGCTCGCTCAAGTACGGCTATACGATGAGTTACGGCGCCTCGACCCGCTTAATCGGAGCCATCATCATGACTCACGGAGACGGGCGCGGACTCGTTCTTCCGCCTCCCGTTGCGCCCGTGCAGGTTGTCATCGTTCCCATCGCCCAAAAGAAAGAGGGCGTGCTCGAGGCATGCAAAGCGCTCGAAACGATGTTAAAACAGGCAGGGCTTCGCGTCAGATTGGACGACAGCGACAATTCTCCCGGTTGGAAATTTAACGAATGGGAGATGAAGGGCGTGCCCGTACGCATCGAGCTGGGTCCGCGCGATATTGAAAACGGCGTCATGACGGTTTTCCGCCGCGATACTTGCGAGAAAGGGGAACTTCCTCTTCAGAACGCCGCGGAGGCTGTCAAAGGCCTGCTTGCGGAGCTCAGCGAAGCCCTTTATAAAAAGGCGGAAAAGCGTATGAACGAACGCATTGTATCCGCAAATTCGTTGGAAGAACTGCTCGAAGGCGTCAATGGCGGCAATTTTGTAAAGGCGGGCTGGTGCGGCTGCAGAGAGTGTGAAGACAGGGTAAAAGAGTACGCTCAGGCGACTGCACGCGTTATGGCAAAGGAAAACACGGCGGATCAGTGCGTCGTATGCGGAAAACCCTCCGTTCACACGGTATTTTTCGCTAGGGCATATTGATGGGGAATGACAACTCCTCAGTGTCGCGGGGCTCGACAACATCCCGTCGAGGGAGAGCAGAGGGAGTCCGTCCCGCCCCTTGAGGGGGGTGTCACGCAGTGACGGGAGGGGTTTCATTCCGATTATCCCACCGCCGCTCATTCTGAGGGAGCGCAGCGACCGAAGAATCCCCTTAAATGGTAGTGAAACAGGAGTCAATTATGAAACATCTTGATATTTCAAAAGTATTACAAGACAAAACGCTCATCGGCGAAACAGTCGTCGTGTGCGGGTGGGTGAGAACGTTCCGCGATTCTTCCGCGGTATCTTTTCTGGAACTCACCGACGGCACGTCTTTCGGGAAATTGCAAGTGGTTATCGATAAAAACAGCATGCAGTGCGATCCCGAATGCCAGAAACTCGGTGCGAGCGTATGCGTCAAGGGCGAAGTCGTAAAGGCGTACAAGGGCGAGGGGAACGAACTCAATGCGAAAGAGATCGCTTTGCTCGGCAAATGTCCTGCCGAGTATCCCATTCAGAAGAAGCGTACGACGCTTGATTTTCTTCGAACCATTCCGCATCTCAGACTGCGCACGAATACCTTTCAGGCCGTGTTCCGCGTCCGCTCGGTCGCGGCGCAGGCCATTCACAGGTATTTTCATGCGAACGGGTACTACTATATCAATACGCCCCTCATCACCGCAAGCGATTGCGAGGGAGCGGGGGAAATGTTCCGCGTCACCACACAGCCGTGGAACGCCAAAGAAAAGACGGAAGAGGAATATTTTAAAAACGACTTTTTCGGCGTCAAGGCGGGGCTATCCGTCTCAGGCCAGCTCGAGGGCGAAGTTGCCGCGACGGCGCTCGGTAAGATCTACACGTTCGGGCCTTCTTTCCGCGCGGAGAACTCCAACACCAAGCGTCATCTCGCCGAATTCTGGCATGTGGAGCCCGAGATCGCTTTTGCCGAACTTCCCGACGTCATCGGAATTGCCGAGGATCTTTTGAAATATCTCATCAAGGCTGTGCTTGAGGAATGTCCCGAAGAGATCAGGTTTTTCGACTCTTTTGTGGAGAAGGGGCTCATCGACAAGCTCACGCATGTTGCGACGAGCGAGTTCGGCGTCTGCACGTATACGGATGCCGTAAAGATCCTCGAGAAAGAGAATGGCAAGTTTCAGTTCCCCGTGCATTGGGGGAGCGATCTGCAATCCGAACACGAGAAGTATCTTACCGAGCAGGTCTTCAAGCGTCCTGTGTTCGTGACGGATTATCCCAAGGAGATCAAGGCTTTCTATATGAAGCAAAATGCCGACGGGAAGACGGTCGCGGCGACCGATTGTCTTGTCCCTGGGATCGGGGAGATCATTGGCGGCAGCGAAAGGGAGGCAGACCTCCAAAAGCTCTCAGCGGCTATGCAGGAGAGGCACATGGATATGGACGCTTACAAACAGTATCTCGACCTTCGTCTCTTCGGAAGCGTGCCGCACGGCGGGTTCGGGCTCGGCTTCGAGCGCTTCGTGATGTATGTAACGGGCATGGAGAATATCCGCGACGTCACGCTCTTCCCGAGAAGCGTCAAGAGCATATACTAAGATAGTTTCGAACGATTTGTTTTCAAGGGTGAGAACAAATGCATTTGAGGGTTTAGTTCCCGCCGCTCATTCTGAGCGCTCCCTTGGCTCCCCCTCGAGGGGGAGTTGTCACGCCGCACTTGGCGTGATAGAGGGGGGCATTCCAATTGTCCCCGCTCGCTCATTCTGAGCGTAGCGAAGAATCCCAGCAAACCTACGGACTCTGAGTGTTCAATGGGATGCTTCACATTCGTTCAGCATGAGCGTAGCTGTTATCATTGATCCATGCGAGAGTTTTTCAAAAATTCCTATCCCTATTTTAAAAAAACAATGCCCGTGCAGGTGCTTGCCACGCTGTTCGGGCTCTTTCGCGTGGTTATTTTGCTCATAACGCCGCAGGTCATAGCACTTCTCGTCGACAGGGTGATTACGCCTCTTCTCGGCGGCGAGCCAAAGAATACGAGCAGTATCTTCCGCTTCCTCATCGAGGACATCCCCGCCGACAACTACACAAGGATCTTCTGGACACTCGCCGCGACGCTTCTTCTCTTCGCCGTGCTCTTTTTCCTCTTTTTCTATCTGAAATGGCACCTCGCGCACTATTTTTCGCTCAAGAGCGAGGGGGCGATGCGTGCGGACGCCCTCAAAAAACTCGGCAACGCGAGCGGGCAATTCCTCTCCGGGTACACGGCGGGGGATCTCATCCTCATCACCACAAAAGATCCTTTCAACGTGCGCGATCTCTACATCCAGCGCTCGCAGGGGTTTGCCGATTGTATCTTCTATATCGTCGTCGCGGCCATTCTGTTGGGGCAGATCCATTTCTCGCTCCTCTTTCTGCCGCTCGCTGGCGGGATCTTCTGTATTATCGTCATCCTTCTCTACAAAAAGCGCATCACGGTTTACTATGAATCGGTCTGGCGTGACTCCGCGACCCTCTCGACGACGGTACAGGAGAGCATCTACGGTGTTCGGACCATCGCCGCCTTCGCGCGGGAGGGGGAGCGGGAGCGCCGCTTCGACACCGACAATGAACGCCTTCGCCGGACGGAGTACGGCGGCATCGACATCTTCGCCTACCGCGACCTCTGGATCCGCATCGCACGGGTCGCCGTCTTTTTGGGAACGCTCGCGCTCATCATCACCCTCGGCATCGGCGGGCAGATCACCGCGGGCGAATTCACGGCCACGATGGGATATCTCGGAAGTCTCATGTGGCAGTTCAACAATCTCGTCTTCAACGTCAACGCCTCCCAGCGCGATTTTGTCAGCGGGAAGCGTCTCTTTGATTTCCTCAACGCCGAGGACGAGACGGCCGTCCTCTATGGGGAGAAAGTACCCTCGCCTCGGCCGCACATCCAAATAGAACATCTCTCCGTTAAGAGCGGGGAGGCCTATGCTCTCGAGGATGTTTCCCTCGACATTCCCTATGGAAAAAAGCTCGGCATCATGGGCAAGACGGGGAGCGGAAAGACGCTTCTATGCAAGCTCATGCAGGGACTTGCCGAGGCGGACGAGGGGGAGATCTACATCGACGGTGTTCCCATCCATGACTATTCGAGGGACGCACTGCTCAGGAACTATTCCTATGCCATGCAGAACGTCTTCCTCTTTTCCAACACGATCGCGAGCAACATCGCCCTCTACGACCCCTTTGCGGAAGAGGAACGCGTGGAGCGTGCTGGGAGCCTTGCCGAAGTGGACGAATTTGCGAACCGCTTCCCCGACGGATACAAGACGACGATCGGAGAAAAGGGCTTCGGGCTCTCGGGCGGTCAAAAACAGCGCATCTCCATCGCCCGCGCCCTCTTCAAGAATGCCTCCGTCTTCGTGTTCGACGACGTCACGAGCGCCCTCGATCTGGAGACCGAGCACGCCGTTTTTCAAAATCTCGAGCGGGAATGTGCCGAAAAGACGATGATTTTGGTGACCCACCGCGCGACCGCTCTCAAAAACTGCGATGAGATCCTCTTTCTTGAGGACGGCAAGATCTCGGAGAGAGGGAATTTTGAGGAGCTGATGGCGCTCGGCGGCAACTTTGCGCAGATCTACAGCCGTCAGGCCAAGGAAATGAATTTCACGGAGCAAGCATGAACGACCTCTACTACAGGGACGAATATGTGCGGGAAACTTTCTCGGCACGCATGATGGGGAAGCTCTTAAAGAGCGCTCTCCGTCATAAAGCGCCCTTTTTCGGGAGCATTCTCATCGAAGTCGCGCTCGGTCTTGTTGCGCTGCTCCCGGGGATATTGTACTCCGTCATCATCTCCGCGCTCTTTCCGACGGAAGGCGTGCTCGGGGCAAACTATCTCACTGTCACCTTGCTCGCCTGCGGGGGACTTGCGCTGTCGTGGCTGAGTTTTCTCGTCTTCGGCCATCTCGAGAACCTCATCCCCGTCAAATACGGCATGCTTTTTGCCACGGAGCTGAGAAAGGAGATCATGGACCATGTCTTAAAGCTCTCTTTCCGCTACTTCGACACCCACTCGACGGGCAAGATCTTAGTCCGCGTCACCAACTATGTGGATGACATCGCCGAGCTTTTCGGCAACCTCTTCTATTCCATCATCTATGCGGCGGGAGTCCTTATCATCGGCATCATATGGATCCTCTGCCTCGACTGGCGCATCGGCGGGGCCGTCTTTCTCGCCCTCATCCCGCTCGGCATCCTGATGTATATCCTGAGCGTGCTCATCCACAGGCGGTCGGGGATCGATCACAACAAGAACGCCAACTATACCGCTTTCGTAGCCGAAAACATCGGCGGGGCGGAGGTCGTGCGGGCCTACAACCGCGCCGAGCTCAACTGCGAGATCGGTGCACAGCTCTTCGGTGAATATAAGCACGCCTTCATGCGCACGACCAATGTCCGTGAGGCGTTTTTCCCGCTCTCCCATGGGTTTACAAACGCCATCCTCGTCCTCATCGTCTACGGCGTCGCCCTCGCGATCGGTCTCGGCGGGGGAAGGCTCGACCTCGGTACCGTCGTCGCGATCGGCACCGTGCTCTCCGAGCTTACCTCCTCCATCGGCAACATCTGCACTAATCTCACCACCGTCTTCACACTCACTTCCAATTTGGAGCGCATCTACGACACTATCGAGACGCCCATCGATATCCATGACGAGGAGGGGGCGGAGGAGCTCAAAACCTGTATCGGCAATGTCAAATTCGACGATGTGACTTTCTCCTACATTGAGGGCATCCCCGTCCTCGAACACTTCACCCTCGAGGCAAAGGCAGGGCAAACGGTCGCGCTTGTCGGGGCGACGGGTTCGGGCAAGACGACGGTCGTCAATCTTCTGTCCCGCTTTTACGACGTGCAGGAGGGGGAAGTTCTTCTCGACGGCAAAAATATAAAAAAATACACCCTGCACTCTCTTCGCGAGGGTGTGGGCGCCATGATGCAGGATACATATATTTTCAGCGGAAGCGTGCTCGACAACATTCGTTTTTCCCGTCCGGACGCAACGGACGAAGCATGCATAGAGGCCGCGCGGGCGGCGTGTTGCGAAAATTTCATTTCCCGTCTTCCGGAGGGCTATCATACGATGATCTCCGAAGAATACCCGCTCTCGGGCGGGGAGAGGCAGCTTTTGTCTTTTGCAAGACTTATTTTGGCAAACCCGAGAGTCATTGTTTTAGACGAGGCCACGAGCCATGTCGACACGCAGACAGAACTCGAAGTACAGGCAAGTTTAAAGACCTTGCTCGCGGGCAGGACGAGTTTCGTTATCGCGCACAGGCTCTCCACCATTCGCGGCGCCGACAAGATCGTCTTTTTAAAAGGCGGAAAGATCATGGAACAGGGCACGCACGAGGAGCTCCTCGCCTTGAACGGCGAATATGCAAAGTTGGTGCGAGCACTGTAGTTTCGAAAGATCCGCTCCCGTCCTCATCCCGAGGCCCCGCGTCATTCTGAGAACGCGAGAAAATAAAGAGTACGGAACTTGACCCGGAGAATCTCGCGGGGCAACCGACAAGTATGCGGCGAGATGCTTCGGGTAAACATCCGTAGACTGTGTACGTCTCCTGTTCTCAGCATGACGCCACAGTCTTCCTCGGCTCCCCCTTGAGGGATGCAAAATGCAATTCTGCGCATCAGCACAGTGCGCTGTGCGCTGCGTTTTGCGATGAGTGAGCGCATTATCCCGCGCGAACGGTGACCGAGGACAATCGACCTGCCCGAGACAGCTGGCGCGCTGTCCTTGCGAGACTGAGGGGGTGTCATTCTAAAATCCTCTTCTACCACAATTTTTAATTTTTAATTCCCATACGAGGCCGAGATCTTCTCCGCCTCTTTTTTGATGCGTTCGACGAGGTCGGGAGGGGAAATGACCGTAATGCCTGAGCCTGCAGAGAGGATATTTCCCACAAGCGCGCCGTCGTCTGGCAAAACAAGCTCGGCAAAATATTCGCCGTCCCTCTTATAGATATTGTCTACGCCTAGCCAATCTTCCGCATAGGGAAGTTTCTCAAAGGCAATTCTGAGCTTGACTTCGGCGACCTTTTCATTTCTCCAGAAGTTGAGGGGGATATCCTCGCGCGAAAATGGCTTCCGTTCGAACGTCATACCCGTGCCGTTGATGGTCCGCATTCGCCCCACGCGGAAAGTACGAAACTCTCCCCGCAGCATGCAGAACGCCCAAACGTACCATATATTTTGCTTGTAGATCAAAAGATGGGGATGAATGACGCGCCGTGTCGCCTCGCCCGCACGGTCAAAATATTCGATTTCGAGCGCTTCCCGTTCTTCGATGGCTTTATCGACGAGAGTGAGCTTATCGGAAAACTTCCATTCGTCTCCCCATGTGCCGCTGTCAACGAGGATGTTTCCCGAAAGCGCCGTGTCGAATTTTTCCGTCTTGACCTGCGCCGTGAGCTTCCCGTATGCGCTCTCGAGCACGGCGTCGCGGGTCTGAGAGAGCATGGCGAGCATTGCTTCCGAAGTACGCGCGTATTCTTCGCGGGTGAAAAGCCCTTTGGGAAGTTTGAAACTGTCGGGTATGCTGAGGCCGCCCGCCGCACCCCGTGTGACGTCGATGGGAATGCCGGCCACCGTCATTTCGTCTACATAGCGGTATATGGAGCGGACGGAGACCTCGTATTTCCGCGCGAGTTCACCCGCGCTGATCTTCCGCCTCGATAAAAGTGTGAACAAAATCCCGAACATGATCTCGTATTTCATGTCTACATTTTACCATATATGACAAGATGTGTCAAATTTCTGTTTCGTCCTCCTTTTGCAAAAATTTTTTTCAAATATGACAAATAATGTCATAATTTTTGCATAGAATAGGAACCATGACAGAGTTACAGGCAGAAAGAGCGATCGAAACCTATCAACGGCGCAAACGGGAGATCCGCAACCGTGAGTTATATTACGGAATGCGGGGAATGGACACGGCCGAGCAATTTCTTCGTGCTCTCCGCTGCCTCGAAGGGCTCAACACAAAGGAACGCGAGAGCGTGCGGCGCGGCAAAATTTTACAAACACTTGCGTAACGTTTGACAGAAAATGCCTTTCGTTGTATAATGCGGATATACAAGGAGAACGTTATGGCAAACGTAATGGACACCCTCCGCGAGAGGGGATTTATCAAACAGACCGTCTTCGAGGACGAGCTCTACGACCTTTTGGGCAAAGAGAGCGTTCCTTTTTATATCGGGTTCGATCCCACGGCAGACTCTTTGCATGTGGGGCACTTTATGCAACTCGTTGCGATGAAGCACATGCAGGACGCGGGGCACAGGCCCATCGTGCTCATCGGCGGCGGCACCGCCATGGTCGGCGATCCCTCGGGCCGCACGGACATGCGCGCGATGATGACGAAAGAGACCATCGCTCATCACGTCGATTGTTTCAAAAAACAGATGGCAAAGTTTGTCCGTTTCGAGGGCGAAAACGCCGCAATCATCGTCAATAACGCCGATTGGCTCATGAATTTGAACTATATCGACTTTTTGCGCGACATCGGCGTGCATTTTTCCGTCAACAAGATGCTCACCGCCGAATGCTTTAAAACGCGCATGGAGCGGGGTCTCTCTTTCCTCGAATTCAACTATATGCTTATGCAGGCGTACGATTTCCTCGTCCTGCATCAAAAATACGGCTGTTCTCTCGAACTCGGCGGCGACGACCAGTGGAGCAACATTCTCGCGGGTGCCGATCTCATCAGAAGAAAGGAGCGCAAGCCCGCTTTTGCGATGACTTTCCAGCTCCTCACAACGAGCGAGGGCAAGAAGATGGGCAAGACCCAAAAGGGCGCCGTATGGCTCGACCCCGAAAAAACTTCGCCCTACGACTTCTATCAATATTGGCGTAACACCGCCGATGCAGACGTTGAAAAGTGCTTTATGCTCTTAACGTTCGTGCCTGTCTCCGAGATCAAGGAGCTCTGCGCGCATCTCGACGAACGCATGAACGTTGCAAAGGAGAGGCTGGCGTACGAACTCACCAAGACTGTCCACGGCGCCGAGGCGGCGGACCTCGCTCGTTCGCAGGCGCGCGCGGCGTTTTCGGGAGAGGGGGAAATGCCCGTAAAATCTATTTCCGCCGACGTTTTGAATGTTGTCGGCGTGCTCGTCGCAACGGGACTGTGCAAGTCCAACGGCGAGGCGAGACGTCTTCTGGAACAGGGCGGCGTCTCCATCGGTGAGGAAAAGGCGACCATGGAAACGCCTCTTCCCGCAGGCGATTTCATTCTCCACAAGGGCAAAAAGGTCCACATTAAGGTAACGCGCGGCTGAGCCGCATGCACCGCACGCCTGAAACGAAGACTATGCGTTATAACAGTGTTGTCGGCGAAGCGGTCGCCGAGAAAACGATCGAAAAATCAAGATTTCTCGCCTATACCGCCCATGTCGGCAGCGAGGAAGAGGCCAAAGCCTATCTCACGCGCGTGCGCGCGCTTCATCCCATGGCAACGCATGTCTGTTATGGCTACATTGCCGACAAGATCGGCAATCTCCAGCGCTTTTCAGACGACGGCGAACCGCAGGGGACGGCCGGGATGCCGATTTTGGGCGTTCTGAAAGCGCAGGAGCTCAAGGAGACGGTTGTTGCGGTCGTGCGCTATTTCGGCGGAATCAAGCTCGGAGCGGGGGGACTCACCCGCGCCTATGCGGGTTGCGCGGCCGACGGGCTCGAAAAAAGCGAGATCGCGTGCTACGAGACGGGCGTGGAGATCGAACTCTCCGTCGATTACAGCGAAGTAAACGCCGCACTGCGGTTTTTGGAAAAAGAGATCGTTCTTTCCCGCGATTTTTCCGCCGAAGCCAAATTTACCGTCATCGTCAAGGAGACGGATGCGGAAGATTTTTCCGCCCGCGCCCGCGACTTTCTCAACGGACGGGTGAAACTTCGTACGGGGAACAGCTATTTTTATCCTTTTTAAAAGATGAATTCTTAATTCTGAAGCGCCCGACAAAGCCATAGGCTTTGTCGGGCGCTTCAGGTACAGATCGTTATTTTTCTCTTCCGATGACGAAATCGACGGAGCAATCAAAGTAATCGGCGAGTTTTATGATATAGTCTAAGCTTGGCGCATACACGCCGCGTTGCCAGTTATAGATGACGGAGTGCGTAATGGGAATCTCCTTGCAGAGGCGGTATTTATTGGTATGAAAGTACTTGAGCAAAAAGGCGAGCTGTTCGCGGAAAGGGGGAGGATTGCGGAAGTTTCTGGCAGTACTCTCGGGTTCTCGTCCTAACAGAAAATCTGTCGTACAAGAAAAATGTTCCGCGATCCGAAGAAGAACATCGAGGCTCGGGTGACGTTTGTGGTTCAAAACATAATATATCTGTTGCTTTGATATGCCGATTTCGTCGGCAAGCGTTTTTCCGTTTATCCCTTCATCAAACATTAACTCATCGAGTATTTCGGCAAAATTCGACAAAAACTCCATAATAACGACAAAACCTCTCATCGCCATTATGTCCTGTTTTGTGTATAATTTCATTGTGGGTAACAAAGAAAAATATACCCAAAAAAGGAGAATTGTAACTATGCAACAAACGAAGTACAATGTAACGGCAGAGCAAATCGCTATCGATCTGGAGACGCTTACGGATGGCATTTTTGAAGCCGTGACGGAGAGGCGCAATCATTTTCTTGTGCTCACGTTTACAAACGGCCAGCGGTTCCGCATCATCGTGCAGGAACAGACGTCCCCCCAAAACAGTTAAATGAGAAAGCTTTTTTTCAAGCGAAGTTTGCGCCCGCCGACACGTCGGCGGGCGCATCTTGTTTGATAAAGCGAAAAAAGCGTTATAATAAAGGCGAACATAGAAATAAGGAAAGGAGGAGAACTATGGACGCAAATAAGTTTACGCAAAAATCCGTGCAGGCTATTCAGAACGCTCAGCGTTTTGCCGAAGAATACGGAAGCAGCGAGCTTTCGACGCTTCATCTTGCTTGCGCGCTTCTTGAAAAAGATGGTCTCGTCTCCCGCATTCTGACCCATGCGGGAAAGGATGCAGACGGACTTTTGAGAGCCGTCAAAGAGGAAATGGAGCGTCTTCCACGCGTGAGCGGTACGGGCGCGGGGCAAATCTATCCGACTGCCGCCCTCAGCCGTCTCTTGAACGAGGCGGAAAAACTGGCTTCCGGCATGAAAGACAGTTTTATCTCCGTCGAACACCTCTTTTTATGCCTGTTCGACTGTGCGGAACCCCGTCTTTTGTCCGTTTTCAAACGGTTCGGGCTGACAAAAGAGGACTTTTTAAAGGGCATGAAAGAGGTCCGCGGCAACCAAAACGTGACGACGGATAACCCCGAAGATACGTATGAGGCGCTCGAGAAGTACGGCACCGACCTCACGAAGCGGGCGAGAGAGCACAAGCTCGAACCCGTTATCGGCAGAGACGAAGAGATTAGAAACGTCATTCGCATTCTTTCCAGAAAGACAAAAAATAACCCCGTGCTCATCGGCGAGCCGGGCGTCGGCAAAACGGCGATCGCGGAAGGCCTTGCCCGTCGGATCGTCTCTGGCGACGTCCCCGAGGGGCTCAGAAACAAGACGCTCTTTTCTCTCGACATGGGCGCTCTCATTGCGGGAGCGAAGTACCGCGGCGAGTTTGAGGAACGTTTAAAGGCCGTGCTCTCCGAAATCACCAAGTCCGAAGGCAGGATCGTGCTCTTTATCGACGAGCTCCACACTGTTGTCGGCGCGGGCAAAACGGACGGCGCGATGGACGCGGGCAATCTGTTAAAGCCCATGCTCGCCCGCGGCGAATTGCACTGCATCGGCGCAACAACTTTGGACGAATACAGAAAGTACATCGAAAAGGACGCCGCTTTGGCAAGAAGATTTCAGCCTGTCATGGTCGGCGAACCCACAGTTGAGGATACCGTGTCCATTTTAAGGGGGCTCAAGGAGAGATTTGAGATCTTCCACGGCGTGCGCATTCACGACGACGCCCTTGTCGCGGCGGCAACGCTTTCAAACCGTTATATCACCGACCGTTTTCTGCCCGACAAGGCGATCGATCTTGTCGACGAAGCGGCGGCGATGATAAGGACGGAGATCGACTCGATGCCCGCCGAGATGGACGCACTACACCGCAAGATCGTGCAGATGGAAGTTGAGGAGAACGCGCTCGAAAAGGAGAGCGATAACCTCTCCCGCGCCCGTCTCGACACCTTAAAAAAGGAACTTGCAGAGCACAAAGAGCAGTTCAACGCGATGAATTTGAAGTGGCAAGACGAAAAAAAGGCAATCTTGCACGAAAAAGAACTCAAGGAAACGCTCGACAGAATGCGTGGAGAGCTCGATTCCGCTAAAAACAGCGGCGATTACAACACGGCGGGTCGGCTCGAATACGGCGAGATCCCCGCGCTCGAAAAGGAGCTCGCAGGTCTCAAAGAAAAGGACGAAAATGCCATTTTGCAGGACGAAGTGACGGAGGAGCAGATTGAAAAGATCGTCTCCCGCTGGACGGGGATCCCCGTTTCGCGTCTGAAAGAGGGAGAGAGAGAAAAGCTTTTACACCTCGAAGAGACCCTGCACAGGCGGGTCGTCGGGCAAGATGAGGCAGTAAAAAAGGTCGCGGAAGCCATTTTGAGGGCAAGGGCAGGGATCTCGGATGAAAACAGACCCATCGGATCGTTCTTGTTTCTCGGTCCCACGGGCGTCGGCAAAACGGAACTCGCCAAAGCTCTCGCCGAAAATCTTTTCGACGACGAGAAAAACATTGTGCGCATCGACATGAGCGAATACATGGAAAAGTTCTCCGTGTCCCGTCTCGTCGGGGCGCCTCCCGGATATGTCGGCTATGAAGAGGGGGGGACGCTCACCGAGGCGGTCCGCCGCCGTCCCTACTCCATCATTCTCTTCGATGAAGTGGAAAAAGCGCATCCCGACGTCTACAACATTCTTTTGCAGATTCTCGACGACGGCAGAGTCACCGACTCGCAGGGCAGAACGGTCGATTTCAAGAATACCGTCATTATTCTGACGTCCAATCTGGGCAGCGATGTGATCGCCGAAGGTATTGAAGACGGCGAACTCACCGAAGAAGCCGCGGAGGGCGTGCGGGAAGTTTTAAAGCGAGCGTTTCGTCCTGAATTTTTGAACCGACTTGATGAGATCATCACTTTCAAACCGTTGACGAGAGAGAATATCGACGCCATTGTCGAGATCCAGCTGGAAAAACTCATCAAGAGGGTGATGCCGCTCGAATTGGAGTTTACTCCCCGCGCAAAGGCGTTCATTTCGGACAACGGTTACGACAGCATCTACGGCGCCCGTCCGCTGAAGCGATATATCCGATCCAAAGCGGAAAACCTGATCGCGCGGTATATTCTCGAAAAGAACCCCGCGCCCGGCACCCGTCTCACGGTCGACGCGGGGGAGAATGGATTGGAGTTGAAGTAACACTTTGTCTCCTCTCGTAAGCCTAAAAGTTTCGGCAAACGGCCGCATTTCCGCCTTTAAATCTCAAAAAAAATATTCATTTAACATAGTATTATGTCTGACATAATACTATGTTAAATGGCATTATTTGAACTGAAATTTGTAAATTTTTTCGCCTCGCGGGCGAAAATTCGGTTGACAAAATTTTTAAAACAGAATAGAATAAACGTACAATGTGTTGCTTGTAAGGGGCGTAAATCCGATTGGATCTGCGCCCCTTTTCTTGTACAAAAAGGAGTTTTTTATGGAAGAAAAGGGCAATAAAATTTCGGTCGCACCTGTCTGCGGGCTTATTTGGAAGATGGGGCTTCCCATGATCGTGTCTATGATCCTGCAAGCCGTTTACAACATTGTCGACACGGCCTTTGTCATCAATATGGGAGAGGAGGGGGTCGCGGGCAATCTTGCACTTACCTTTGCCTTTCCCATCCAACTTCTCATCATTGCTGTCGGTGTGGGGACGGGCGTCGGGATCAATGCGCTTATTTCTAAGTCGTTGGGCGAAGGAAACAAAGCCAAAGCCGACAAAACTGTGGGCAATGGCATCTTTTTGGGGCTCTTGATCTATGCTGTGTTCCTCATGTTCGGCCTGTTCGCTTCCCGGTCTTTTATCTCCATGCAGGCCAAAGGCGACGGGTTTGTGACAGAGGTGGGGACGGAGTATCTCACGATCTGCACGACCTGTTCTTTCGGCGCGATCGGTTTTACCATCTATGAACGTTTTCTCCAAAGCACGGGAAAGACGCTTTTTTCCACGATTGCACAAATTTCGGGCGCTGCGGCGAACATTATACTCGATTATGTCTTCATTTATCCGCTGGGGTGGGGCGTTGCGGGTGCCGCGTGGGCGACCGTCATCGGGCAGGTTCTTTCTCTCCTCGTTGCCATGTTTTTCCACTATTTTTTCAACCGTGACCTCGGCAACGATCTCAAAAACATTCTCCCGAGCGCAAAGATCATCGGAGAAATTTACCATATCGGGCTCTCTGCGGCGCTCATGCAAGGTCTTCTTTCGGTGATGATGCTCGGCGTCAATCTCATTCTCAGTAGGGCCGAATATGCCGATCTCGTGCAGGGAAGTTTCGGCATTTATTACAAAATCATGCAGTTTGCGCTCTTTGCCTGTTTCGGGCTCTCCAACACCATTATTTCCGTTCTTTCTTACAATTTCGGCATGGGCGACACGGAACGGTCGCGCGCATGTATTAAGTGGGGGATCGTTAACACCTTGATTGTCGCTGCAACGATCACGGCTCTGTTCGAAAGCTTTGCGGGGCCGCTTGCAAGCATGTTCGGCATGGCAAGCGGGACAGACGGAAGGGAAATCATCGAAGTTGTCACAGCTGCGATCCGCATTGCGGGTATCGGGTACGTTTTTATGGGGTTCAGTATCGCCGTGCAAGGGGTATTGCAGGCGCTCTGTTATGCCCTCATGCCGCTCATCATTTCCGCGCTTCGGCTTGCCGTCTTTGTCTTTCCCGCAGTATGGCTCTTTACGCTCTCCCAAAATGTCGCAGAAATCGTTTGGTGGGCTTTTCCGATCGCCGAATTCCTCACTGCCGTCGTTTCCCTATGCTTTCTCTTCATTTCCATCCGAAAGAGGGGGATCAAGACATCATCGAATGGGAAGAACGCCCTCTTTGCGGAAAATCGCGAAAAATGCCCTGTAATCCTTGACATTCCAAAAAAATGAGTTTACAATGTAAGGTGATAAATTTCCGAAACTTTTGGTGAACGGTATGGAAGAGAAAAACATCGTCGATATGATCGCGGAGGCCGAAGAGCAGGCGCTCGCAATTTTGAACCGTGCGCAGGACGAAGCCGCCGCTATCGTCACCGAAGCCGAAAAAAAGGCAATGGAAATTTCAAAATCGACGGAATCCGCCGCTGCAAAGCGTACGGAAGAGATTCTTGCCAAAGCCGAAAGCGACGCGGAGTGTGCCTATAAAGAGACGCTCTCTGTCTGTGAAGAGGATGCGAAAAAGTTTGCGGATGAAATTCTGGAACATGTCCAGCCTCAGGTCGCCGAGATCGTAGGGAGGATAACGAAGTGATCGCAAAGATGCGAAAACTGCATCTTGCCGCGCTCTCGTACGACAGAAACGGCATTCTCGACGCACTCGAACACACGCATGCGGTCGAAGTCACGGAGCATGGAAAGAGCGGGGGAACAGAAGCCTTTGCGGGCAACGCCGAAGAGCTCAGAGAGTATCTCTCCAAGCTCGAAAATACCCTCGAGATCCTCATGGGATATGCGGAACGCCGTGCAAAGGAAACAAAGTCGGAGACCGTTAAAGACGGGTTCGAAGTCGGTTATTCCGAATTTATGGCCGCAAAAGGCTTAAAATCATGGGCCGATCGTGTCATGGAGGAAGTTTCTTCACTTCTCGAAGCGCAGCATGCATGCGGAGCGGAAGAAATTCGTCTCAAGCGTGCGATCGCCGCCGCGACGCCCTACAGCGCCGTCAAAAAGCCTTTTTCCGCCTATCGCGACACGAAAAACGTAGCGGTGCGGCTCGGGCTTGTTCCGTCGTCCGCTTGGGACGGCGCCGAAAAGAAATTTGAAACGCTCTCTCTTTGCGCCTATGAGGCTGAGCGGGGAGAAGACGGCGTGCTTCTTTCTGCCGTATGCCACAAGAGCGCTTTAAACGAACTTGAAAACTTACTCTCTTCTTGTAGTTTTACCGCATGTCCGTATACGGACGGGCAGACGGGAGAAGAACTTATTCATGCTCTCGAAGAGGAGCTTTCATCGGTCCGTTTGCGTGAAGAGGAGACGCTCGGCGCTCTGTATGAACTTTCGCAAGAGGTCAAAAATTTAAAAATTTACTGCGACTACGTCGGGTTTGAGCTCGAAAAAGCGGAAGCTTCCGAAAAGATGAGGACTACGGCGCACACGTTTCTTCTCGAGGCGTTTGTGCCCGCGGACGAAGAGGCGCAGGTCAAAACCGTTCTCGACGGTTGGCAAACGCCCGTCTACTATGAGTTTTCAGACCCGTCTGAGGACGAATTTATTCCGACTCTTGCAAAAAACAATAAAATTGTAAAAAATTTTGAAACGATCACGAACATGTATTCCGCGCCGAATGCGAGGGAGTTTGACCCGAATACCGTGATGTCCTTTTTCTACTCCGTCTTTTTGGGGTTTATCATGGGGGATATCGGGTACGGGCTTCTCATGATGCTCGGCGGCGGTTTTTTATATTATAAAAACCGCAAAAAAGAGGGGGGCATCAAGTCGCTCGCCGGCGTATTTGCGATCGGCGGCGTCTTTGCCGTCGTATGGGGATTTCTATTCAATTCTCTCTTCGGCATTCAAATTTTGCCTTACACCGTCATGCCGGATGCCCAAAACGGGCAGTATACTTTTATCGGGATCACGATCCCCGCGCTTCTCGTCATCAGCATGATCATCGGAATCATTCAGATTTTTGCGGGATATCTGTGTAAGGCGTGGCAGCATTGGCGAAAGGGCCGCGTCTTCGACGGCATTTTCGACGGCATAACATGGGCGGTATTCTCCGTGGGCGCTTTGCTCGCAGTTTGTGGCTTTGTGGAAGAATTTGCGGTCCCGGGGCTTCGATTGGTCGGCGCAATCATTGCCGTCTGCGCGCTTGCGGTCGCCGTCCTCACAGCAGGCCGCCACGAAAAATTCCTCGGAAAGTTCACCAAGGGCTTCGGATCGCTTTACGGCATCATCAACTATGCGTCCGACGTTCTCAGCTACGCGAGGCTGTACGGCCTCATGCTCTCGGGCGCCGTGATCGCGCAGATTATTTCGACGTACAGCATCGGCTTCATCACGGGCGGAAATGTTGCGCTCGCGATCCTCGGGGTCGTTCTCATGGTCGTCGGGCATGTCTTCAACCTCGCGATGGGGCTTCTCGGCGCTTACATTCACGACGCAAGACTTCAGTATGTGGAGTTTTACGGCAGATTTTATCAAGGAGAGGGGGAACTCTTCACCCCCCTCGGTTCAAAGAAGAAGCACGTCCACGTGGCTTGAGCGGCGCTCATCCCCCGCGTCATTCCGAGAACACAAGAAAGAACGAAGTCCGAAACATTTAATCCGAAAAATCTCGCGGGGCGACCGTAAAGCGTGCGGCGGGATGCTTCGGTACAGCCTTTGCAGCTGCGTGATTTTCCCCGTTCTCGGCATGACGCCGCATCACGCTTTTAAGGGGCTTTCAACATCTAAAAACTTAAAAAAACGAATTTTATTCGGAGGTCACATATGTTTACAACAGGTTACGTCATTGCAATGGTCGGGATCGCGCTCTGCGTGCTGCTCTGCGGCGTGGGTTCGGCGATCGGTCTTTACAAGACGGGCACGGCTGCCGCGGGCGTTCTCTCCGAGAACCCCAAGCTTTTCGGCAAAGTGATGGTTCTCGTCCTTCTCCCCGCGACGCAGGGCATCTACGGCTTCATCGTTGCGCTGATCGCGTCGAACCAGCTCGGCAGCATTCAGGAAGTACTTGCCGCAGACGCTGCGGTCGCCGGTGCGGGCGGTATGACGGCAGAGGGTTGGGCTATCTTCGGCGCCGTCCTTCCCATGACGGTTTCAGGCCTTATTACGGGTTATTTCCAAGGCCGTTCCGCTGTCAACTGCATCTATGCGGTCGGCAAGCAGGAGTCCCTCGGCGGTAAGCTCATTCTCTACCCCGCAATGATCGAATTCTACGCAATTTTGGGTCTTCTTATCTCCATCATTCTCGTCAACGCAGTTCCTCCGCTCAACTATTTCCCCATCGTGACGGAACCCGCAACGCCTGCTGCCGCGGCCATCGCAGGGCTTCTTTGATTATGGGACGCGAAGAGATCGTCGCGCGGATTCTCTCCGACGCGCAAGCGGAAGCCGAGGGGATCGTAAAGGCGGCAAAGGAACGGGCGGAGTCGATCGTCCGTACTGCCGAAGAGACCGCGAATGCGGAGATCGCCGAAGCGGAGAAAGAGGCAAACGCCCGCGCCAAACTCATTACGGACGGCAAGGCCGCGACTGCCCGTCTCGACAGCCGAAAGGTGATCCTTTCGGAGAAGAGGCGCGTTGTCGACGGTATCTATTTCCGTGCGCTCGTAACGCTCTGTTGTCTTGAAAAGCACGAGGCCGTTCTTTTGGCCGAAAAACTACTCAAAGACAATTCGGAGAAAGGCGACGAGATCGTCTTTTCGGAAAATTTCGCGTATGCGGACAACGTAGCGGCTCTTCCCGTGGTGCGGGAGAGGCAGCTCACCGTGAGCGAGGAAAGGCCGAAGCTCTCGGGCGGTTTTATCCTGCGCGGAAAGTATTCGGACAAAGATCTGACATACGGAGCGATCCTTTCGGCCGACAGAGAGGAACATCAGGCAGAGATCGCTCGCGCAGTGTTCGGCAACGTATAAACTATCAAAATGACACTCGACACGACCTTTACAAACGGCGTCATAGCCGTTAAAGAGAAGCAGCTCCTGGGCGAAAAACTCCTGCGTTTCCCGGAAATGGAAACGGGGGAAGTTTTACGCGCCCTGTCGGAGAGCGGCTTCGGCGGCGGGGAAAGCGAGCCCGATGCGGTCTGTTCGCATGAAGAGCGTGTGCTCGACGATTTTATCCTCACGTACGCGCCGAGCGAGGCGGACAAGGCTTTTTTCCTTGCCCCGCGCGACTTTCATAACCTGAAAGCGCTCGAAAAGGCAAAGAGACTTGGCGTTTCGGCGGAAAATATGCTTGCTCCCGAAGGTCTCTATACGGTCGGAGAACTTCAAAAGGGTGTTTTGCCCGTGCCCGAGATTGCTGAGGAGGCGACGGGCGCGGAGATCGGCGCGGCATACGACGGGGCGATGTTTTCCTATCTTTTCAAGGTTTGCCGTCTGCGTCCCGTGCTCAAAAAATTTCTTGCAATGCGGGCGGACATGACGAATATTCTCACGGCGTTCCGCGCCGCAGATGCGCAACAGGCCGAGCGCCTCTTTCTTCGGGGCGGCAAACTCGGGAAAAAAGAACTTTCTCTGCTCTTTGCGGAAGACGCCGTAACAAGGGAACATGCGCTCGATAAAACGCCTTATGCGGCATTCTATCGGGAATGTCTCGCGGCGCGCGAGAAAGGGGATCCTTTCACAGCGGCGGAACGCATGAAAGGGACGTTTGAAGCGAAGTATTTCTTCGACAAAAAATACAATTTGCAGGGAAAGGAACCTTTCCTGTATTATGTATTCCGCCGCAGGGCGGAGATCGCAAACGTGCGCACGGTGCTTGTCTGTCTGCGGGCGGGAGTAGACGCACGGGAAATCGGAAAAAGACTCGTCGGGGTGGAATGATGCAGGGAAAAATGGCGATCGTCGGAGGCGCGGAAACGATCACGGTATTCAAGGCAGCCGGGGTGGACGCTTTTCCCGTCACCGATGAAAAGAATGCAAGAGAGACATTGAGAAAAGTCGCGCGCGACTATGCAGTCATCTTTCTTACGGAAGACTACGCGCTTCTTTTAAAAGATTTTTTAAAGCGCTTCGACGAAGAAGCTTATCCCGTCGTCTTGCCCATTCCCTCGGGAAAGGATACAGGTTACGGCAAAGCGTTTTTGAAGAGCGCCATGGAACGCGCCTTGGGCGTCGACATTTTATTTAACGATTGAGCGCAAGCCCGTTTCGGGCGTATAGCGGAGGCAATATGGCAGGGAAAACAGTAAAAGTATCGGGGCCGTTGATCGTTGCGGAAAACATGGCGGATTGCAAGATGTATGACGTCGTGCAGGTCTCCGATTTAAAACTTATCGGCGAGATCATAGAGTTAAGGGGTGACAAGGCCTCCATACAGGTCTATGAGGAGACGTCAGGGCTCGGTCCCGGTGAAGACGTTGTTTCGACGGGGGAACCGCTCTCCGCAGAGCTCGCTCCCGGTCTCATCACGGGCATTTTCGACGGGATCCAGCGTCCGTTGACAAGTCTCTATTTCAAATACGGAAAACGTATTTCCCGCGGCGTCTCCGTCGACAAGCTCGACAGAGAGAAAAAGTGGTATTTCACGCCCAAAGTCAAAGCGGGCGACAGCGTGGAAACAGGCGATATCCTCGGCGTTGTGCAGGAAACTGAGATCGTCGAACATCGCATTCTTGTCCCGCACGGGGTCAAGGGCACTGTGGCAGAGATCTTCGAGGGGGAATTCACCATTGAAGAGACCATCGCCCGCATCAAGACAGGAAACGGCATTGTCCCCGTGTGCATGCTGCAAAAGTGGCCCGTGCGAAAGGGCAGACCGTACAGGGAAAAACTCTCGCCCGAGCAGCCCATGGTCACAGGGCAGAGGGTCATTGATACGCTCTTTCCCATCGCCCGCGGTGGCGTTGCGGCGGTTCCCGGTCCTTTCGGAAGCGGTAAAACGGTCGTCCAGCATCAGCTCGCAAAGTGGGCGGACGCCGACATCATCGTCTACATCGGTTGCGGCGAACGCGGCAACGAGATGACGGATGTTCTCAACGAATTTCCCGCCCTCAAAGACCCCAAGACGGGGGAACCCTTGATGAAGCGCACGGTGCTCATCGCAAATACTTCGGATATGCCCGTTGCGGCCCGTGAGGCTTCTATCTATACGGGGATCACGATCGCGGAATATTTCCGCGACATGGGTTACAACGTCGCCATTATGGCCGACTCCACGTCCCGTTGGGCGGAAGCTCTCCGCGAAATGAGCGGGCGTCTCGAGGAAATGCCGGGCGACGAGGGCTATCCCGCCTATCTTGCGAGCCGTCTTGCCGAATTCTACGAACGGGCCGGCATCGTAAAATTGCTCGGGAATGGGGAACGCGTGGGTTCCGTTACGGCGATCGGCGCCGTCTCGCCCCCCGGGGGAGATCTGTCCGAGCCCGTGTCGCAGGCAACGCTTCGCATCGTCAAAGTGTTCTGGGGCCTTTCCGCCTCTCTTGCCTACAAGCGTCATTTCCCCGCCATCGATTGGCTCATCAGTTATTCTCTGTATGCCGATAAGATGAAAGCGTGGTACGACGAAAAGGTCGGCAAGGGCTTTTTGAAATACAGGCAGTTTGTCATGACAACGTTGCAGGAAGAGGCCGCGCTCGACGAGATCGTTCGTCTCGTCGGCGTCGACGCGCTCTCCTCGCGCGACCGTCTCGTCATGGAGACGGCGAAGATGATCCGCGAAGACTATCTGCATCAAAACGCTTTCCACGAGGTGGATACGTTCACTTCGCTGCACAAACAGCTTCTGATGCTTCTCCTCATCTATGAATTTTATACGCTCTCCGAGGAGGCGATCAAAAATTATGTTTCGCTCGACGATATCCTGCGTCAGCCCTTTGTCGAAAAGATCGGCCGTGCCAAATATATCGCCGAAGACGATCTCGAAGCGTTCGACGCAATCATCGGAGAGATGAGCGCACGGATCAAGGCGCTTCAACAGGGAGGGGAGCAAGATGTATAAAGAATATAAGACGATCAAGGAAGTCGTCGGCCCGCTGATGCTCGTTGAGGGCGTTGAGGGGGTCAAATACAACGAACTTGTCGACATTCTCTGTGCCAACGGCGAGACGAGAAGAGGCAAAGTCCTCGAGGTCAACCGCGACAAAGCGGTCGTTCAGCTCTTCGAAAATTCGCAAGGGCTTCAGATCGCCACGGCAAAGGCACGTTTTTTGGGGCACGCACAACAGCTTGCCGTATCAAAAGATATGCTCGGGCGCGTGTTTGACGGCATGGGGAACCCCCGTGACGGCGGCGCACCTGTCATTCCCGAGATGATGCTCGACATCAACGGCGAACCCATCAACCCCGCCGCCCGTGACTATCCCAACGAGTTTATTCAGACGGGCGTCTCGGCGATCGACGGCCTCAATACCCTTGTAAGGGGTCAAAAGTTGCCCGTTTTCTCCATGAGCGGTCTTCCGCACGCCGAACTTGCCGCCCAGATTGCAAGGCAGGCTAAGGTGAGAGGGTCGGATAGCAAATTCGCCGTCGTGTTTGCCGCCATCGGCATTACCTTTGAAGAGGCGCAATACTTCGTGGAAGATTTCAAGCGCACGGGCGCGATCGAGAGAACGGTGCTTTTCACCAACCTTGCGAACGATCCCGCCGTCGAGCGTATCGCAACGCCGCGTATCGCTCTTACATGCGCGGAGTATCTCGCATTCACTTGCGACATGCACGTTCTCGTCATTATGACGGACATTACCAACTATGCGGAAGCGTTGCGCGAAGTTTCCGCCGCACGCCGTGAGATCCCCGGCCGCCGCGGCTATCCTGGGTATCTCTACACCGACCTCGCCACGCTCTATGAGAGGGCGGGGAGGATACGCGGCTCAAAGGGTTCCATCACACAGATTCCCATTCTCACCATGCCCGAGGACGATAAAACGCATCCCATCCCCGACCTCACGGGTTATATCACCGAGGGGCAGATCATTCTTTCCCGCGACCTCTATAAGAAAGGGCTCAATCCCCCCATCGACGTTTTGCCGTCTCTTTCTCGTCTTAAAGACAAGGGCATCGGTAAAGAAAAAACGCGCGAGGATCACGCTGATACGATGAACCAGCTCTTTGCGGCGTATGCCAGAGGCAAGGAGAGCAAGGAGCTCTCGGCGATTTTGGGCGAAGCGGCTCTTTCGGACGTCGATAAACTCTATGCAAAGTTTGCCGAAGCGTTTGAAAGGGAATACGTCAACCAAGGCTTCGAAACGGACAGGACGATAGAAGAGACGCTCGATCTCGGTTGGAAACTCCTTAAGATTTTGCCGAAATCCGAACTCAAGCGCATTCGCCAGGAATATATCGATAAATATATGAAAGAGTAGGGGGTACCTTGCTTCCCCTCTTAGGGGAAGTATCCGCATAGCGGGGGATAGGGCTTTGGAACCCCTCAGTCACTGCGTGACAGATCCTCTAAGAGGGGAGCCGAGATAACCCGCTCATTCTGAACGTAGCGAAGAATTTCCTCAAACAAAGTCAAACAACGATCATGGCAAGACTCAATGTAAATCCCACAAGAATGGAGCTCAAGAAGCTCAAAGCGCGTCTTTCTACGGCGACCCGCGGGCACAAGTTGCTTAAGGATAAGTCGGACGAGATGGTGCGCCGCTTTACCGTGCTCTTGAAAGAGGACAAACGTCTGCGTGAAGAAGTGGAAGAGGGGCTCTCCGGCGCCTTGAAACAGTTTGCCTTAGCGGGTTCGCTCACTCCGTCCTATGTGCAGGAAACGGCGTTTTCCATGCCGACAGTTGCTCTGAACGCCGCGTGCGATACGGAGAGCGTCATGGGCGTGGACGTGCCCCGCATCCGTTTATCCGAGACGGAGGCCGCGCCTGATTTGCCCTATGCTTTTTCCGAGATCACGAGCGAAGCGGATGGTTCGGTGAAGATGGTCTCTCTTCTCCTTCCCAAGCTCATTCGGCTTGCGGAAGTGGAGAAAGCCGTCCGTCTTCTTGCCGATGAGATCGAACGCAACAAGCGCCGCGTGAATGCGCTCGAATACGTCATGATCCCTCAGCTCGAGGAAACGATCAAATATATCCGCGACAAGCTTGACGAAAACGAACGCGCTTCCATTGTCAGGCTCATGAAAGTAAAATCTGTGAAAATGTAAAAATTCCGCCCACAGGGCGGTTTTTTCTCCAAAAGTATGAAAAAAGAAAGCGTTTGCATATTGACTTTGCTTTACGGATATGATAAAATACTTCACGAATCAAGGTTTGTTCTCGGAGGGACTTATGCGAAAGATAACAAAGACATTGGGCCTTTTTGTTTTGCTCTTTACGCTTGCTTTTGTGCTCGAAACTGTTGTTGCGGGCAGAACGCAACAGGCGAGCGCGCTTGAAGAGGCGCCCGCCGCCGCAGAAACATCGGCCGAACTTTCGCAGGAGAGCGGTGAAGAGAACGGGGGCTACAGCGTATTTTACTATGTTGCCGACGGCGTGACTGCGGTTTCTCTCGTCGGCGTCGCCGAACGCGAGGGTTGGGAGCTGGCGCTCTGGCTCACGCTCATCTATTGGATCATGGCGCTTACGGCAAGCATTCTCATGGTCGTTTTCTCCAATCTGTTTCTCGGGAAAGACGACGGGAAGCCGTTCAACAAGATCGCGCTTCTCGGCTTTATCTGGTCGCTCTTCATGCCGCTTGCGGGCATTATCTTGTCCGTGGTGGGCAAGCGCATGGAAAAGACGCACGAGGGCGGCAAGGTGTATTACATGAGCGGACTTATCATCGGCGGCGCGTTTATTCTTCTCGCCATCATTCTGGCGATCGTGCACGCCTGCGCACCTTTCCTGCCTTTCTGAGTTTATAAGGTAAAAGATAAAGACCCGCGTTGTTGCGGGCCTTTTGCATTCATATAACTGCTGTAGCATCTTCACCCTTTTTCGGAGAGATAGGGCTCGAGCGCGAGGGCGAGCTGATCGGGGCAAGAGGTATTCTGCCTGCACTTGATCCCTTTGAGCAGGGGACAGACCTCATCGGGCGTTTTTCCCTCTACGAGGCGGGCGATTCCCTGTAAATTTCCGCTGCAACCGCCGATGAATTTCACGTTGTGGATCTTGTGCTCGGCGTCGATATCGAAAATGATCTGTTTGGAGCATGTGCCTTTGGTCGAATATGTTATCATGATTTCCTCCTGTCGATGTATTTGTCAGTGTCAGTCGACGAGCGTCTCGTATACGGCCGTATAGAGATCTTGTGCCTTATCTTCCCATTTTTTATAGATATTATTCGCCGTTTTTTTATCAGGCACGACGAATTTGAGCTCAAGCATGGGTTGAATGGGGGCAAGGATCTTCAAAAAAACCGTATAGGTCCCGTCTTTGTTTTGAAAGTAGTCGGCGCGGCAATCCTGTTTTGTGCGGAAGCGTGCGCTGTTGTTTTTTATAAATTTGGAGATCTCCTCGCGGGAACTGCACGGGATATTGATGTAGAAATTGGCGAGCGTTTCCCGTCCGTCGGGCGTGATCATGTAGAGGGGCTCGTCCGCTCCGGGGATCTTGCACAGAAACCCGTCGGAGAGAAGCCGTTCGAGGAGAACCATGCAATCCATATAGTTGAGCCAATCGTTTGACGACGTGCACATGTCGAGAAGAGTACGCTCCGAGAGGGGACTCTCCATCTTGTCAAAGACGAAAAGAAGTATTAATTTGTTGACTGAGATTTCGCCTTTTACCTGCATGATCTTCCTCTGTTTTCCGAGACACAAATAAGCCGCTCAAATGCTCAAGCGGCTTACAGTTGCGGTTTGTGAGCGTTTACGCTGCGAATTTCTTGAGCTTTTCGAGCAGATCGTCGCAATTATCGCTGTGGATCTCGACGGTAAGGGGTTTAGACGTATCGAGACTGAAGAGACCCAGAATGGACTTTGCATCTACGACATAATAACCGCTCTTGATGACGATTTCATAATCGTAGCTTTGGGTGATGTTGACGAACTCCTTGACGCTGCTTGATTTTTCAAGCGAGATTTGAACGGACTTCATAAAAAATTCCTCCCTCAAGAAACATAATTTTCTACATTATACATAAATATCGGGATAAAATCAAGATATTTCCGAAAAAAACTTTAATATTTTTTTTGTCTGTGCTATAATAGGTGAAAAGAGCGGTTTTCCCCGCGGAGGGTAACTATGGAAGAAAAATTGGAAAAGATTCGTCGGTTTCTCGACGCCTGCGACGGGCTCGTTTCGGGCACATACCGCGAGGCGGAAGTCGGCATTTCGCAGGCCTTGCGCTGTCTTGCCGAGAGCGAAGAGCTGAAAGGATTATTTACCGCTGTGACCGAAGAGTTCGACTATGCGCAGTCGCGCGGATTTTATCTGAGAGACCTTGCAAACGGCAAGGGTGCTGCCTATCTGCCCTCGAGCCGTGTCGACGCACTTGCGTTCGTCTTTTGTCTCTTTGCGGAGATCGATTCGGGATGCGTCAAGTTCGGCGATTTTCTCCTTCATTATTTTTATGTGGATGGCAGTTACACCGCCAGCTATGCGCTGTTTGCCGATCGTATCGTCCGTCCTTTCCGCGATATCGTGCGCGAGGCTTATCCCGCCGCTTGCATGGGATACTCGTATACGTACGCGCCCCAAACGGCGCCCGCGCCCGAGTCTCTGAAAGAGCAAACGGCAAAGAGGAACGTCGTGTTCGAGGGAAAGATCATCACCGTGCGTTGCGACGATGCCTATCTTCCCGACGGGAAGCCGTGTAAGAGGGAGATCGTCGAACACCCGGGCGGCGCGGCAGTCCTTTGCGTTGCGGAGGGGAAGACGGTGCTCGTGAAACAGTTCCGCTATGCTTACGGAGAGGAGATCTACGAGATTCCCGCGGGCAAGCTCGAAAAAGGGGAAGATCCCGCGGTCGCCGCCAAGAGGGAACTCGAGGAGGAGACGGGGCTCATCGCCGACTCTCTCACGCTTCTCACCGTGCTCTATCCTTCTCCGGGGTATACAGACGAAAAAATCTACATCTACGAGGCTGCGGGCGTCAGAAAAGGGGAGAGTCATCCCGATGGCGACGAGTTCTTGAAAGTGGAATATGTTCCCTTTACAGAGGCATGCAATATGGTTGCCCGCGGCGAGATCAAAGACGCCAAGACCGTCTGTGCCCTCCTATACTATCGCGCGAAAATGCAATAACCGGCTCATGGCCGAAATTTACAATTTTACCTTGCTCTTGAGCAATGAATATTAAAAAAAGCGCCGTGTGCGCTTTTTTTATATCTGATTTACATTACCGCGGTGACGGCCGAGATGACGATAATGAAATAGATGATGAGATAAATTAAGACAATGGCGAGTTCAACAATACTGATGATGAGCCCCGCCTGCGCGAGTCCCGCGCCGTCCTCATTCCGCTCTATGCACTGCTTTTTGCCGATAATGCTGCAGATGAGCCCCGCGACTGGGATGAGAAAGGCCAAAACGAATCCGATGATTGCAAGCGTATTTGTCTTTTTTTCGACGGACTTATTCTGTTACGCATAGGCACTTTCTGTTTTTACGCCGCAGTTCGGGCAAACAAAGGCCATGTCGCTGATTTCCTTGCCGCAGTTTTTGCAATACATAATTTTCCTCCGTGAGACTCGATATTCTCATTATACTCCCATAATAATGGGATGTCAAGTAATTTTCCCATAATTATGGGAAAATATTTGTATGGAAAATATATTCGGGGAACGGCTTCGCGCACTGCGACAAGAGAGGGGGATAGGGCAGATCCAACTTGCAAAAGAACTTGATGTGGGAAAATCCATTATCAGCCTATGGGAAATAGGGCGGTGTGAACCGACGCTGTCAAAGCTTATCGCGATTTCGCAGTATTTTCATGTTTCCATCGACTACCTTGCGGGTCTTGAAAACGATTGAGTTTTTTCGTTCAAGATATAAATTCAGGGCGGCGCAACTGCGCCGCCCCTTTTCCACGGAACAGGAGGGAAATTTAATTGTTGCAGCCGCAGCCGAGGCCGAATTTTTGCGCGATCTCGGAAAGTGTGCCATTTTTGCACATGCAGTAGAGAAGGGCTAAAAGGATGGGCCAGCCGCAGCCGGAGAGCGCTCTCGAATTGAGTACGTTCGACCCGTTATTTCCGAGAATGAGTGCAATGATAAGGACCCAAAGGCAGCTATTGCCGTTTGAACACATGGTTTTTCCTCCTTGTCGGGCGCTTGGTATGTATTTTTCGTTCGCGCCTTTCTACTAAATGATATGAAGTGCGGCATAAAATTGTTCCCAAAGTTCATTCATTTAGTTGCTAAAATCAAAAGGTTTTGATATAATGAATTTATGCGTGTCTTTTAGCGAACGGTACCTCTCGGGCCGTATCGCCGTAGGATGACGTAAATACATTTTGTCTACGGATATTCTGAAAAGAAATCCGATGGAGGTAATTGAATATGGTTCGTGACAAGAACTGGTTTTCAGCGAAGAACATCGCCTACTTTGCGGTGCTCCTTGCACTCGTCGTTGTGTTTCAGACATGCGGCGGATTTATCCAGATCGCAGGGCTCAGCCTGAGCTTCGTGCTCGTTCCCATCGTTCTCGGCGGCATTTTGCTTGGCTGGGTCGCGGGCGGGATTCTCGGCTTTGTGTTTGGATTTATCGTGCTCATGTACGGTGTTGCGGGCGCGGAACCGTTTACGGCGGCGCTTCTTGCGGATTCCCCGTTTATGACGGTGATGATCTGCCTCGTAAAAGGGACTGCGGCGGGGATCGTTCCCGCACTTCTGTACCGTTTGATCGCTCCGAAAAACAGCTTTGCCGCAGCGATCGTGGCGGCAGTATCGGCGCCGATCGTGAACACGGGGTTATTCATCATCGGCTGTCTCATGATCTCGGGTACGATCGCGAGCTTTACGGAAAGCGGCTCAATGTCCGAAATCGTTTATTTCCTGTTTATCGGCTGCGCGGGCTGGAACTTCATTATAGAATTCTCTATCAATCTCGTGCTCGGCCCCGCTATTCACCGCATTGTCACCGTCGTGGAGAAACAGGTCATGCGCAAGAAAGCAGGTGTCGAATTTTACGACATTCAGGAACTGAACGAGGTCAAATCAGAGCCGCAGACACAGCTTGAAGGGGGAAGTGAGGCGCTTCCCGAAGGACAGTCGGAATCGGCGCAAAAGACACAGAAGCTTCTTTCCGTCCAAAAAGAAGATAAAACGGAGAAAATATCTTGATCATCTGCATAGACGTTGGCAATTCAAACATAAAATATGCCGTCTTTGACGGTGACGAACCCCGCTTTACGTTCCGCGTCGCGACCGATCTCAAAAAGACGTCCGACGAGTACGGCGTTCAGCTCATTACCATGTTGCACATCAACAAGGTGGAAAAGAGCGCCGTTACGGGCGGGATCTTTTCCTCCGTCGTACCGTCGCTTGACTACACGATAGAGCATATGCTCGGCACATATTTCGGCATCGTGCCAAAACAGATCGCCCCCGGGCTCAAAACAGGCCTCAAAATGCGTGCCGACAATGCGAGGGAAGTGGGTGCGGACAGAATCGTGAATAATGTCTCCGCGCTCAGAAAATACGGGTCGGAGCGGCCCATCGTCGTCGTCGATTTCGGCACGGCGACCACGTTCAATATTTTAAAGGACGGCGAATTTATCGGCGGCGTCATTGCGCCCGGCATCAAGGGCTCGCTCGACAGTCTCGTTTCTGGCACGGCCAAGCTTCCGCGCGTAGAGATCGAGGCGCCGAAGAGCGTCATCGCGACGAATACTGTCACCAACATGCAGGCGGGCATCGTGTTCGGTTTTGCGGGGCTTGTGGAATTTATCATCAAAAAGATCGGGCGGGAACTCGGTGAAAAGCCTCTCGCGATTGCGACGGGCGGGTTTTCGGAGATCATTGCAAAGGAAACAAAGAGCATAGATGTCATCGATAAGATGCTCACGCTCAACGGACTCAAATATTTGTACGATATGAATTGTTCGGAGGAAGGGAAATGAAAAAGGTCGGAGTGGCGATTCTCGGTTTGGGCGTCGTCGGCGGTGGGACGTATAAGATCCTGACGGAGCACAGAGAATTTTACCGCAACACGCAGAATGTCGACATCGAGGTCGTCTGCGTGCTCGAAAAAGACGCCGCCCGTGCGGAGGCGCTCGGCGTCCCCAAGGAGATTGTTTCCGCAAACGTATTTGAGGTCGTCTCCAATCCCGACGTCAACGTTGTGGTGGAATGCCTCGGCGGCATTACGGAAGCCAAGGGCTACGTCCTCGACGCGCTTAATGTGGGTAAGACCGTTGTCACCTCCAACAAAGAACTTTTCTGTAAATATTCCCATGAACTTGAACGCGCCGCTAAGCGGACGAACGCGGGATTGTACTTTGAGGCGAGTTGCGTCGGCGGCGTTCCCATCGTCCGCACGCTTTTAGATGGCGTACAATCCAATAAAATTTCGTCCATTCAAGGCATCATCAACGGTACGACGAACTATATTCTCACCCGCATGGCAAAGGATGGCATGCACTATGAAGACGCGCTTTCGGAGGCAAAAAAGCTCGGCTATGCGGAAGCCGATCCCTCCGCAGATCTCGATGGATTTGACGCGGCCTATAAGCTCTCCATTCTCGCTTCTCTTGCCTTTCATACCAAAGTTCCCTTTGCAAAAGTTTTCCGCGAGGGCATTTCAAACGTCTCGCGTGAAGATATTGCAAACGGCAATGAGCTCGGCTACACGCTCAAGCTTCTTGCCGTTGGGAAGCAGTCGGAACATGGCGTCGAAGTGCGCGTTCATCCCGCTTTCGTCAAAAATTCCCATCCGCTCGCGGGCGTAGACGGCAGTTTCAACGCAGTCTATCTTACAGGCGACTCGGTGGGAGAGGTCATGCTCTACGGCAAGGGCGCAGGCGAATTTCCGACGGGCAGCGCCATCGTCTCCGATATCATTTATGCGGCGACGCACGAGGGGAACCGCTACTCTACGTTTAAAAACAACGCTTCGGCGGAGAAAGACGTCAAATTTGTTACCGATTTCGAGAGCGCATACTATTTGCGCCTTACCGTGACCGACCGCGCGGGCGCTTTGGCAAAGATCGCTGCACTGTTTGCGAAGAACAACATTTCCATTGTGGAGCTTTTGCAAAAGTCGTGCGACGCCGAGAGCGCAACTGTCGTCCTTATCACGCATACGACCCATGAGGCGGCGGTAAAAAATGCGGTGTCACGCATCAATCTGTGCGGCGTTGCGAAAGTTGACTCCGTTATCAGAGTTTTATAAAAAAGAGGATCGGGGCGCTATTGCGCCCCTTATTTTGTATGAAAACAGTTATTCTCATCAATCCTTATCTCGAAAAGGAGTCAGAGTTTTATCAACCGAGACGGTTGAAACGAGAGCTGGAAGCGCTCGGCGTTATCTGCGATGTGTTGCCGAACGCTTGGCTTGGGAGTATTGAGGGCGGAGAAATCGCCGAAACGCTCACCCGTAACTATGATTTTTGCGTCTACCTCGATAAAGATAAATATACTCCGCGCATGCTCGAAAAACATGGTATGCGGCTGTTCAACAGCGCTGCGGCCGTGGAAGTGTGCGACGACAAGATGCTCACCCATATTGCGCTTGCGGGGCATGGCGTTCCGATGCCGAAAACAGTGCCTGCACCGCTCTGCTATAAAGAGGGAGCAAATACGGGGGAGTTCAGGGCGGAAATACCTTTTCCCATTGTCGTCAAGCAATGCTATGGTTCGTTTGGGGAACAGGTTTACCTTGCACGGGACGAGGCGGAACTCGGGAGTCTTCGCGGCGAGCTGAAAATGCGTCCGCACCTGTTTCAGGAATTTATTGCGGAAAGCGCGGGAAGAGACGTACGGGCGGTCTGCATCGGCGGCAAAGTTGTGGCGGCGATGCAGCGAAAATCGGAAAGAGATTTTCGCTCCAACATCGGCCTCGGGGGGATGGGGGAACCGTACGCACTCGACGATGAGGGCAGAGCACTCTGTGAGAAAGCGGCAAACGTTCTCGGACTCGATTACTGCGGCATAGATCTGCTTTTCGGCAAAGAGGGCTTTCTCGTCGCTGAGGTAAACTCGAACGCATTCTTCGGCGAGATCGAACGCGTCACCGGCGTCAACGTTGCCCGTCTGTATGCCGAATATCTCGCTGAATCATGCAAAAAATAAGCTTTTATCAAGTACTATGCGTGACATAATACTATTCAAACACAAAAAAATCGCCGTAAATTCGGCGGTTTTTCCTTTAAAACGGCTTATCCGACGATCAGGTTGACGAGTCGTCCCTTGACGACGACGCACTTTTTCACTGTCTTTCCGGCGGTGCGTGCTGTCACTTCCTCAAGGGACAGAGCGGCCTGTTCGATCTCTTCGTTCGAAGCGTTGCTCGAAAGCATAGCCTTGCAAACAATCTTGCTGTTGACCTGCACGGCGTACTCCGTCTCGTCGAGTTTCAACGCTTCCGCATTTTCTTTCGGGTAGCTTTGCGTGAATACGGAGCTCTTGCCGCCCATGTTTTCCCAGAGTTCCTCGCAGAAGTGGGGCGCACAGGGGGCGAGGAGAAGGACAAGATCTTTCACGCTTTCCGAGAAGAGTTTTCCGCTCTTTTCACCCGCGAGACCGTCGTATTTGTAGAGGGCGTTGGTGAATTCCATGAGCCGCGCAATGGCGGTGTTGAATGAGAACGCTTCCATATCTTTGGAAACCCTTTGGATCGCGTAGTTCCGCGCGTAGTCGAGCGCTTTTTCTTCCCGTCCGTAGGGCGCGTTTCCCGTATATGTCTTCGCTTTCAGAACGATCTTTTCCACTCTGTCCATGAACTTTGCAACGGCTTTGATGCCGTCGTCGCTCCACGGGCCGCCCTCGGTGTATGAGAAGCCGAACATGAGATACAGCCTGAATGCGTCAGCCCCGTATTCGTTCACATAATCGTCGGGTGAGACGACGTTTCCGTGGGATTTCGACATTCTGTTACCGTCGGGTCCGAGAATAACGCCCTGATGAACGAGGCGTTTGAAAGGTTCGTCAAAGTCGAGATAGCCCATATCGCGGAGCGCCTTTGTGAAGAAACGGGCATACAGGAGATGCATGCAGGAGTGTTCTGCGCCGCCGACATAGACGTCCACGGGGAGAAGCCTGTCTACTTTTTCCCTGTCGAAAGGGGCGCTGTCATTGTGGGCGTCCGCATAGCGCAGATAGTACCAACTCGAGCATACGAATGTGTCGAGAGTGTCAGGATCGCGTTTGGCGGGACCGCCGCAGTTGGGGCAGACCGTGTTCATAAATTTTTCGCACTTGGCGAGCGGGGATTTTCCGTCGGGGCGGAATTCCACGTCGTAAGGAAGTTTTACGGGCAGATCCTTTTCCGGAACGGGCACCGCGCCGCATTTTTCACAGTGGATGACGGGGATGGGGGCGCCCCAATAGCGCTGACGGGAAACGAGCCAGTCTCTCAGACGGTAATTGACTTTTTTTCCGCCCTTGCCGAGCACGGAGATGTAAGCGGCGATCTTTTCCCTCGCTTCCTCACCGAAAAGTCCGTCGAATTGCGAGTTGCAAGCCACGATGCCGTCCTCTGTAAAGGGTAACACGGTCTCGCCGCCCCGGTTATCGATGACTTTTTCGATGGGGAGGCCGTATTTTGTGGCGAAGGCAAAGTCTCTCTCGTCATGGGCGGGTACGGCCATCACGGCTCCCGTGCCGTACGAATAGAGCACGTAATCGGCGAGATAGATGGGTACTTTTTTGCCCGTGACGGGGTTCGTACAGTAGGAACCCGTGAAAACGCCTGTCTTTTCACGCGTAGAAGAGAGACGTTCGATCTCATTTGAGCGGGAGGCGTAGTCGATGTATGCTTCCACGGCTTCCCGCCGATCGGGCGTTGTAAGTTTGAGCGCGAGGGGATGCTCGGGCGCGAGGACGACATAGGTGACGCCGTATATGGTATCGCAACGAGTGGTATAAACCTTGAATGTATCGCCGCTGTCGCACGTAAACTCTATTTCGCATCCCGTGGATTTACCGATCCAGTTGCGCTGCATATTTTTTGTCTTTTCGGGCCAATCGAGCGTGTTGAGCCCCGAAAGGAGCTCTTCGGCGTAGGCAGTGATCTTAAAAAACCATTGCGTCAGATTTTTTCGGATGACGGGCGTGTCGCAGCGTTCGCATTTTCCCTCTACGACTTGTTCGTTCGCGAGCACGGTATTGCAAGAAGGGCACCAATTCACGGGCGCTTCTTTTCTGTACGCGAGTCCCTTTTTGTAGAGTTGCAAAAACATCCATTGCGTCCATTTATAATATTCCTCTGTGCACGTTTTGACTTCTGCCGACCAGTCGAACATAGCGCCCATGGCCTTGAGTTGGCCTTCCATTGTGGCGATGTTCTGTTCTGTGGAATCCTTGGGGTGGACGCCCGTCTTGATCGCATAATTTTCTGCGGGAAGGCCAAATGCGTCGAAGCCCATGGGCTGAAATACATTGTATCCCTGCATGCGTTTGAACCGCGCATACGAGTCGGTTGGACCGTAGTTATACCAATGCCCGATGTGCAGTTTTGCCCCGGAGGGATAGGAAAACATTTCGAGCACATAGAGCTTTTCTCTTTCCCTGTCTGCGGGGTCGAAGCGGTTGAAATTTGTCGCTTCCCATTTTTCCTGCCACTTTTTTTCGATTTTCTTAATATCCATAAGGTACTCCTTAAAATCTATACCATTTTAAAGTGTGATGAAAAAAAAGTCAAGCCATTGAGGGGACCAACGGTTTATTTTGGCGGAAAAGGGAAAAATTCTTTCCGTTCTTCCGTCTTTTCCTCCCTTGCGGCGCACAAAAGAAACGTAAATAAATCGCCAAAAGAAGCATACAATAATGACGTGGAAGAGATCACGGTATCCGATCAGGGCACAAACAGCCTCTATATCACCTATTTGTATAATGCTCTGTCGGGCATACTCGCACGCGACGGAGGATGCGAAGAGCTCATTCTGGGCGAGAGAGCAGCTCTCCGTATCCGCGCCGAAGACGACGACGGTGAACTGCGGGAATCGCTCAGGGAAAGACTCACCGAGGTCGTAGGCGTCGGCTATAAATACCGCTATTTGAACGCGAGGCTGAACGTTGCGCTCTCGGCGCACGATAAAGATCTCCTTTGCGCCGCGCTCATCGCCGCGGATTATGAGGCCGACAAGGGATATATCGCACGAAAGATCGGCGACGGTCCCGATTTTAACATCGACGGGATCTACGCATTCCGTCTCGGTGCGCTCAAGGAGAAATGGCAGCGTATTGCGGAGTATGTCCCCGTAGGTTTTTCGGCGGGCGATCTCAAGCAGTTTTGTGATTTTCTCGTGGGGGAGAGCAAAAATAAAATCTATTTGCAGGGAAAAACCGTTTTCGGGGAAAATTTCAAGCCTCTCAGGCGCAGTCGGCTCTTCGGCGAGGAAAATACGGAAACGGAGATCATGTTGTCCGACGCAGGCTTCGTATACTGTCTCGGCGACGTAGAAGAAGACGTGAGTGATTTTTTGCAAAAATTTTATGCGGAACGGGCAATATTTTCTTGACAAACAGGAAAAATAAATTTACAATAGAAACACTTAAAGACAAGTAGCGCCGAAAGACTTTCAAAGAGAGCGGACCCGCGGCTGAGAGGCCCGCAAAGGTTTTCGGAAGGCGAAACCGCTTTATTTTATCAGACAACTCGAAAGCGGCTCTTTCAAAGAGCAATTAAGGTGGAACCGCGCAAATCGGAATTTGCGTCCTTAAATGAACCCGAGAGGGGGATTTTGAGGACGGATTTTTATTTTATCGCATTATGCGAAGTACTATGTCAGACATAATAGGAGGAAAATCATGGATATTTCACTCAAAAACGGAGATCTTCTCCAATTAGAAGACGGTGCGACAGCATACGATGCCGCGCTCAGAATCTCGGAGGGGCTTGCGAGGAACGCCGTCGCCGCCAAGGTGAACGGGCAACTCAAAGACTTGTCGTGTGCGCTTTCCGCAGGCGACACGCTCGAGATCGTCACGCTGAAAGACAAAGAGGGGCTTGACGTATACCGTCACACCTGTGCCCATGTGCTCGCCCAAGCGCTCAAAACGATTTATCCGACCTGTAAACTTGCGATCGGGCCTGTGATCGACAACGGGTTTTATTACGACGTCGATTTCAAAACGCCAATCACGATGGACGATTTCGACAAGATCGAGGCCGAGATGAAATCGATCATCAAGAGCAACCTTCCCGTTGAGCGGTACACGCTCCCCCGAAGTGAGGCGATCGCCCTCATGAAGCGCTACCACGAAAATTATAAGGTCGAGCTCATCAAAGACCTTCCCGAAGACGCGGAGATCTCTTTCTACAAACAGGGCAGTTTCACCGATCTGTGCCGCGGGCCTCATCTTCCGTCCACGGGCAAGATCAAGGCGTTCAAACTTTTGTCAATCACGGGCGCCTATTGGAGAGGGGATTCCAACAAAAAGATGCTCACCCGCATCTACGGTACCGCGTTTGCGAAGAAAGATGAAGTCGAGGCGTATATCCAAAAGCTCGAAGAGGCAAAAAAGCGTGATCACAACAAGCTCGGGCGCGACCTCGGTATCTTCATGACGAGCGACGTCATCGGGCAGGGTCTGCCCATCCTCATGCCGAAAGGGGCGAAAATGCTTCAGATACTTTCCCGTTTTGTTGAAGACGAAGAAGCGAAGCGCGGGTTCATGATCACGAAAACGCCCAACATGGCAAAGAGCGATCTCTATAAGATCTCGGGCCACTGGGCGCACTACCGCGACAAGATGTTCGTGCTCGGCGAGATTGACGAAAAGGGCGAAGCAGTCGATAAGAACGATGAAATCATGGCGCTCCGTCCCATGACTTGCCCGTTCCAATATCAGATCTATAAAAACGGTCTCAAGTCGTACCGCGATCTTCCTTGCCGCTATTCGGAGACCGCTACGGAGTTCAGAAACGAGGCTTCGGGCGAGATGCACGGGCTCATCCGTATCCGTCAATTCACCCTCTCCGACGGGCATATCATCTGCACCAAGGAGCAGGTTGAGGAGGAGTTCAAGCGCTGCCTCGACTTGTCTTATTATATTCTCGACTGCCTCGGCATGCGGGGCGACGTCACTTTCCGTTTCTCCAAGCGGGGGAAAGCCAAGTCCGATAAGTACATCGACGACGACGCGGCATGGAATGCGACGGAGGCCATGATGAAGAAGATTCTCGACGACCTCAAGCTCGACTATGTGGAAGCCGACGACGAGGCAGCTTTCTACGGGCCCAAGCTCGATGTACAGACGAGGAACGTCTACGGCAAAGAGGACACCCTCATCACCATTCAGATCGACTTTGCGGCGGGCCACAGCTTCGGCATGGAATATGTGGACGCGGACGGCACCAAACAGACGCCTTACGTCATCCACCGCAGCTCCATCGGCTGCTACGAGAGGACGCTCGCCATGCTCATCGAGAAGTATGCAGGCGCCTTCCCGCTCTGGTTCGCGCCCGAGCAGGTCAAGGTGCTTCCCGTCACCGACAGGGCGGCCGACTATGCGAAGGAAGTCGTCGAAGAACTCACGGCGGTCGGCATCCGTGCTTCCGCGGACTACCGCAACGAGAAGATCGGCAGAAAGATCTTCGACGCAGAGCAGGAGAAAGTTCCCTATAAGCTCGTCGTGGGCGATAAAGAGGTCGAAAACGGCAGCGTCTCTGTCCGCAAGCGCGGCGCGGGGGATATCGGCTCCATGACGAAGGACGACTTCATCGCCCTCGTCGTCGAAGAGGATGAGAACAAAGTGATCTTTTAAGTGACAAAATGCGGCGGGATCGCCGCGGCATAAGGAGGATTTTATGAAAAAACTGCGTTATCTCATTGTAAGCGTCCTCTTCATCTGCCTCTCGTCGATGCTTCTCCTCTGCGCGTGCGGAGGGAGCGGTTCACCCGCAGACAGCGGCTCACCCGCAGGGAATGCATCCGCAAGCGAGGACGGCGGTCTCGTATTCAACAAGAAGTACGTCCGCAGCGCCTTCGGAGAGGGCAGAGATAACTACTTTATTTTCCGTTCCGACGGAACAGGGGACTATGTCTGCAACCGCGATTATGATTACGCCGCCAACGAGCACTATACCTTGCACTTCAAGTGGTTCTATGCGGACAAGGATGAGTCTGCCGTCGTGTGCTTCTACGACAGCGTGAAATACGGCGAAGGACATAAAGGGGTAGAAATCTCTGACGATACCAAATATTTCGTCACCGTCTCCGAACATGTCCTCTGTTCAAACAACGGCGTCTCAAATAGCTATTTCATCAACGAGGATGTCGTCGGCGAGCTGAAAAATTATGGGAAAGACTGACTTTTTCCGCAAAGCAGGATGAAAAAATCAGAAAAGGACCCGAAAAATCCTTGACAGAGAGGGGATGTCTATGATATACTTCCCATGTCAAGCAGAAGCAGGCCCTTCTCTCCGCGATCGCTTTCGTGATGCGGGTCAATGAATTTTCGGAAACGTCGCGTTTTTCGTGCGTAAAAAAGAATTCAACGGGTTTTGCTTGTTGCGAAACCCGTTTTTGTTTTGAGAGGAATATGGCAGGTAAAAATCAAAATCAAAATCAGTTGAATGGCGAGATCCGCGACAGAGAGGTACGGCTCATCTCCGAAACGGGCGAAATGCTCGGCGTTATGTCTTCCCGCGAGGCTCTTCGCCTTGCCGACGAAGCCGGGCTCGACCTCGTTAAAATTTCTCCCACGGCGGTCCCGCCCGTTTGTAAGATCATGGACTACGGCAAGTTCAAATTCGAGCAGGCCAAAAAGGAGAAAGAGAACAAGCGCAACCAGAAGATCGTTGAGCTCAAGGAAGTTCAGCTCTCTATGACGATCGACGTGGGAGATCTCAACGTCAAGGCAAAGCAAGCACAAAAGTTTTTGGAGCAGGGCAACAAGGTCAAAGTCTCCATCCGCTTCCGCGGCAGACAAATGGCGCACGCCAACCTCGGCAGAGACGTCATCATGAACTTCTACGAGGGGCTGAAAGAGGTTGCCGTCGTCGAAAAGCCGCTCAATATGGAGGGCAGGAACATGATTTTGATTCTTGCTCCCGCCAAGAAATAACTTCGGTACACCGCCCGCACAGGGCATGATACATCATAAAAAGCAATTTGGAGGATACAGAAATGCCGAAACAGAAATCGCACAGCGGTTCCAAAAAGCGCTTCTGGCTCACGGGATCCGGCAAGGTGAACAGAGCCCACGGCGGCAAGAACCACAAGGCAGAGACCAAGAACAGAAAGAGAAAGAGAAATCTGCGCAAATCCACGCTCGTCTCCGAGACGCAGGAAAATACCGTCAAGCGCATGATTCCCTACAAGGATTAAGGGAGGCAGACCATGAGAATCAAGAGAAGCGTGAACGCAGTCAAAAAGCGCAGAAAGATCTTTAAGCTCGCCAAGGGCTACTATGGCTATAAGAGCAAGAACTATCGCATCGCCCGTCAGGCGGTGATGAAGTCCCTGCAATACGCATACGTTGGCAGAAAGCTGAGAAAGCGCGATATGCGCAAACTTTGGATCGCCCGTATCAATGCGGGGGCTCGTATCAACGGGCTGTCCTATTCCAAACTTATGCACGGCCTCAAAGTCGCGGGGATCGATCTCAACCGCAAGATTCTTGCCGATCTTGCCGTCAACGACGCTACGGCCTTTGCCGATATCTGCGGCAAGGCGAAAGCGGCCCTTTAAAAAACAAAAGCCTTTCCAAGAAAGGCTTTTTTGTCATGATTGTCATAAGATCCAAACAAAATCCCGTTGTGAAAGAACTTGCTTCCCTCAAAGAGAAAAAGGGGAGACGGGAGAGGGGAACGTTCCTTGTCGAGGGGCCCAAAATGGTGGGCGAATGTCGCGGGAGCGGGCTTGAGATCGTCCGTCTTGCCGTTCGGGAGGGGTATGAGGGAGATAATACGTATTCTCTGCCCTGCATATCGCTCGGCGAAGACGTTTTCAGAGCTATCTGCGATGAAAAGACGCCGCAGGGGATCGTCGCTGAGGTGAAGATCCCCGAAAACGCCTTGAATCAGCCCCAAAAGAGCTGTCTCTTTCTTGACGGCGTTGCCGATCCCGCCAATGTAGGAGCGATTTTGAGGACGGCTGCCGCAGCGGGCTATGAGGAGATCTATCTTGCCGACTGCGCCGATCCGTATTCTCCCAAGAGCGTGCGGGCGAGCATGAGCGGGCTGTTTTACACAAAGCCCATGCGCGGCACGAGAGAAGAGATCTTATCTGTGCTCGGGGGGGTCCCTCTGATCGCGGCGGACATGAATGGTGAAGATGTCTTTCTATTTCATGCGCCCGAAAAATTCTGTCTCTGTATTGGGAACGAGGGCAACGGCCTCTCGGATGAGGTGCGGAAGGCGGCAAATTTTGTCGTCGGCATTCCGATGCAAGGGCGCGTCGAAAGCCTCAACGCCGCTGTTTCGGCGTCGATTTTGATGTATTTATTAAAAAAAGGAGTATAATTTATGTCAGGTCATAGCAAATGGCACAATATACAGGCAAAGAAAGGGAAAGCGGACGCCGCAAGGGGCAAGCTTTTCACGAAGATCGGCAGGGAACTCGCCGTCGCGGCAAAGGGCAATCCCAATCCAGCAACCAATTCCAAGCTTGCCGATATCATCGCCAAGGCGAAAGCGGCGAACATGCCCAACGACAATATCGAGCGTTCCATTAAGAAGGCCGCGGGAGAGCTTGGTGACAAGGAGTATAAGGAACTCACCTACGAGGGGTACGGCGCAGGCGGTGCGGCGGTGATCGTCACGACCCTCACCGACAACAACAACCGCACGGCGAGCGACGTGCGTTCCATCATGTCGAAGTGCGGCGGTTCTCTCGGAACGACGGGCAGCGTCTCCTACATGTTCGACAACAGGGGACTTATCGTCGTGGAAAAGACCCTTTCCGAGGACGAGATCATGGATATGGCGCTCGAAGGGGGCGCCGAGGATGTCGTTACGCAGGAAGACGTGTACGAAATTTATACCGAACCCGCGGCATTCTCGCAGGTCCGCACTTTCCTTGAGGGCAAGGGACTTGAGTTCTTGCAGGCGGAGATCACGATGATTCCGCAGAATAAGATCACGCTCGAGGGAGAGAAACTCGAACTCTTCAAAAAAATGCTTGACAAACTTGAAGAAAACGACGACGTACAAGACGTCTATCATAATGTCGACCTTCCCGAAGAGGAAGACGAAGAGGAGTGAGCAGTGCGGCGCGCCTTTGCGGTGCGCCGTTTTTCATGGGAGAAACATATGATAAAGACATCGCTGAAAAATTTTTGCAACAGCATTCTCTATGTCTTTATTCCGATGGGGATCATCTATCTCTTTGTGTTGCTTGCGTTGTTCGGATTTCTCAATGCCGCCATCGGGAGCGCAACGTCGACATTGGACGAGCTTTCAGAGCTGATTTCCGGCACGGTGACGCAATCGGAGATCTCTGTTTCGGATTTTATCGTATATGCGGGTGAAAAACTGACTTGGGACGGAAATATTTTCAATTATATCGGGCAAATCATCGATACGGAATGGGTCCTTACGACCATCAAGGAATTTTTTGAACTTCTCGGCAGTTCTTCGGAGGCGTTTACGGCCGATTTTACGGCGATCGTCGTAAATTTTTCCGTTGCGATCAGGACGCAGTTCGCGCTTGCGATCGTCTGTTGCTATCTCGGGCTGCTCTTTGCGAATTACGCAACGGGCTTTGTCGTGCGCAGAAAGAATGCAAGGCGCGGGTTCAAAAAATGGGTCGTTGCGAACACGGTCATTCCGTTCGTGGAATCGCTGGTGCTCAGCGGCGCGTTTGCGCTCGCGGGCGTGATCCGCTACTATTCCTTGCTCGTCTTTGCCGTCATTGTTACGGCTTACGCCTTTCTCGCGCTCACTTCGTCGTGGATCGTATATGGGAATAAGACCGTCGCGTTCAAGGACGTTGTAAACGGGAAGAATCTATTGGAATATCTCGTCTCCGTCGCATTGATTTTCCTGTGCGTCGCCGCGTTTTTCTTTCTTGTAATGCTCATAAACTTCGTTCTTGCCGCGCTGATCGTCATTCCCATCGTCGTCTATGCACTCAACATCATAAAGGTGAACGCCGACTCCTATGTCAAGGGCCTTGCCGAGAGCAAGATTACGGCCGAACAGCCCGCGCAGACCCTTTCCGTTCCCCCGGAGAGTGAGGAGTGACCCCACAAAAGGGTTTTGCTCAAAGAAAAAGCCGTCCGAAAGGGGACGGTTTTTTGTACAGACTTATATAAAAATTATTTTTTTCTGCCGAGTTCGTTCAGGGCAAAGTTGAGGAAATATTCCGCTGTGGAATTCTTGCGGATGATCGCCCGCGCTTCGTCGGGCGTACACCATCTTACCTCGTCGATCTCCTCGTTGAGAGCCATCTCACCGTCTTCGGCCGTCACGAGAAAGCCCAGCATAAGAATGTTTTTTGCCTCATGATAGCGGGACGCGAGATATTTCCACTTGACGGCGGAGAGATTTGTCTCTTCTTTGAGTTCCCGCGGGATCGCCTTCTCCGCGCTTTCGCCCTTCTTGACGTACCCCGCAAACAGCTTATAATCATCGTCGCCCGTGTGCTTTGCCAGCAAGATCTTTGTTTCCTGGCGGTTCGTTACCGCCATCGAAACGGCTACGGGGAAGAAGGGGAATTTGAATTTTTCGCATTTTCCGCAATAGGGGACGAGCCCTTCGTTCTCGAGAAAGCGCAATGAAAGCTTTTCGCCGCAATCTCTGCAATACATAAATTCACCTCCCTCGTATTTTTATCATTCTACGACAAATTGAAAAAATTGTCAACCCGTTTTTGTGAAATATTTTAGTTTTTTATGTAAATTTCTGTCATTATTTTGTAGAAATTTGCATATATGGAATGCATCTGCTCCAACTTTCGCGCGGGAAATCGGCGTCGATGTAGGTTTGTCAAACATGTGAGACGGGGTTTGGGAAAAAATCAGTGCAAGAGGCCGTCATGGAGATAGTCTAAGAT